>NZ_AQGQ01000074.1 GCF_000388115.1 Aeromonas molluscorum 848
TTGGCTTACATAAATAAAGCAAAGCCCCTATAATAGGGGCTTTCTTATGCAGGGGCGTAGTTCGAATTGGTAGAACAGCGGTCTCCAAAACCGATGGTTGGGGGTTCGAATCCCTCCGCCCCTGCCATGCACCTCGTCTCGTACGGGGCTTTTGTGTCTTTAGTAATGTCAGATACAGGTAGGTTGTATGAATGTGAGTTCTGAGAATCAGGGCGGAAGCAAGGATACCCTGCTTTGGGGCCTGGTTTTCATCATCCTGGCGGCCGCTGTAGTGGGTAATTACCTGCTGCACGATGTGCTCGCTGCCGTCCGCGCCTTGGGTGTGGTCGTTGTCATTGCTGCCGCTGGTGCGGTAGCCCTGCAAACCACCAAGGGTAAGGCAACACTGGCTTTTGCCCGTGAGTCTCGCCTGGAAGTCCGCAAGGTCGTATGGCCAACCCGCCAGGAAGCCATTCAGACAACGCTGATTGTGCTGGCGGTTACTGCCATCATGGGCTTGCTGTTGTTCCTTCTGGACGGCGCTTTGGTCTGGTTGGTCAACTTGATTACCGGTGTGTAAGGATTAGCCATGACTGAACAACGTGAACAACGTATGAGATGGTATGTCGTACAGGCATTCTCCGGCTATGAAGGCCGGGTTGCGAAATCCCTGCGCGAACATATCAAGATGCATGGCATGGAAGAGATGTTTGGCGAAGTGCTGGTACCGACCGAGGAAGTGGTCGAGATGCGTGCCGGCCAGAAGCGTAAGAGTGAGCGCAAGTTCTTCCCGGGCTATGTGCTGGTTCAGATGCTGATGGATGAAACCACCTGGCACTTGGTACGTAACGTGCCGCGTGTAATGGGCTTCATCGGTGGTACCTCAGACCGCCCGGCACCGATTTCCGACAAAGAAGCGGATGCCATCCTCAATCGTCTGCAAGATTCCCACGACAAGCCGCGTCCCAAGACTCTGTTTGAACCAGGTGAAATGGTACGGGTTGCCGATGGTCCCTTCGCTGACTTCAACGGCACTGTCGAAGAAGTGGATTACGAAAAGAGCCGCGTGAAGGTTTCTGTTCTGATCTTCGGTCGTTCAACACCGGTAGAACTGGATTTTGGTCAGGTCGAAAAAGGCTGATTGAATTCTGTACGTTTAACGGTTGTCAGGGGCAGCGAATATCTCTATAATTCGCTGCCCCTTTATTAGCTGGGGAGCCGTTTGCAGGAGCATGTCTCCGAGGCGTTTGAACCCATTTTTGAGGTATTTTTCTAATGGCTAAGAAAGTCACAGCTTATATCAAGCTGCAAGTTAAAGCTGGCAGTGCCAACCCAAGCCCCCCCGTCGGTCCGGCCCTGGGTCAGCACGGCGTCAACATCATGGAATTCTGTAAAGCGTTCAACGCCCGTACAGAGAAGCTGGAAAAAGGTTCACCGACTCCGGTCGTGATCACCGTTTACAGTGACCGTTCCTTCACCTTCGAAACCAAGACTCCGCCTGCTGCCTTCTTGCTGAAGAAAGCTGCTGGCATCCAGTCTGGTTCCGCCAAGCCGAACAAAGACAAGGTTGGTAAGGTGACTGTTGCTCAGCTGCAAGAAATTGCCAAGACCAAAGATGCGGATATGACTGGTGCCGATCTGGATGCAAAAGTACGTTGCATCGCAGGCTCCGCTCGTTCCATGGGTCTGGTAGTGGAGGATTAAGACAATGGCTAAAATTTCCAAGCGTATGCGCGTTATTCGCGAAAAAGTTGACGGTACCAAAGAGTACGGCATCAACGAAGCCATTGCCCTGCTGAAAGAACTGGCTACTGCCAAGTTCGTTGAAAGTGTTGACGTTGCTGTCAACCTGGGTATCGACGCTCGTAAATCCGACCAAAACGTCCGTGGCGCCACTGTGCTGCCGCACGGTACCGGTCGTGACGTTCGCGTTGCCGTATTCACCCAGGGTGCCAACGCCGAAGCTGCTAAAGCTGCCGGTGCTGAACTGGTTGGTATGGACGACCTGGCTGAGCTGGTCAAAAAAGGCGAGATGAACTTCGACGTCGTGATCGCATCCCCGGATGCCATGCGCGTAGTTGGTCAACTCGGCCAGATCCTGGGCCCGCGTGGCCTGATGCCTAACCCGAAAGTGGGCACCGTGACCCCGAACGTTGCCGAGGCCGTCAAGAACGCCAAAGCCGGTCAGGTCCGCTACCGCAATGACAAGAATGGTATCATCCATACCACTCTGGGTAAGGTTTCTTTCAACGAAGTTCAGCTGAAAGAAAACTTGGAAGCGCTGCTGGTTGCCCTGAAAAAAGGCAAGCCCTCTTCCGCCAAAGGCATCTTCATCAAGAAAGTCAGCATCTCCACCACCATGGGTGCCGGTGTTGCTGTAGACCAAGCTTCTCTGGAAGCTCAGGGTTAATTGATGGATTTTACAAGGCGCAAAATTTAATCTATAATTTTGCGCCTTGATTGGTTGGGGGTTTCGACCTCCGTCCAAGACCGCAGGAGGCGGCAACGCCTTAATATTTCCTGCGTAGACGGTGCCGGAAACCCAGCGAGAAAATTTTCTCTTCTGGAATCCTGCCACCGCATCGTTTCCTCTGTTCACAGAGGGATGTATCAGTTCTGGGTCTCGGTGGCCCAGATTCAATCCAGGAGCTAAGCCAATGGCATTAGGACTCGAAGACAAAAAGGCAATTGTTGCTGAAGTCAACGAAGCTGCCAAAGGCGCACTGTCCGCAGTTGTTGCCGATTCTCGCGGCGTCACTGTAGACAAGATGACCGTCCTGCGTAAAACCGCTCGTGAAGCTGGTGTGTACATACGCGTTGTGCGTAACACCCTGCTGCGTCGCGCGGTAGAAGGTACCGAATACGAGTGCCTGAACGACGTATTGACTGGTCCGACCTTGATTGCTTTCTCTAACGAACACCCGGGCGCTGCCGCTCGTCTGTTCAAAGAGTTTGCCAAAGCGAACCAAAAGTTCGAAATCAAGGCTGGCGCTTTTAACGGTGAGTTTATCGCCGCAGCACAAATTGATCGTCTGGCTACACTGCCGACTTACGACGAAGCAATCTCGAAGTTGATGGCTACCATGAAGGAAGCCTCTGCTGGCAAGCTGGTTCGTACTATCGCTGCTGTCCGCGATCAGAAGCAAGCTGCTGCTTGATTCTTACCTATTTAGGTTGTTTGAGTTTATTCAACATCAGGAATTTTTGTCATGTCTATCACTAAAGACCAAATCATCGAAGCCGTTGCTTCCATGTCCGTAATGGAAGTTGTTGAGCTGATCGAAGCTATGGAAGAGAAGTTCGGTGTTTCTGCCGCTGTTGCTGTTGCTGCCGGTCCGGCTGCTGAAGCAGTAGAAGAGAAAACCGAATTCGACGTAGTTCTGACTGCTGTTGGCGCCAACAAAGTTGCCGTCATCAAAGCCGTTCGTGCTGCTACCGGCCTGGGCCTGAAAGAAGCCAAAGATCTGGTTGAAGCCGCTCCGGCCAACCTGAAAGAAGGCATCTCCAAAGACGAAGCTGAAGCTCTGAAGAAAGAGCTGGAAGCTGCCGGTGCTTCTGTTGAGGTCAAATAATCTGCATTCATGTAGATTAGCCTGATAAAACAGGCAAGGCTGGTGAATTTTATTCACCAGCCTTTTTGCGCTGTAGACTGAGAGCATTTTCACACCGTTTGCGACTCTCGGTGCACCAGCAACCCGGGCCGCATTATCGCCCCGGTCAATACAAAACGGTGTTGAGACAGAGCTGTCCTGCGGGACAGAGTGGGTCACTTATCAGCGAGCTGAGGAACCCTATGGTTTACTCTTATACCGAAAAAAACGCATTCGTAAGGACTTCGGTAAGCGAGACCAGGTACTGGACACGCCTTATCTGTTGTCCATTCAGCTGGACTCCTTCAAGCAGTTCATCGAGGCTGACCCGGAAGGTGAATATGGCCTAGAGGCCGCTTTCCGTAGCGTTTTCCCGATCACCAGTTACTCCGGTAGTGCTGAGCTTCAGTATGTCAGCTATCGCCTGGGTGAGCCGGTATTTGACGTAAAAGAATGCCAGATCCGTGGAGTGACCTACTCCGCGCCGCTGCGTGTCAAGCTTCGTATGGTTCTGTACGACCGTGAAGCAGCTGCCGGCACCGTCAAAGATATCAAGGAACAAGAAGTTTACATGGGCGAAATTCCGCTCATGACCGAAAACGGTACTTTTGTTATCAATGGTACCGAGCGGGTCATTGTCTCCCAGCTGCACCGCAGCCCGGGCGTCTTCTTCGACCACGATAAAGGCAAAACTCATTCATCAGGTAAGGTGCTGTATAACGCTCGCGTTATCCCCTACCGTGGCTCCTGGCTGGACTTCGAGTTCGATGCAAAAGACAACCTGTTTGTCCGTATCGACCGTCGCCGTAAACTGCCAGCGTCCATTATTCTGCGCGCCCTGGACTTCAGTTCCGAAGAAATCCTGGCCACCTTCTTCGAAACCATCGGTTTCGAAGTGAAAGATGGCAAGTTGATGATGGATCTGGTGCCCGAGCGTCTGCGTGGCGAAACTGCGACCTTCGACATCATTGCCAATGGCACTGTAGTCGTCGAGACCGGTCGTCGTGTGACTGCACGTCATATCCGTCAGCTGGAAAAAGACGCCATCACCCAGATTGAGGTGCCGGTGGAGTACGTTGTTGGCAAAGTTGTCGCCAAGAACTACGCACATCCCCAGACTGGCGAAATGGTCGTCACTGCAAACCAGGCCCTGAGCCTGGAAGCGGTCGCCAACCTGTCCCAAGCCGGCTTCAAGCACTTCGAGGTTCTGTTCACCAATGAACTGGATCACGGTGCCTACATGTCCGAGACCCTGCGTATCGACAACAGCTCCAACCGTTTGGAAGCGCTGGTCGAAATCTATCGCATGATGCGTCCGGGCGAGCCGCCTACCCGCGAAGCGGCAGAGCAGCTGTTCGAGAACCTGTTCTTCTCTTCCGAGCGTTACGACCTGTCTACCGTAGGTCGGATGAAGTTCAACCGTCGTCTGTCCCGTGAAGATGAGACTGGCGCTGGTGTGCTGACCAAAGACGACATCGTCGAAGTCATGAAGCGCCTGATCGACATCCGTAACGGCAATGACGAGGTGGACGATATCGACCACCTGGGTAACCGTCGTATCCGTTCCGTCGGTGAGATGGCCGAGAACCAGTTCCGCGTCGGTCTGGTCCGTGTTGAGCGTGCGGTGAAAGAGCGTCTGTCCTTGGGCGACCTCGATACCCTGATGCCGCAGGATCTGATCAACGCCAAACCGATCTCCGCCGCCGTCAAAGAGTTCTTCGGTTCCAGCCAGTTGTCCCAGTTCATGGATCAGAACAACCCGCTGTCCGAAGTGACCCACAAGCGTCGTATCTCTGCGTTGGGCCCAGGTGGTCTGACTCGTGAGCGCGCCGGCTTTGAAGTTCGAGATGTGCACCCGACTCACTATGGTCGTCTGTGCCCCATCGAGACCCCTGAAGGTCCGAACATCGGTCTGATCAACTCGCTGTCAGTCTATTCACGCACCAATGAGTACGGTTTCCTCGAGACTCCGTACCGCAAGGTTATCGACGGTCTGATCACCGACGAAGTGGATTACCTGTCTGCCATCGAAGAAGGCAAATACGTCATCGCTCAGGCCAATGCGGCCGCGTCCGAAGATGGTCGCCTCAAAGATGAACTGATCCCATGCCGCCACAAAGGTGAATCCACCTTTATGAACGCCGATCAGATCCAGTATATGGATGTGAGCCCGCAGCAGATTGTTTCTGTGGCAGCGGCCCTGATCCCCTTCCTGGAACACGATGATGCTAACCGAGCCCTGATGGGTTCGAACATGCAACGTCAAGCCGTGCCGACCCTGCGTGCCGACAAGCCGCTGGTAGGTACAGGTATGGAGCGCGCCGTAGCCGTTGATTCCGGTGTAACCGTCGTGGCCAAGCGTGGCGGCGTGATCGACTATGTCGATGCCTCCCGTATCGTGCTGCGGGTCAATGAAGATGAGCTGCTGCCAGGCGAAGCCGGCATCGACATCTACAACCTGACCAAGTACACCCGTTCTAACCAGAACACCTGTATCAACCAGCGTCCTTGCGTGATGTTGGGTGAGCCGGTGATGGCCGGTGACGTCTTGGCCGATGGCCCGTCTACCGACTTGGGCGAACTGGCGCTGGGCCAAAACCTGCGCGTCGCCTTCATGCCGTGGAACGGTTACAACTTCGAAGATTCGATCTTGGTAAACGAGCGTGTGGTACAGGAAGATCGCCTGACCACCATCCATATCCAGGAACTGGCCTGTATCTCCCGTGACACCAAACTGGGTCCGGAAGAGATCACTGCCGACATCCCGAACGTGGGTGAAGCCGCACTGTCCAAGCTGGATGAGTCCGGTATCGTCTACGTGGGTGCCGAAGTGAAGGGTGGCGACATTCTGGTTGGTAAGGTAACGCCGAAAGGTGAAACCCAGCTGACGCCGGAAGAGAAGCTGCTGCGCGCGATCTTCGGTGAGAAGGCGTCCGACGTGAAGGACTCCTCCCTGCGTGTGCCGAACGGTGTGTACGGTACCGTGGTTGACGTGCAAGTCTTTACCCGCGATGGCGTGGAAAAAGACAAGCGCGCCAAAGAAATCGAAGAGATGCAGCTGAAGGAAGCGAAGAAGGACTTGACCGAAGAGTTCAAGATCCTGGAAGACGGTGTGTTTGGCCGTACTCGCAACCTGCTGTTGGCTGCCGGTTACAGCGAAGATCGTCTGAACAAGCTGGATCGCACCAAGTGGTTTGAATTGGCCATCGAAGATGAAGCCAAGCAGATCGAACTGGAGCAGATTGCCGAACAGCACATCGAGCTGCGCGCCGACTTCGACAAGAAGTTCGAAAACAAACGTCGCAAGATTATCCAGGGTGATGATCTGGCGCCGGGCGTACTGAAAATCGTCAAGGTTTACCTGGCAGTCAAGCGTCGCATCCAACCGGGTGACAAGATGGCTGGTCGTCACGGTAACAAGGGTGTTATCTCCAAGATCTGCCCGGTCGAGGATATGCCCCATGACGAGTTCGGCCGTCCGGTCGACATCGTACTGAACCCGCTGGGTGTACCATCTCGTATGAACATCGGTCAGATCCTCGAAGTGCATCTGGGCCTCGCGGCCAAGGGCATCGGCGAGAAGATCGATCGCATGATCAAAGAGCAGCGCAAACTGCATGAGATGCGTGAATTCTTGCAACAGGTCTATGACCTGGGCGAGAAGGATACCAAGCAAGTTGACATCGCCGAGCTGTCTGACGACGACGTGCGTACCCTGGTTGGAAACCTGCGTAATGGTCTGCCAGTCGCCACGCCAGTCTTTGATGGTGCCAAAGAGCACGAAATCAAGGCCTTGCTGAGACTGGCTGACCTGCCGGAATCCGGTCAGATCTCCCTGTTCGACGGCCGTACCGGTAACACCTTTGAGCGCAAGGTCACTGTGGGTTACATGTACATGCTGAAGCTGAACCACTTGGTAGACGACAAGATGCATGCGCGTTCTACTGGTTCCTACAGCCTGGTTACCCAGCAGCCGCTGGGTGGTAAGGCGCAGTTTGGTGGTCAGCGGTTCGGTGAGATGGAAGTGTGGGCCCTGGAGGCTTACGGTGCGGCATACACTCTGCAAGAGATGCTGACCGTCAAGTCTGACGATGTGAATGGCCGTACCAAGATGTACAAGAACATCGTGGATGGCGACCACCGTATGGAGCCGGGCATGCCCGAATCCTTCAACGTATTGTTGAAGGAAATCCGCTCTCTGGGTATCAACATCGAGCTGGACGAAGAGTAAGAGCTCGCTCTTATTGTTCGAAAATTGACGTGGGCGCCCCGCTGCTTTGGCAGCAGGGCGCCGAGGTTAGACTCCTGACAGGGGAAACACGTGAAAGACTTACTCAAGTTTTTGAAGGCTCAGACTAAGACCGAAGAGTTTGACAGTATTAAGATCGGTCTGGCCTCTCCTGACATGATCCGCTCCTGGTCATTCGGTGAAGTCAAAAAGCCTGAGACCATCAACTACCGGACTTTTAAGCCGGAACGTGATGGTCTGTTCTGTGCCCGTATCTTCGGACCGGTGAAGGACTACGAGTGTCTGTGCGGCAAGTACAAGCGCCTGAAACACCGTGGTGTGATCTGCGAGAAGTGTGGCGTAGAAGTGACCCAGACCAAGGTCCGTCGTGAGCGCATGGGCCATATCGAGCTGGCCAGCCCGACTGCCCATATCTGGTTCCTGAAGTCCCTGCCGTCCCGTATCGGTCTGCTGCTGGACATGACCCTGCGTGACATCGAGCGCGTGCTGTATTTCGAATCCTATGTGGTTATCGAACCCGGCATGACCAACCTCGAGCGCAGCCAGATGTTGTCCGAAGAGAACTATCTGGACGCACTGGAAGAGTGGGGCGACGAATTTGACGCCAAGATGGGTGCCGAGGCAATCCTTGCATTGCTGCGTGCCATCGATCTGGAAGGCGAAGTCAAAACCATGCGCGAGGAGCTGGATCAAACCAACTCCGAGACCAAGCGCAAGAAGACCACCAAACGCTTGAAGCTGATGGAAGCCTTCCTGCAGTCCGGCAACAAGCCGGAGTGGATGATCATGACAGTGCTGCCTGTGCTGCCGCCGGACCTGCGTCCGCTGGTACCGCTGGACGGCGGCCGTTTCGCGACCTCAGATCTGAACGATCTGTACCGTCGTGTGATCAACCGTAACAATCGCCTGAAGCGTCTGCTGGACCTGGCCGCCCCGGACATCATTGTGCGCAACGAAAAGCGCATGCTGCAAGAGTCCGTGGATGCCCTGCTGGATAACGGCCGTCGTGGCCGTGCCATCACTGGTTCCAACAAGCGCCCGCTGAAATCCTTGGCCGACATGATCAAGGGTAAGCAAGGTCGTTTCCGTCAGAACTTGCTGGGCAAACGTGTCGACTACTCTGGTCGTTCCGTTATCACAGTAGGTCCGACCCTGCGCCTGCATCAGTGTGGCCTGCCGAAGAAGATGGCACTTGAGCTGTTCAAGCCCTTCATCTATGGCAAGCTCGAGACCCGCGGTCTGGCGACCACGATCAAGGCCGCCAAGAAGATGGTGGAGCGTGAAGAAGCTGTCGTTTGGGATATCCTGGACGAAGTGATCCGCGAACACCCGGTCTTGCTGAACCGTGCACCGACCCTGCACCGTCTGGGGATCCAGGCATTCGAACCGACCCTGATCGAAGGTAAAGCCATCCAGCTGCACCCGCTGGTCTGTGCCGCCTATAACGCCGACTTCGATGGCGACCAGATGGCGGTCCACGTACCGCTGACCCTGGAAGCCCAGCTGGAAGCCCGTGCCCTGATGATGTCTACCAACAACATCTTGTCACCTGCCTCCGGTGAGCCGATCATCGTGCCTTCCCAGGATGTGGTCTTGGGTCTGTACTACATGACCCGTGCCCGTATCAACGCCAAGGGCGAAGGTATGGTGCTGGCCGGCCCGAAAGAAGCCGAGAAGGTCTATCGCGCCGGTCTGGCCGATTTGCACGCTCGTGTCAAAGTGCGTATCACCGAATATCTGCGTCAAGCAGATGACTCGCTGGTTGAGCATACCGAGCTGAAGAACACCACCATTGGTCGTGCCATCCTGAGCCTGATCCTGCCCAAAGGCATGGAATACGCGCTGATCGACGAGCCGAAGGTACTGACTGCTGCAGAGCAGGCTGATCTGGATGCCAATCCGCAGAACTGGATCAAGAGCGTTTCCAACAAGGCGTTGGGTAAAAAGCTCATCTCCCGTCTGCTGAACACCTGCTATCGCAAGCAGGGCCTGAAGGACACCGTCATCTTCGCTGACCAGCTGATGTATACCGGTTTCCATTATGCGGCCCTGTCAGGTGCTTCCGTTGGTATCGATGACATGGTCATCCCGGATGCCAAGAAAGACATCATCGCCGCTGCCGAAGCCGAAGTTGCCGAGATCCAGGACCAGTTCCTGTCCGGTCTGGTGACCGCGGGCGAGCGCTACAACAAGGTTATCGATATCTGGGCCAGCGCCAACGAGCGCGTCTCCAAGGCCATGATGGAGAACTTGTCCAAAGAGCGTGATGTCAACTCCTTGGGTGAAGAGGAAGAGCAGGCGTCGTTCAACAGCATCTTCATGATGGCCGATTCTGGTGCGCGGGGCTCCGCGGCCCAGATCCGTCAGTTGGCCGGTATGCGTGGCTTGATGGCCAAGCCGGATGGCTCCATCATCGAAACGCCGATCGTGGCGAACTTCCGTGAAGGTCTGAACGTACTCCAGTACTTCATCTCCACTCACGGTGCTCGTAAGGGTCTGGCGGATACCGCACTGAAGACGGCTAACTCCGGTTATCTGACTCGTCGTCTGGTTGACGTTGCCCAAGACATGGTCATCACCGAAGACGATTGCGGCACCATCGAAGGTCTGTGGATGACTCCGCTGATCGAAGGTGGCGACGTGGTCGAACCGTTGCGTGAGCGCGTGTTGGGTCGTGTGGTTGCTGATGATGTGATCAAGCCGGGTACAGAGGGCGAGATCCTGGTAGCGCGCAATACTCTGCTTGACGAGTATCTGTGTGATCTGCTGGAACGCAACTCCGTCGACCGCGTGAAGGTACGTTCTGCCATCACCTGTGAGACCGACTTCGGTAACTGTGCACACTGCTACGGTCGCGATCTGGCCCGTGGTCACTTGGTCAACAAGGGTGAGGCTGTCGGTGTTATCGCCGCCCAGTCCATCGGTGAGCCTGGTACCCAGCTGACGATGCGTACCTTCCACATCGGTGGTGCCGCATCCCGAGCTGCTGCCGAGAGCAGCATCCAGGTCAAGAACACCGGTAGCATCAAGCTGCAGAACGCCAAGTTCGTTCTCAACAGTGCCGACAAGCTGGTTATCACCTCACGTTCTACTGAACTGACCATCATGGACGAGATGGGCCGTACCAAGGAAAGCCACAAGCTGCCTTACGGTTCCGTGTTGGAAGTGAAAGACGGCCAGGCAGTGACTGCCGGTGAAACCGTGGCTAACTGGGATCCGCATACCCACCCGATCATCACCGAAGTAGCAGGTCGTCTGGACTTCGAACACATGATCGATGGGGTGACCATCACCCGTCAAACCGACGAGCTGACCGGTCTCTCTTCCATCGTCGTACTGGATGTCAACGAGCGTCCGAGTGCCGGTAAAGAGATGCGTCCGACCGTTAAACTGGTCGACCTGAACGGTAAAGATGTCATGATCCCGGGTACCGATGTAGCCGCCCAGTACTTCCTGCCGGGCAAGGCGATCGTGAACCTGGAAGATGGTGCCAACGTGGGTGTGGGTGACGCGGTAGCGCGTATCCCGCAGGAATCCAGTGGTACCAAGGACATCACCGGTGGTCTGCCGCGCGTTGCGGATCTGTTCGAAGCACGTATTCCGAAGGAACCGGCTATCCTGGCCGAGATCTCCGGTACCATCTCCTTCGGGAAAGAGACCAAGGGCAAACGCCGTCTGGTTATCACCCCGACCGATGGTGGCGACGTCTACGAGGAGATGATTCCGAAGTGGCGTCACCTGAACGTGTTCGAAGGTGAAAAAGTTGAGAAGGGCGAAGTGCTGGCGGACGGTCCTGAGTCTGCTCACGATATCCTGCGCCTGCGCGGTATCAGCCCGGTCGCCAACTATATCGCCAACGAAGTGCAGGACGTTTACCGTCTGCAAGGCGTTAAGATCAACGACAAGCACATCGAAGTCATCGTTCGTCAGATGCTGCGTAAGTGCGAGATCCTGAGCGCTGGTGACACCGATCTTATCGAAGGCGAGCAGGTTGAAGTGGCCCGCGTCAAGATTGCCAACCGTAAGTTGGTTGCCGAGGGTAAGATCCCGGCCACCTTCCGTCATATCCTGATGGGTATTACCAAGGCATCCTTGAGCACCGAGTCCTTCATCTCCGCGGCTTCCTTCCAGGAAACCACCCGTGTTCTGACCGAAGCTGCCGTTGGCGGCAAGCGTGATGAACTGCGTGGCCTGAAAGAGAACGTGATCGTGGGTCGTCTGATCCCGGCTGGTACTGGCTTTGCCTACCATCACAGCCGGATCAACCAGCGTGCCGCCGCAGCTCGTGCTGTCGGTGTACCGCAGGTGACAGCCGATGAAGCTCAGCAAAACCTGGCGGATCTGCTCAATGCATCCGGTAGTTTTGACGAAGAGTAATCTTCAGCTGCAGTGATTAAAAAGGGCTCCTTCAGGGAGCCCTTTTTGTTAGTTATTCGTCGGCCAAGCCTGCACCGGGCTGGGGCAGGGGATGATCCAGTGCAAGGTTATAGAGCAAAAAATCAAAAAAAGTTGACATTGCCAGTGCGCAATTGAAAACTCGGATCAGTTCACGTGATTACAGGGGTAAAAGATGACTGTCGGTATCGAGGATGTAATGCTTCCCGAGGAACAGCTGGTCAGCCGCACTTTTACAGACGAAGACAGGGAATTGTTGCGCTCCTATGAGGGGCTGATCGAGGGCTTGGCCGAGTTGTTCGGCAAGCACTGTGAGGTAGTCCTTCACTCCCTGGAGAATCTGCACGAGTCGGTGATCAAGATTGCGAATGGTTTCAACACGGGCCGCAACGAGGGGGCGCCGATCACGGATCTGGCCCTGCGTATGCTCAAGGACATAGAGAATGCCGGCCAGGAGTATACGCAAAGTTACTTTGCGCGTAGTCGCACCGGTGCGCTGATGAAATCGATCACCATTGCCATTCGCAACAGCGACAAGCAGGTGATCGGCCTTATCTGTATCAACCTGCATATCAATGCGCCTTTTCACGAGTTCGTGGCCGAGTTCTTCCCGACCCCGCAGCAGGTCGAGCGCCAGTCGCCAGAGACCTTCGCCAACAGCGTCGAGGAGCTGGTCGCCCAGACGGTGGATAACACCATCGACGAGATCAATCGCGATCCGACCGTGGCCAACAATGCCAAGAACCGTTTTATCGTGACCCAGCTGTTCGAGAAGGGCATATTTGATATTAAGGATTCGATCAATCTGGTCGCCGACAAACTTAATATTTCCAAACACACCGTCTATCTTTACATCCGTCAACGCAAGCAGGGTGAAGATGAGAGCGAGTAAGCGTCTAGAAGGGGACAGATGAATGGCTAAAGAAGTAATCGCAACCGAACAGGCTCCCGCCGCGATTGGCCCTTATGTACAGGGTACCAAGCTGGGTGAGCTGGTGTTCACCTCTGGCCAGATCCCGCTCGATCCGAGCACCATGGAGATTGTCAGTGGTGGCGTCGAGCAACAGGCAGAACAGGTGATGAAAAACCTGGTTGCCGTATTGAAGGCGGCTGGCTCCGATACCAGCAAGGTGCTGAAGACCACCTGTTTCCTGAGTGACATGAACAACTTCGTGGCCTTCAATCAGGTCTATGCCCGTTACTTCGGCGATTCGGCGCCTGCGCGATCCTGCGTGGAAGTGGCCCGTCTGCCGAAAGATGTGTTGGTTGAAGTGGAAGCGATAGCCCATCTCTGATCCGGCATCGCTGTGATGAGCCCCTCCCGGAGGGGCTTTTTTGTCTGTGGCTCTGCGATGGGCTACCTCTTGGGAATAATGGCTATGAGTCTGAGTTTTGCCCTGCTGGTGACGGGACCTGCCTATGGTAGCCAATCTGCCAGCACGGCCTACCGCTTCGCTCGCGCCTTGCTGGCAGAAGGTCACCAGTTGTCTCACCTGTTCTTTTATCAAGACGGGGTGAGTAACGGCAATCAACTGCATGCTCCCGCGTCCGACGAAGTGAATTTGGTGCCCCTGTGGGCCGAGCTGGCCATTGAGCAGGGGATCCGTATCGATGTTTGTGTGGCGGCGGCCATGCGCCGTGGCGTGCTGGACGAGACACAGGCATCCGAGGTGGGCAAAGCACACTTCAATCTGGGCGAACCCTTCTGTCTGAGTGGTCTTGGGCAGCTGGCAGAAGCGGCGTTGACCGCAGATCGCTTCGTGCAATTTTAGGAGGGGTATGAACAAGATCGCCTTTATCGGCAGGCGGGGACCCCATGGTTCGGCGGCGGGCAGAGAAGGACTCGATGCCCTGCTGGCCAGCTCCGCCTTGACCGAGTCACTTGCCCTGTTTCTTATCGAGGATGGGGTCTTGCAGCTGGTCCGCGATCAACGACCGCAAACCATACTGCAGCGTCATTATGCCCCTGCCTTCAAGCTGTTGGAGCTCTATGATGTGGAGGAGCTCTATGTCTGCGCTGACTCGCTCTCTGAGCGCGGCCTGCAGCCAGATGACCTCATCATCGAGGCCCGCTGTTTGCCCAGAGCAGAACTGACACGGATTTGGGCCAGTTATGCCATTCATCTGAGCTTCTGAGAGGGGTTATGATCCATTTGATAATGAGCTCGCCCTTCCTGACCCAGGATCTGGAGCAGGCGTTGCAATACCGAAACCAGGGGGATGCCCTGGTGTTGATGCAAGATGCGGTGGTGGCAGCCGTCAGCCCGCTCTGGCAGGCCAAATTGGCCGATGAACGGCTCTATGTGATGAATGAGGATTTACTGGCCCGCGGTTTGGGGGAGGGATCCGGGTTATCCCTAACCATGACGGGATTGGTGGCTCTGATTGAGGCTGAAGGATCGCCGCATTCATGGTCATGCTAGCGCCAACATTAATTGTTATAACTCAGTAGTTTGGCTCTACATCGCTGTCAGGGCCTGTGTCCTTTTACGGCACGGATTGTATAAATCTTGACTCCCTCAGCGACAGGGCATAAAATTTCGCGTCCCCGTATCTGCGGGGAGGATTTTTCACATGTTTATGAAGTCATTATCAGGAGCCTTTTGATGGCAACTATTAACCAGTTGGTTCGCAAGCCACGCACTAAGCTCGTTGAAAAAAGCAACGTGCCTGCGCTGGAAGCGTGCCCTCAGAAGCGTGGCGTGTGCACTCGTGTATATACCACCACCCCAAAGAAGCCTAACTCTGCACTGCGTAAAGTGTGCCGTGTTCGTCTGACCAACGGCTTCGAAGTCACCTCCTATATCGGCGGTGAAGGTCACAACCTGCAGGAACACTCCGTTGTTCTGATCCGTGGCGGTCGTGTCAAGGATTTGCCAGGTGTTCGTTATCACACTGTTCGTGGTGCGTTGGACTGTGCCGGTGTTAAAGACCGTAAGCAATCTCGCTCCAAGTATGGCGTGAAGCGTCCGAAAGCTTAATGGTTCTCCGTTAAGTAAGGCCAAACGTTAATTCGTTTCTAGTTAGATAACTTTCTAGTTTTGGGTAACCCCTGAAGTTACGGAGAATTTGAAATGCCAAGACGTCGTGTTGTTGGTCAGCGTAAAATCCTGCCGGATCCTAAGTTCGGATCAGAGCTGCTGGCTAAATTTGTCAACGTAGTAATGGTTGACGGTAAGAAATCTGTTTCCGAAGCCATCGTATACGGTGCTCTGGACATCATTGCCACCAAATCTGGCAAAGATCACCTGGCCGTATTCGAAGAAGCCCTGGACAACATTCGTCCGTCCGTCGAGGTTAAATCTCGTCGTGTCGGTGGTGCAACCTATCAAGTACCGGTAGAAGTTCGCCCGGTACGTCGCAATGCCCTGGCAATGCGTTGGTTGGTTGATGCCGCTCGTAAACGTGGTGAAAAATCAATGGCTCAGCGCCTGGCTGGCGAGCTGCTGGATGCCGCTGACAATAAGGGTTCGTCTGTCAAGAAACGTGAAGACGTTCACCGTATGGCTGAAGCGAACAAAGCCTTCGCTCACTTCCGCTGGTAATCCGCTTGCGCAGGGTCTGCTAAAGATCCTGCGCACCTTCAATTATCTAGGGACAAGCTCCTTAGTAAGAGGATGACAATGGCTCGTACAACCCCCATTGAGCGCTATCGTAATATCGGTATCTCCGCTCATATCGACGCCGGTAAGACTACTACTACCGAACGCGTACTGTTCTACACCGGTGTTAGCCATAAGATCGGCGAAGTGCATGATGGCGCCGCCACCATGGACTGGATGGAACAAGAACAAGAGCGTGGAATCACCATCACCTCTGCTGCGACTACCGCATTCTGGTCCGGCATGGGTAAACAGTATGAACCGCACCGTATCAACATCATCGATACCCCCGGCCACGTTGACTTTACTATCGAAGTAGAGCGTTCAATGCGTGTTCTGGATGGTGCCGTGATGGTGTACTGTGCCGTAGGTGGCGTACAGCCACAGTCTGAGACCGTATGGCGTCAGGCTAACAAGTACAAAGTTCCCCGTATCGCGTTCGTCAACAAGATGGACCGTACCGGTGCTAACTACTTGCGCTGCGTTGAGCACATCAGAACCCGTCTGAAAGGCGTCCCTGTTCCCCTGCAACTGAACATCGGTGCAGAAGAGAACTTCAAGGGCGTTATCGACCTGGTCAAGATGAAAGCCATCAACTGGAGCGAAGCAGATCAGGGCGTATCCTTCGATTACGAAGAGATCCCGGCCGAGCTGCTGGAGCAGGCGCAAGAAATGCGTCTGAACCTGGTTGAAGCTGCTGCTGAAGCCTCTGAAGAGCTGATGGAAAAATACTTGGGCGGCGAAGAGCTGACCGAGAAAGAGATCAAGACTGCTCTGCGTCTGCGCGTTCTGAACAACGAAATCATCCTGGTTACCTGTGGCTCCGCGTTCAAGAACAAGGGCGTACAGGCCATGCTGGATGCCGTTGTTGATTATCTGCCGGCACCGACCGACGTTGCTGCTATCGACGGCCTGAAGCTGGATGGCGTGACTAAAGACGAGCGTCATGCTTCTGATGACGAGCCGTTTGCTGCTCTGGCATTCAAGATTGCTACCGATCCGTTCGTGGGCAACCTGACCTTCTTCCGCGTTTACTCCGGTGTGGTTAACTCCGGCGACTCCGTGATGAACTCCGTCAAAGAGAAGCGTGAGCGTTTTGGCCGTATCGTTCAGATGCATGCCAACAAGCGTGAAGAGATCAAAGAAGTTCGCGCAGGTGATATCGCTGCTGCCATCGGTCTGAAAGATGTGACCACTGGTGACACCCTGTGTGACGAAAAATCACCGATCATCCTCGAGCGTATGGAATTCCCGGAGCCGGTAATCTCCATCGCGGTTGAGCCGAAAACCAAGGCTGACCAAGAGAAGATGGGTCTGGCACTCGGCCGTCTGGCGCAGGAAGATCCGTCTTTCCGTGTTTGGACTGACGAAGAATCTGGTCAAACCATCATCGCCGGCATGGGTGAGCTGCACCTGGACATCATCGTTGACCGTATGCGTCGCGAGTTCAAGGTTGAAGCGAACGTTGGTAAACCGCAGGTTGCCTACCGTGAAACCATTCGTGAAACCGTCAAGGATATCGAAGGTAAGCACGCCAAGCAGTCTGGTGGTCGTGGTCAGTATGGTCACGTCATCATCGACATGTACCCGCTGGAAGCTGGCAAAACCTATGAATTCGTTAACGATATCAAAGGTGGCGTGATTCCTGGTGAATACATCCCAGGTGTTGATAAGGGTCTGCGTGAGCAGCTCAAATCCGGCCCGCTGGCAGGCTATCCAGTAATGGATATCGGCGTACGTCTGCATTACGGATCTTACCACGATGTCGACTCTTCCGAGCTGGCGTTCAAGATCGCAGCCTCCTTGGCCTTCAAAGCTGGTTACATGAAAGCCAAGCCGGTTCTGCTTGAGCCTGTTATGCAGGTCGAAGTTGAGACTCCGGAAGATTACATGGGCGACGTTATCGGTGACTTGAACCGTCGTCGTGGCCTGATCGAAGGTATGGAAGATGGCCCGTCCGGCAAGATCGTACGTGCTCTGGTGCCGCTGGCCGAGATGTTCGGTTATGCGACCGCGCTGCGTTCCGCTACCCAAGGTCGTGCTTCCTACGCTATGGAATTTGCTAAGTACTCCGACGCCCCGAACAACGTGGCTCAGGCAGTGATCGAAGAGCGCAAATCCAAGTAATTTAAGATTCCCCGCCTACGACGGTAGGCGGGTTTAACCTAGAAGGACTACGTCGTGTCTAAAGAAAAATTTGAACGTAACAAACCGCACGTAAACGTCGGCACCATCGGCCACGTTGACCACGGTAAAACCACTCTGACCGCCGCCATCACCAACGTGCTGGCCAAGCACTTCGGTGGTAAAGCTTTCGCCTTCGACCAGATCGACAAGGCGCCGGAAGAGCGTGAGCGTGGTATCACCATCAACACCTCCCACGTAGAATACGACACTGCTGCCCGTCACTACGCGCACGTAGATTGCCCGGGTCACGCCGACTACGTTAAGAACATGATCACCGGTGCTGCCCAGATGGATGGCGCTATCCTGGTTGTTGCAGCGACTGACGGCCCGATGCCGCAGACTCGTGAGCACATCCTGCTGGGTCGCCAGGTTGGTATCCCGTACATGATCGTGTTCATGAACAAGTGCGACATGGTTGATGACGAAGAGCTGCTCGAACTGGTCGAGATGGAAGTTCGTGAACTGCTGACCGAGTATGACTTCCCGGGTGATGACCTGCCGGTAGTTCGTGGTTCCGCGCTGAAAGCGTTGGAAGGCGACGCTGCATGGGAAGAGAAGATCATCGAGCTGGCTGGCCACTTGGATACCTACATCCCGGAGCCGGAGCGCGCAATTGACC
>NZ_AQGQ01000075.1 GCF_000388115.1 Aeromonas molluscorum 848
AGCCAGGCCTGCTTCTATAGCGACTCAACCGTGCTGGCGGCCCAGGGCTCAGGCTGCGATCTGGTTGGTCATGCGGTGACTCAATTGCCCTATGCCCTGCTGACCGCTGCCATTGCATTTGTCGGCTTCATCATTATTGCCTGATTGCAGGCGGGTCAGTAACCCGCCTGCTCAGGTATTTGATAATTGAGGAGTATTCACTGGCAAGTCGCTGAATGTGCTGAAAATGTCCCATAACGGCCAAGTTTTCGGCAAACAGCATCAAAAGTAATATTTGTAGCCGAGTGCCGACTTGACACCCGGCGCCCGGCTCTTTAATATGCGCTTCGTCTCAACGAGACAGGCTATTCCTCCTTAGTTCAGTCGGTAGAACGGCGGACTGTTAATCCGTATGTCGCTGGTTCAAGTCCAGCAGGAGGAGCCAATTCCCTCGTAGTTCAGTCGGTAGAACGGCGGACTGTTAATCCGTATGTCACAGGTTCAAGTCCTGTCGAGGGAGCCAAATTTCAGTCCGATTGCTCTTCGGACGACAAAAACCCGCATCGCCTGGCGCCATGCGGGTTTTTTGTTGCCTTCCAGCTTCTCCTGTCACTCTCCATGGGCCCTGCCCCGCCATCTCTTTGGTCTGCTGTCTTGGCTCAGGCTGTACAGCACTGGCCTTGTGCCAATGCCCCATTCACAGCGGCGTGGCGCATTTGCGGTACTCGGTCGGGCTGACCCCCACCCGTTTCTTGAATACCCGCGAGAAATAGAGCTGATCGTCATACCCTACCTGCTGCCCGATCACCGCCACCGACATGGGGGTGGTTTGCAGCAAGAGCTTGGCCCGGATGATCCGCTGATCTTCGCGCCAGCGCACTATGCTCACCCCCACCTGCTCGCGAAAGAGATGAGCCAGCCGCGATGGCGAGAGGAACACCTTCTCGGCCAGCGCCTCGACGGAGATCTCCGAAGAGAGCGACTCGCTCAAGATCTGGCACGCCTCGTGGACCCGGTGATCCACCGTGGGGTAGTCAGTCAGGGAGGAGGCCTCGTAGCAGCGGATGAGCAAGCGCTCCAGCAGGTTCATCGCCAGCTGTTCGGACATGGGGCGGATCTGCTTGTGAGTCTCTTCGATATCGAGAAAAAGCCGGTCAAATTCCAGGAGCAACTGGCTATCCGCCAGATTCAAGCGCCCCACGTTCTCCACTCGCCGCGGCCATTTGAGCCAATCCGCCCAATAGGCTCTGGGCCGGAAATAGACCCAGCGGTGATACCACTCCTTTGCATCCGGCGCGCGGCAGTAATGGTGTACGGCAGCTGGCGGGAAGAGCAGCAGATCGCCAGGTTCGACCGTAAACGCCTGCTCCCCCCCGAAGATCTGGCCCTTGCCCTTGATGGTCAGGTTGACGATGAACCCCTTCATGCCAAGGGGTCTGTCGATGATGAAGTCCAGCGCACTCCCTTGCTCGATGGGCGTCATGCCGGACACCAGAAACACATCGAATGCGTAACCGGGTAGCAGGGGGTTGAGCTGTTTTGGCTTGTCTTTTTGCATCGAGGACATGGCAGAAAAAAGTTTTTCGGTAAAGAAATCAGCATGGTCCATTGTAGGGATTCATCCTTCGAACACGCTATCTGCTCGCCAACAGGGTGTGAAATTATTGAACTGGCTCACAATCACGCCCCTGACCGGGGTGGTGAACCGTCGGGAACAAGGCCAGCGGAGCGCTGGCCTGGGATCACGCCGACAATGGACTTCAGACTCGCGCCTTGCGCACCTGCTTGTAGCGGTCAAACAAGACGGCCGCGAGCAGGATCAGGCCGCGCACCACGTACTGGGCAAAGGGCGAGATATTGAGCAGGTTCATCGCATTCTCCATCAAGCCCAGGATCAGCACCCCAGCGATGATGTAGGAGATCTTGCCGATGCCCCCCTTCATGGAGACCCCGCCCAGCACGCAGGCGGAGATGACCACCAGCTCGAAACCGATGGAGGTCATGGGCTGGCCGGAGGTCATGCGCGACGCCAGTATGATGCCCGCGATGGAGGCAATCAGCCCGGTCATGGTGAAGATGATGATCTTGGTGCGCACCACGTTGACCCCGGCCAGGCGCGCCGCCTCTTCATTGCCCCCCATGGCCAGGGTATTGCGGCCAAAGGTGGTCTTGTTGAGCAGCAGGCCAAACAGCACGAAGCAGATGGCCGTCAGCCAGACCGGCGTCGGCACCCCCAGCCAGGCCGAATTGCCCAGCTCGAAGAAACCCTCTTCCACTATGCCCACCGCCTTGCCGTCCGAGATGATGTAGCCCACCCCGCGCGCCATCTGCATGGTGGCCAGCGTGGTAATGAGGGCGTTGATCTTGAATTTGGCCACGACTATGCCGTTGATGAGGCCAAACAACACCCCCACCGACATGCCGGCCAAGATGCCGACCGTGATGCTCTCGGTGGCGTTGATGCCGACCGCGCAGGCGACCCCGGAGCAGGCCACCACGGAGCCGACCGACATGTCGAACTCACCGGAGGCGAGGCAGAACAGCATGCCGCAGGCCACCATGCCGGACATGGAGACGGCCAGCCCCAGGCCGCGCATGTTGATCAGGCTGGCAAAGTTGGGGATGAACAGGCAGGCCAGCAGAAACAGGATGGCGAAGATCACCAGCATGCCGTATTGATCCCAGATGCGGGTCAATTGCTGCCGGGAGTGGCTTGCAGGAGAGATAGCCGCACTCTGTTGCGCAGAGGTAGTTGTAACCATGATTAAGTCCTCGTTATGTCACATCACTATCAGGCAGCACTAACGTGCCGGCATGGCCAGATTGAGTGCCTTGATTTCATCGGCGTCATCGTGGGAGAGCTCCCCGGCGATCACCCCTTCCCGCATGACCATGATCCGATCCGCAATGCCCAGCACCTCCGGCAGCTCGCTCGATACCACCACCACGGCGATACCCACCCTGGCCAGATCGTAAATCACGTTGTAAATCTCGTTTTTTGCCCCGACATCGATGCCCCGGGTCGGCTCGTCGAGCAAAATCACCTTCATCTCTTCGGAGAGCCAGCGGCCCAGAATGGCCTTCTGCTGGTTGCCACCGGAGAGGTGCATGATGGCCTGCGACGCGGACGGGGTCTTGACTCGCATATCGCGGATCCGCAGCCGCGCGTTCTCGTCTTCCCATTTCTGATTGATCCAGAAGCCCCCCCACGCCTTGTGGCGCCGGGCACTGATGTTGATGTTCTCCTGCACCGAATGGATGGGAATGATGCCGAGCGCCTTTCTGTCTTCGGTGCAGAGCATGATGCCGCTGCGAATGGCATCGATGGGGTTGCGAATGGGCACCTGTTTGCCAAACACCGCGATCTCGCCGGAGACCATCTTGTCGGCGCCAAAGATGAGTTTCATCAGCTCGCTGCGACCGGCGCCCACCAGCCCGAAGATGCCGAGGATCTCGCCGCGCTTCACCTCAAGCGAGACTGGTGCCTTCAACCCGGGTCCCATCAGATTGTGCACCCGCAAGCCCACCTCCCCCATAGGGCGGGGACTGTAGCCATAGATATCGGTCAGCTCGCGCCCCACCATGGTCTTGACCAATAGATCGCGGCTCACCTCGGCGATGTCGTCAAAGGTGCGCACGAACTGGCCATCCTTGAAGACGGTGATGGCGTCGCACAGGGCGAAGATCTCGTCCATCCGGTGAGAGACGTACAAAATGACCTTACCCTCGTCGCGCAGCTGACGAATGACCCGAAACAGCTGCTCTATCTCGCGGGACGAGAGGCTGCTGGTCGGCTCGTCAAAGGCGATGATGCGGGCATCCCGGGTCAGGGCCTTGGCGATTTCCACCATCTGCCACTGGCCCAGCGACAGGTACTTGAGCGGCGTCTCCGGCGGTATGTCCATCCCCAGCCTGGCCAGCTGTCTGGCCGCATCCTGATAGAGTTTCTCCCGGTCGATGACTCCGCGGCGGGTCGGCAGCTGACCCAGGTAGATGTTCTCGGCCAGGGTCATCTCGGGGATCAGATGCAACTCCTGATAGATGATGGCGATGCCGCTCTCCAGGGCATCGACCGTGCTGTCGAAGACGCGCGCCTGGCCATCGAGCTTGACGGTACCCGCCGTGGGCGCCTGAAAACCGCTCAGGATCTTGAGCAGGGTGGATTTGCCCGCCCCGTTTTCGCCCATCAAGGCGTGTATGCTGCCCCGATGGCAGGAGAAGGAGACATTTTGCAGCGCCTTGACGCCAGGGAACTCCTTGCTGATGCTGCAAAACTCCAGATAAGGAACTGACTGATTCATGTGTTCACTCCAACCAACCTGCATGACGTAACGGCGCCATGCAGGTATCGATGTCACGGTTCAAACTGCGCCGATCACAAACCTTTCTTTTGCAGCTCGGCCTTGAAGTTGTCACGGGTGATCAGCACCACGTCGGTCACTTCGGTGAACTTGGCAGGCTCGACACCGTTCACTACCCAGTCATGGAGCATCTGGATGCTCTTGTAGCCATGCACATCCGGGCTTGGCAGCAAGGAGCCCAGAAAGCCGGTCGCACTGGACTTGGAGAGCTCGTTCACCGCATCCACCCCATTGATGCCGATTCCGATGACGTTGTCAGCCTTGAAACCCTGCCCTTCGGTGGCACGCACGCCGCCGAGCACCGTATTGTCGTTCATGCCGACGATGAGCCAGTTCTTCACCTCGGGATGCTGCACCAGCATGGAGTTGGCCGCGTCCAGCGCCCCCGGAATGTCGTTGGCCTTGGTCGGAGAGCGGTAGATCTGGGCATCGGGGAAACCGGCGGCCTTGAGCGCACTCAAGGAACCCTCGACCCGGCGACGGGCGGTATCCAGTTCGTCAGCCGTGATGGCCAGCACCCCGGTACTCTTCACATCCCACTGGCGTTTTTGCATCTCCTTATAGAGCTCCTGACCCTGGCGCTCACCAATCTTGCTGGCGGCCATCATCACCAGCGGCACCTGCTCCATGGGCTGGCCCTTGGCGTTGACGAACTGATCGTCCACTGTGATGACTTTCAGATCCAGGCTCCTGGCCTTGGCCATGATGGCCGAGCCCAGCTTGGGATCCGGGGTACAGATGACGAAGCCCTTGGCGCCGTTGGCCGCCAGGCTGTCGATGGCATTGAGGGTCTTCTCGCCATCGGGTACCGCTATCTTGATGACGTCA
The DNA here is from genome assembly GCF_000388115.1 of Aeromonas molluscorum 848. Taxonomy (GTDB): domain Bacteria; phylum Pseudomonadota; class Gammaproteobacteria; order Enterobacterales; family Aeromonadaceae; genus Aeromonas; species Aeromonas molluscorum. The sequence continues at coordinate 5,169 of NZ_AQGQ01000075.1, forward strand.
AAACCGAGATCCTTGCCCGCCTTGTCGGCGAAGTTCCACTCGGTCTGGAACCAGGGCTCCTCCGGCTGCTTGACCAGGTAACCCAGCTTCAACTCCTCGGCTGAAAAAGCAGTATTTGCTATACCAAGAGCCAAACCAACCGCGACCAGACTTTTAACTATTTTGTTCATGCCTTTGTCTCCAATGTTCCATCAATCCATGCTTCAAGGAGGCGCTACGTCTTTAACCTCTCAAGGCGTAGACACATAAAAACTTGTTCAAACATGTAGTTATTATTTTGTCCAAATGAGCGACACAAGTTGTAAACGTTTTCCCAATAAAAAATGGAGAGCAAGATCACGTCATGAAACTGTAGCTATTTTGTCTATGTTTTTAGCAAAATAGTTACATGCACCTTTTTTGAGGGGCATCACCCTCTGGCATTGACAGCTTAAATATCCATATTTCCAGCAGTCGATTGCTAACCGCCCCTTCCTCTCATCTCCTATGGTTCCTCCCCAGTCCCCTCTCATTGATGGTCAGGAGCACCTATGTCTGAGCACCCCGGATCTGAACAGATCGTCATCGGCCTCGATTTTGGCAGTGACTCGGTCAGAGCCCTCGCCGTGCGTTGTCACGATGGCGCGGAACTCGCAACCCATGTTGTCTATTACCCCCGCTGGCAGGCAGGCCAATATTGCCAGCCGGTCCATAACCAGTTTCGTCATCACCCCCTCGACTACATGGAGTCCATGGAGCAGGCCGTGGTGAACGTGGTTGGCCAGCTCTCCCCTGCCCAGCGCGCCGCGGTGCGCGCCATCGGGGTGGACAGTACCGGCTCGACCCCGGCGCCCATCGACGAAACCGGTCGGGTGCTGGCCCTGCGCCCGGAATTTGCCGACAACCCCAATGCTATGTTCGTGCTGTGGAAGGATCACACCGCCATCGAAGAGGCGGAGGCCATCACGGCGCTCTGCCACGGCGGCCAGTTCCCCGACTACAGTCGCTACATAGGCGGCATCTACTCCTCCGAGTGGTTCTGGGCCAAGATCCTGCACGTCTCCCGCAGCGATGCTGCGGTGCGCGCCGCCGCCTGCAACTGGGTCGAGCTGTGCGACTGGGTGCCCGCCATCCTGAGCGGCACCCAGGCCCCGGCCGACATCAAACGCGGGCGCTGCGCCGCCGGTCACAAATCCTTGTGGCACCCGAGCTGGGGCGGCCTGCCCTCTGCCGATTTCCTCAATGCCCTGGATCCCTTGCTGACCCAGGATCTCGACTCCCCGCTCTTTAGCGACAGCTGGACCGCCGATCTGCCGGTCGGCACCCTGACCCCGGAGTGGGCCGAGCGTCTGCATCTGAGCTGCGAAGTAGTCATTGCAGGAGGGGCGTTTGATTGCCACATGGGCGCGGTAGGCGCCGGGGCAGGCAACAATGCCCTGGTGAAGGTGATAGGCACTTCCACCTGCGACATCCTGATCGCCGACGAGGCCACCATAGACGCGCGCGCGATCAAAGGGATCTGCGGCCAGGTGGACGGCAGCGTGGTGCCGGGAATGGTGGGGCTGGAGGCGGGCCAATCGGCCTTTGGCGACATCTATGCCTGGTATCAGCGTCAACTGAGCTGGCCGCTGGATCAGCTCGCCACCCAGTATCCCGAGCTACGCACCGCCATCGAGACCCAGAAACAGCAGCTGTTGCCCAGCCTAGCCGCCACCTGGGAGCAGCAACGTGATCTGGCCCATCTGCCGGTGGTGCTCGACTGGTTCAATGGCCGGCGCACCCCCTACGCCAACCAGCGCCTACAAGGCACCATCACGGGACTCAATCTGGGGACAGATGCCCCCGACTCTTTGGTGCCCTGGTGGCCGCCACCGCCTTTGGTGCCCGCAGCATCATGGAGTGCATGACCCGCCAGCAGGTGCCGGTGGAACAGGTGATTGCCCTTGGCGGCATTGCCCGCAAATCCGCCACCGTGATGCAGACCTGCGCCGACGTGATGAACCGTCCCATCCAGGTGGTGGGCTCGGATCAGTGCTGCGCCCTCGGCGCCGCCATCTTTGCCGCCGTGGCGGCCGGGATCCATGCCGATGTGGCGAAGGCCCAGCAGCACATGGCGAGCGCCATCGAGCGCACCCACCAGCCGGATCCGGTACGGGTCGCCGAATATGAGCGGCTCTATCAGCGCTATCTCGCCTGGGGCGCCGCCGCCGAGCCGCTCTACAACCGGGGGGCCGTCGCATGAACCTCAACACCCTCAAGGAACAAGTACTGACCGCCAACCTGGACTTGCCGCGCCACGGTCTGGTGACCTTCACCTGGGGCAACGTGAGCGGCATCGACCGGGAGCGGGGTCTGGTGGTCATCAAGCCCAGCGGCGTCAGCTACGACAAGATGTGCGTGCAAGACATGGTGGTGCTGGATCTCGCGGGCAAGCAGGTCGAGGGGACCCTGCGCCCCTCCTCCGACACCGCCACCCATCTGGTGCTCTATCGCACTTACCCTGAGCTCGGTGGCGTGGTGCATACCCACTCCACCCACGCCACCGCCTGGGCCCAGGCGTGCCGCCCCATCCCGATTTTTGGCACCACCCAGGCCGACTACTTCCACGGCGAGATCCCCTGCTCGCGCCTGCTCACCCCAAGGGAGGTCGAAGAGGATTACGAGGGGCTGACCGGTCATCTCATCGTCGAGACGCTCAAGCAGACCCCCATTCTCACCATGCCGGGGGTGCTGGTGGCCAACCACGGGCCCTTCAGTTGGGGCAAGGACGCCGATGAGGCGGTGCACAACGCCGTGGTGCTGGAAGAGGTGGCGCGCATGGCCTGGCTCACCGGCCAGATAAACCCCCAGGCTCAACCCCTGCCCGACTACCTGCTGGAGAAACACTACCAGCGCAAACATGGCAAACACGCCTATTACGGCCAGACAAAGGCCTAAACAGAGGACACCAAGATGGAATTCATGAAACAGCTGGAAGTGTGGTTCCTGGTCGGCAGCCAGCACCTGTATGGCGCCACCACCCTGAAGCAGGTGGCCGATCACGCCCACACCATCACCAGCCAGCTCAACGAGGGGGCCGGGCTGCCCATCAAGATAGTGCTCAAGCCCACCGGCACCACCCTCGATGAAATAAGCAGCGTCGCTCGCGATGCCAACCACAGCGAGCAGTGCGTCGGGCTCATGGTGTGGATGCACACCTTCTCCCCCGCCAAGATGTGGATCCCGGCCCTCAGTCAGCTGCAAAAGCCCCTGCTGCAATTTCACACCCAGTTCAACCGCGATCTGCCCTGGGGCGAGATCGACATGGACTTCATGAACCTGAACCAGACCGCCCACGGCGGCCGCGAGTTCGGTTTCATGGGGGCCCGTCTGCGGCTGCCACGCACCGTAGTGGTCGGCCACTGGCAAGATGAAGAAGCCAGGAGCAAGATCGGCAACTGGATGCGCATCGCCGCCGCCATTCACGACAGCCGCCACCTCAAGATCGCCCGCTTTGGCGACAACATGCGCAACGTGGCCGTCACCGAAGGCGACAAGATTGAAGCCCAGATCCAGTTCGGTTATCAGGTGAACTACCACCCGGTCGGCGATCTGGTCAAAGTGATCGACGCCGTGCCCGCCGCCGACATCGAGGCGCTGCTGGTCGAGTATGAACAGACCTATACCCTGAGCGAGGCGGTACAGCTGGGCGGCCCGCAGCGGGGATCCCTCTATGAAGCGGCGCGCCAGGAGCTGGGGATGAAGAAATTCCTCACCGACGGTGGCTTTGGCGCCTTCACCACCACCTTCGAGGATCTCCACGGCCTGCACCAACTGCCGGGGCTGGCCTGCCAGCGCCTGATGCAGCAGGGCTTCGGCTTTGGGGCGGAGGGGGACTGGAAGACCGCGGCCCTGCTGCGCACCCTCAAGGTGATGGGGGCAGGCCTGCCGGGGGGGGCCTCCTTCATGGAGGACTACACCTACCACCTGGAGGCGGGCAACAACCTGGTACTGGGATCCCACATGCTGGAGGTGTGCCCCTCCATCGCAGCCGAGAAGCCACTGCTCGATGTCCAGCACCTGGGGATAGGCAAGAAGGCCGCACCGGCCCGCCTGCTGTTTGCAGCCCCTGCCGGCAAGGCGGTCAACGCGAGCCTCATCGATCTCGGCAATCGCTTCCGGCTGGTGGTCAATGAGTTGAACGTGGTGGACTTGCCGCAGGCCATGCCCAAGCTGCCGGTCGCCAGTGCCCTCTGGGCCCCTCTGCCGAGCCTGCAGATCAGTGCCGAGGCCTGGATCCTGGCGGGCGCAGCCCACCACTCGGTGTTCACCCAGGCGGTAGATATCGAGCAACTGCGCACCTTCGCCGACATCATGGGCATCGAATGCGTGGTGATTGACGCAGCCACCCAGATCCCGGCCCTCAAACAGGCGCTGCAGTGGAACGAGGTCTACTACAAGCTCTGCCGCTAAGGCCATCCGCCCCCGCTCGCGGGGGCTTCTTGCATCCCATGGTCAGTCAACCCACGCGCGCCAACCCCCACTCCCTTGTCCCATTCGAACAGGCCACCGCCACCGGGCAACGGCCCCGCTCCCCTGCCCGCGCAACCAGGGCAACCATTCGAGGCGAATGCGACACGCAAACCTGCTGCGCAGCATGTTGTATCACAGCCATTTGAGTCATAATCCCTCTCCCTGTCTTAGCCAAGGAGTGTCCATGGGTCGCTTCAATCTATTGCTTACCAGCAGCCGTCTCATGATGCTGCCTTTCTATATTTGCATGTTGCTCAGCGTATTGCTGTTGATGGTCAAATTTGCCATCAAGCTCTACGAGCTGGGGCGCGATATTTTTACCATCCATTATCTGGATCTGGTGACCGGGGTGCTGACCCTGGTGGATTTTGTGCTGGTGGCCCAGATGTTGATCCTGGTTGCCCTGTGCGGTTATGTGCAATTCATCAAAACCCCGGAGCAGCGTGCCGCCCTTGGCGATAACTGGCTTTACAAGATCAATTTTGCCTCGCTGAAGCTCATCGTCATCAACTCCCTGGTCACCATCGCCGGGATAGAAGTCCTCAAGGCCTTCCTCGAAGATGGGGTCGGCAACGAGACCGAGATGAAGTGGTCGGTCATCGTGTTCCTCGCCTTCTCCACCGCCGCGCTTATCTACGCCATCACGGAGCGGCTGGCGGATCATGACCACAAGCCTGCCAAATCCTGAGCAAAACCCCCAGACGCCGCGCTGTTGGCGCCTTCACCAGAGGGGCATTACAGTTGACGAGTCAATCCAACCAAGAGTGATTAGCATATGAAAAGAGTGATCATCACGGCGGCTGGCTTGCTGCTCCTGGCCGCCCCTGCAGCCTACGGGATCAGCGCCAAATATCGCCAGCAGCTCGAACAATCCGGTTGTACCCAGATGTCGGAAGCCGAGGGCTGCGACATCAACAAGAGCAAGGCGGAAAATGCCAAGGCTGGCTTCAGTAACCCGGCGGCAGAGAGTGCCCCTGCCAGCCAGAGCCCCCCCTACGCCGGACAGTGGGTGGCCAAGAGCAGCGACGGCAACACGGTGGCGACCATTCGCATCGATGGTAGCGAACACGTCTGGGTCAATGGCAAGAAAGTCAGTGCCAAGCGCAGTGATGGCGCCCTGGAATTTAAGCAAGGCATGATCGTTTACCGTATCCAGGGGGACCGAAACCTGAAGGGCCAGGATACCTGGTACGACACGGACGCCGGAACCAAAGGGCCGATCCAACCCGAATAGCCCGTGCATAGAGAGACAGGGCCCGCAAATCCCGTGGCCCTGTCGCTATTTTTCCTGCCAGTATTGCAATCTCTCTTCTACTTGCCTTGTCCCTTTCTTCGCAAGAGCGGCCTCACCCCGCGTTGCCACGAATGCCAGGAGAGAAGCGCAACGACCTGTATGCTCCAGGCGAGTGCCGTGGTTTTATTCAGCTTCTATTCATTGATTAACGAATTGATAATTCTTTTCATTGCCCTTACCCCATTGTAGACTTGCTGCGCCTGGGGTCATTCCCCGGCAGTGGAGCCGTTATGACCAGTCTTTTCCTCTCACCACGACACCTCTGGCAATGGTTGGCCTATCACCATCAGGCCGCCGAGGGCAGCCTCTATCTGATGTTCTTCTCCGGCCTGCTGTTGTGGGAACCGCTGACCCCTGTCTGGTCGCTGGCGCGCTGGAACCTGTTTTTGCATGTGCTGCTCTCCCTCTCCCTGTTCCCACTGCTGTTTGGCGCCTTCTGGCTCTCTCATCGCCGTCTGCTACGCCATAGCCGCAAGCCCTTCTTGCGCACCACGGGTCGCATCATCGAGGGCTTGCTGCTGCTCTGTCTCGGCAGTGGCCTGCTGTTGCTATTGCATGGCACACCGGGCGATCGCCTGGGCTCACTGGCAAGCTGGGCCCATTGGCTTAGCGCTCTGCTTCTCACTCCCCTGGTGCTGCGCCACGCCTGGCGCTGGACCCTGCTCAGATGGCGTTCCTGATCCCATGTTGAAGTGGCTGCTATCTTGCCTGCTCGCGGCGACCTGGCTGATGGGCGCCTCAGGCGCTCATGCCCAGCAGATGGGCAGCGCCCTGGCAGCCTATGAAAAGGGGGATGCCCCCCGCCTCGTCACGGCCAACCTCAGTGGCGGCTCCGTCACCCTGCTCGCACGGGATAGCGGTGAGCGGCTTGAAGAGGTGCGCTTTGGCGGGGATCTTCGTCAAGTTGCAAGAGCCGACAACGGTAACCTGCTGGTCACCGACTACAGCGGCGATCGCCTGCTGCTGCTCAATGAGGATCTCCGTCTTGAAAAGGTGATCCCCACCGGTCATCGCCCCTATGGCGTCATCTTCGATCCCAAACGTCGCTGGTTCTGGGTCACCCTGTTCGAGGCGGGCAGGCTGCAGGCTTATGACAGTGCAGGCAAGCGTCAGCTAGATCTGGACGCTGGCGACACCCCGCGCGGACTGGCACTCACCGACGATGACCGCTTGCTGCTCACCCGCGCCATGACAGGCCAGCTGGCCATCTACAACCTGGCCAGCCTCAGGAAAACCGCCGCGGGGGCCGACTTGGCCAATCCCCACATCATTACCCTGGCCGAGACCCACAGCGACACGCCAAGCGACTCCCAGGGCCTGCCGCGCCTGCTCGATGGCATCAGCCTCTCCCCCGATGGCAGCGAGGCCTGGCTGCCCCATGTGCTGTGGAGCTTCAGTCACCCCTTCCAGTTTCAGAGCACCGTCTTCCCGGCGGTCTCCATCATAGATCTCGAGACGCAACGTGAACGGGTCGATGAGCGAAAGCAGCTGTTTTTGCAGATCAATTTGCCCAATGTCGGCAATCGCAGCCAGATTGTCTCCAACCCCTTCGCCGCCCGCTTCGCCGCCGATGGCAAGCGGGTCTACCTGACGCTTGCGGGATCCGAAGACCTGCTGGTGTTTGACTTGTCGCGCAGCGGCAAGCAGAACAGCAACCGCCACAGACGCAAGAAGTTCCAGGGGGGCGCCAAGGCGACCCAGTTGCTGCGCCATCTGCCGGGTCAGAACCCCAGAGACCTGCTGGTCGAGGGCGACCATATTCTGGTCCAAAACGCCATGAGCCAGGATCTCACCCGGCTCAATCGCGGCGGTCCCGGCCCCTTCGCCCGCGTCACCGTCGATAATCCCCGTTTCGCCACACTGGTCGAAGCAGATCCACGCCCGGCGGCTCTCAAGCGGGGGGAGCGCTTGTTCAATCTGGGCAACACCTTCGGCAACGACGGCGCCAGTCGCCGCTTCCCCATGGCGGGAGACAACTGGATGAGTTGCAACTCCTGTCATCTGGACGGTTTCAACTTCACCAACCGCGCCCTGATGCAGGCCCATCGCCAACATAGCCGTGATAACGCCATCAACGGCCACGCCAATCTTACCAACATGGTGGCGGGGGACTTCATCGGTGAATACCTGCGCATGACCCAGCAGACCCAAGGCGGCATGGGTCATGACAGCCGCGACGGCGCGCAACTTGTCGATCCGGCCAATCCGCCGCCCGAGGTAAAGGCCATGATGGAAGATTTGCACGCCTTCGTGACCTCGGATGGCAACCTGCCCTACCTCGCCAGCTGGCTGCGACTCGATGCGCCGCGCAGGGATCCCGCCAAGGCGCCGACCACTCATCCCAAGGAGTGGCTCAACTCCGCCTCCTGCCAGAACTGCCACCAACAGGCCTTCGCAGACTGGAGCGACAGCAATCACCGGCTGATGGGCAACTCCCACCCCTACTACAAGGTGGTGCAGCAACTGGCCCGGGAAACAGAAGGCGAGGCTTTCGGCCAATGGTGCCAGAGCTGCCACATGCCCCAGCAGGTGATGACCGGCCAGACCGCACTGCCCAAGGGCTCCCACATGTTCGAGCGAGGTGGTGCTTCCCTTGTCAAGGCGCACCAAGCGGGAGAGCCAGTGGTGGAAGAGGGGACCAGCTGTCTGTTCTGCCATCGCATCACCCGGTTGGAAGACGCTGGCGGCAATGGCGCCGTCACGGTGAATCTCAAAGACAGGGAGAGCTATGTGTTCGAAGATGCCCCCCGGTGGCAGCGTCCGTCACTGGCTGGCCGAGCGGCAGATCAATGCCCGTCCGGCGATGCACAGGGCCTCCTATCAGAAAGACTTCTATCAGGATGCGGCCCTGTGCAAATCCTGCCACAACGAGTTTGCCCCGGGCACCGGCGCCAACATCGTCAACACCTGGGATGAGTGGCAACAATCGAGCTTTGCCACGGCCAAAGACCCGGCCAAGCATCGTACCTGCATCGACTGCCACATGAATCCGGATCCTGGCAACGGTGGCGCCCCTGTGGCGGGCCAGTCAACTGAAAACGGCACAGTGAAAGAGCGGCTCTATCGCCACAATTTTACCGGCGCCCAGCACCAGCTGGTGGGGCTGCGCAATGCCGAGCTTGAACAGGAGAGCCTGGCGCTGTTGCGATCCAGCGCGACGCTCTCTGCCCGTATCGAACAGGCTGCCGATGGGCAGCAACTGGTGGTGCGGGTCGCCAATACCGGCGCAGGCCATGCCCTGCCCACCGGGGTCGCCGATTTTCGTGAACTCTGGCTGGAGCTGACCGTCACCGATGCCAGTGGCAAGCTGGTGCTCGCAAGCGGCCAGCCGGTGGATGGCAGCGTCCCCGAGGATGCCAGGCTGTTCAGGAAGGTATTCGGCGATGCCGACGGCAAGCCGGTGGGGCTCAAGTTCTGGCGCTACGCCAAGCTGCTCGAGGATACCCGCATCCCGGCCGATGGCTGGCGCGATGAGCGCTGGATGCTGCCTGCCGGGGCCCAGGGCCCCTTGCGCGCCGACATCAAACTCAATTTCCGCACCTACCCCAAGTGGGTCAACGACGCTGTGCGCGCCACCGAGCCGCAGTTGCCCGAGCCCCCGATAGTGCTACTCAACCGGCTACAACTGACCCAGTTGCAGCCCACTCAACTCTCCTCTGTCATGGAGCCTGAACGCTGATGTTTGCAAGTTTTCTCATTACCCTGCGCGAGGGGCTGGAAGCCTTCCTGCTGGTCGGCATCTGCCTCTCCTACCTCGCCAAGCTGGGGGCCAGCCGTTACAACAAGTTCATCTATCTGGGGGTGGGGCTGGGTCTCGTCGCCTCACTGATGGTGGCGTTTCTGTTCCAGGTGGTGGTCAGCCAGTTCGAGAGCGAACGCTACAACCACTTGCTGATGGCCGGGATCCTGATCTTCGCCACCCTGGTGCTGACCTACATGGCGGTATGGATGCAAAAGCAGGCCAAATCCCAGGTGGGGGCCATGACGGCGCGCATCGATGCGGCGATCGATGGTGGCAATCTGCTTGGCCTGGTGCTGCTCGCCTTTCTGGCGGTAATGCGCGAGGGGTTCGAAACCGTGCTGTTCTTCTCGGCCCTGGTCTATTCGGGCCAAGGGGTGGATCTCCATCAAGGGCTGATGGGCGCCCTGGCCGGGCTTGTGCTCTCGGTCATGCTGGTGTGGGGATTGCTGCGATCCACCCGCAAGGTGGCACTCGCCCCCTTCTTCCGTTGGACGGGCCTGCTCATCATCATCATCGCCGCCGGCCTGCTGTCGTCTGCCGTCAACATGCTGCAGGCGGCGGGGGTCATCACCTTCTGGACGGCCCCGGTGTTCAACATCAGCCATATCCTCGACGATCAGGGGGTTTTCGGCACCTTCTTGCGCGCACTGTTTGGCTACAATGCCTCACCGGCGGGCTTGCAGTTACTGACGTGGGTCACCTATCTGGTCATCTTCGTCACCCTCTGGCAACGCAGTTACAAGCAGGTCGAAGCGAGCAAGGCATAACCTCTCGTCGTCTGCAACGGGGCCTGCGGGCCCCCTTTTCTCTTTTTCGGATAGGTATTGATGGGCGATAACAGCATTCAAAAAGTTGCCGTACTGGGCGCAGGCCCCGCCGGATTGATGGCCGCCTGGCGCCTGCACCTGGCCGGTTTTGCGGTCACCCTGTTCGAGCAGGAGAGCGGCGTGGGTGGCATGTGCGCCACCCAGACCTTCAAGGGGCGCGACGGGGAGTACCGCTTCGATTACGGCGGGCACCGCTTCATCACCAAGAACCCCGAGCTGCTCGCCTTCATCGACGAACTGATGGGAGAAGATCTGCTCCACGCCGATCGCAAGAGCGTGATCCGCTTTGGCGGGCGCACCTATGACTACCCCCTGAACCTGAGCAATCTGCTCAAAACGGCACCCCTGCCCCTGATGGCCGGAGCGGTGAAGGATCTGCTGCTGTTGCCCTTCGCCAAGAAGCCGGCGGACTTTGCCAGCGCAAGCTTCGCCGACTGGATCATGAGCCACTTCGGCCGCACCCTCTATCGCCAGTTCTTCGAGGGCTACACCGCCAAGCTGTGGGGCATCAACCCGGACCGGCTCTCCGCCGACTGGGCTGGCCAGCGCATCAGCCTCATCGACTTGAAGGACGTGGCGCGCCGCCTGCTGCCAAGGCGCAAGGGCAGCCATTCGGTACGCACCTACGCCCGCAAGTATCGCTATCCCAAGTATGGCTTCGGCCAGATCTTCACCACCTTGGGAGAGCGGCTGGTGGCGGCAGGCGTGGAGCTCAAGACCGGCGCCACCATTACCCGGCTGACTCAAGCCGCTGACCGGATCGACCGGGTTCATTGGCAACAGGATGGCGTTGAACGGAGCGAGTCCTTTGATCAGGTGATCTCCACCCTGCCGCTGCCACTCACCTGCCAGCATCTGGGCTTGCCGTGCGATCTGCACTACCGTGCCCTGCGCTTCATCAACATGCCCCTCAATCAGGAGAACCTGTCGGACAACACCTGGCAGTACCTCTCCGACCCCCATATCCTGGCCACCCGCTTGCAGGAGCCGCGCCGGCGCAGCCCCTTTATGGCGCCGGTAGGCAAGACATCCGTGATGCTGGAAGTGCCCTGCACTCCGGGAGATGAAACCTGGCAGGCCCCGCTTGCCGATCTGCGCGGCCGGGTCAGCCAGGATCTGGAGAGTCTCGGGGTAGATACCCGCAAACTGGGGGATGAGACGTTCGAGGCGCGCAGTGAATATGCCTATCCGCTGATGGATCTTGGCTATCAGGGGCGGCGCGATGCTGCCATCCAGGCATTGATGCCGATTGGCAACCTCATCATGAGCGGTCGCCAGGGGACGTTTCGCTACATCTTCACCGACACCGCCATGGAGATGGGGCTGATGGCCGCCGACATGGTGATAGATGGTGTGGACAGACGTCACGCCATCTTCAATCATCGCAACGAGAACACCGTCATCGAGACCCAGAGCGTGGCGTGAGTGGCCCCTGGGAATAGAGTGAAAGACGATGTGGACGGACGCCTTGTCACTTTCAATCATCGCAACGAGAATACCGTCCTCGGGACCTTGGGTCTGGCCTGAGCGACTCATCGGAACCACATATTGGACACTAGGTATCGAACCAAGGAGCATAGGATGACCATCCGCCACGGCTTTATCGCCATCTTGTTACTTGCCACTGTGGGGCAGGCCCATGCTTACTCCTACGCGGCGGCAGGCAAGGAGCCCCTGATCGATGCCCGCGAGCAGCTGCTGAGTGCCGCGAGCGAGGGCCTGGATGGCAGCGCCATCTTGGCCGGGCTGAGCGAAGAGCTCAGCTATCTGGAGCAGCATCACAAGGTGGTGCTGCAAGCGCCCCTCGCCGCCGCCATCGCGGCCAAGGATGCCCAGGGCACGGCCGCCCTGCTCAATCGAGCCTACAAGGCCGAGATTGAACGCCGCCTGGAAGGCGCCAGGCAGAATCTGGGGGATTACCAAACCGCCAAGGTACTGGTCGTCAAGAGCAAACGCTTCCTGGATCTGATCCTGCCCTCCCTGAGTGAGGAGGATCGCACCGCAGCCGATCAGGCGCTGACCCAGGTCCTCGCCGCCATCGGCAACCCTGGGGTGTTCGGGGTCGGCGCCAAGCCTGCCGACAGTCAAGCCTTCGACAGCGCCGAACAGGCATTGATGGCCGTGCTGACGCCGCGCTGATTGCAGCCATTGACACGATCTCTGTCCCCACATCCCCAACCCCTCTCTTGCCGGAGGCGTTGGGGGCACGGAGCCAGCCGCCAGGTTTGGCTGCTGGCCCTGTTGCAAGTGGTCTGGATGGTGTGGCTCCTGGGCTTCCCTGTGGCGCTCGATTCTGACGATGCCCTCAATTTTGCCCACGGGGTGACGCGTTTTAGCGTGCTCGAGTTCGCCCCCCACTTTCCAGGCTACCCCGTCTTCATCTGGCTGGCCCGGCTGCTCAATCTGGGTCTGGCAGACTCCATTGCAGCCGTGCACTATGCCAGCCTGCTCGGAACTGTTCCTATCCCTCCCCTGCTCGCCTGGCTGGTAGTGCGTCGCTGGCAGGCCCCTGGCTTGCTCGCGCCTTTCTGGTTGCTTGGCCTTGGCCTGCCACTGGTGCCTGCCTTGGGGCTGGCAGGCCTGTCCGATGGCCCGGCGCTGGCCGCTTGGCTTGGCGCCCTGCTCGCGCTGACCCCACGCACCCATGCCACAGCGAGCGCACGCAGGTTGATGCTGGCCGGGGCGCTCATCGGCATCATGCTGGGCCTTCGGCCCTCCTACTTCGTATTGGCCCTGCTGCCACTGCTGCTCGGCGGGCAAGGAGGGCGCACCCGGTGCTTGCTGCTGCCCATCCTGTTGGTGGGCCTGCTCTGCCTGGCCTTTGTCTGGCAGGGGGATGGCTGGGCCTATTTTAGCGAGGGACGCCGTTTCACCAGCGGCCACTTCACCCTGTGGGGCAATACGGCGGCGGCCCATGGGGATCGCCTGCTGAGCTGGTATCAGACGCTCAATACCCAGTTCAGTCCGCTCTGGCCGCTGGCCTTGCCCCTCCTCTGGCTCGGCATCCGCAACATGGCGACAGCGGGCGGG
>NZ_AQGQ01000076.1 GCF_000388115.1 Aeromonas molluscorum 848
TAGCTCAAAAATGCCCCGAGGGCAAATCTGCGCTATCACAGCGTCTGACCTTGGAACTGTCCGAAAATCCTGAATCAGGGAATCCGGACACCTCCACGCGTCTGACCTTGGGACTGTCCAAAAATGGTCCAAGCCCAAATCTGGACACCACCCAGCGTCTCCCTCCGCTCTGCCCTTTATCGCCTATCAACATTGTCCATCCAAGCAAGGAAAGGAGAGGGAGTTATCTATAAGTAATCTGTAGGTACTTATCCTGTGGCCCCTATGCACAGGGAAATCCGGAAGGGGGTAACGAAACGGGACGCCACCTTTTAGTGACCCCCCGAGGTCTGTCTGGAGGGGGTAACAAAATCCTGAATCAGGGAAATGTGACCCCGAGGTCCATCTGGAGGTCCCCAAACGGGGGAGCACATTTTGGGGACCCCCGATGTTCGTCTGGAGGGGTCTCAAAATCGGGAATCCCGAAAATGTGCCCCCGAGGTCTGTCCTTGAGGTTGTGCGAAATGCTGTGATGACATTTGGCACCACCCCGAGGTCCATCCTTGAGGTGGCCCCAAACGTCCCAACGGCTTTTGGGTCCACCCGAGGGGTAGCCAAACCACGCCATGTGTTTTAGCAACCCCCGAGGTCCGCCTTGGTGAGTGGCGAAAATGGTGGTGTAACAAATCCGCCAGTACCCCGAGGTCCGCCTTGCGATACGCCGAAAATGCCCTTGCGGCAAATCCGGCGTATTCCCGAGGTCCGTCCTTCAGGTTCCGGAAAATCGGGAATCCCGAAAAACCGGAAGAGGTCCCGAGGACGACCTGAAGCTGCCTTGGCAGAACTGCGGAATCCGCAAAAATGCCACCCCGAGATCTCCCCCAGCCCTCTCCGTGCAACTGAAGGAGAAGCGTGACAGACGGACGCTAGTGCGTCTATCGCTGCGATTCTGGAGAAGCACAAGGAAGGCATGAGCAACCGTGCGATTGCAAGGCTGTTCAAAATGAGCCCTAACAACGGACACAACGTTGTTAAAGAAGTCATAGAGAATGCACTGGTTGAAAATGGGGATTCCCCAAAATCAACCACCCCCGAGGTCAGTCCCTCTGTTGTCCCGAGGATGACCCTGCGTCTGCCTTACCGAAAATGCCCTAGGGGCAAATCCGGTAGCCCCTGCGTCTGCCTTACCGGAAATGTTAGCGTAACAAATCCGGTAGCCCCATGTGACCCTTACCGAAATAGCGGATTCCGCTAAATCGGTAGCCCTGCGTCTGCCTGACAGAAAATCCTGAAACAGGAAAATCTGTCACCCCTGCGTCTGCCTGCGCGAAAATCCGGAATCCGGAAAACCGCTCACCCTCCCTTTCTCCCTGCCCATAGCGATACACCTATCAACTCACAAGGAGCCGCTATGACTGCAATCTCTATCACCTCGATGCTCTCTGAGAAACACGCAATGAACCGCGCACATCCGGAAGCCGTCAATGAACGCCTGCGCATGATCACCTTCCTTGTCACCAGTGAGCCGAAGAAGTACCTGAAGAACCGCTGGGAGCTGAAGCGTATGGCAATCATGGAGACGCTGAACCTGACCCCTGCCGAGTACGGATACACGACCGAAGCGATCAACCGTGAGGCCAAGGCTAAGCGTGACTCTGAGATCCTGCGTCTGTACGGGGATGGACTGAGCGGGCGAGCCATTGCGAAGGAGCTGGGGCTGAACCAAAAGACTGTTTCAAACGTGATCCGCCGTCACTTGGATGACTGATGGACGTGGCTGGGAGGGGTCTCAAAATCCGGAAAATGTGCCCCCTGTCTCCCGCCTTCCCAAAAATCCCAAATTGGGAAAATTGGGAACCCAGCGTCCCCCTGCCGAAAAATCCTGAATCAGGAAAATCGGGCACCCTTTCGATCCCCCTGTCCGGAAATGCGGAATCCGCAGAATCGGACACCCCCAGCGTCCACCTGCCCGAAAATGCGGAATCCGCAAAATTGGGCACCCTCTCGATCCCCCTGTCCAAAAATCCGGAATCCGGAAAAATGGATACCTCTAGATCCCCCTGTCCGGAAATCGGGAATCCCGAAAATCGGACACCCTCTCGCCTCCCTCCGGATTTCCCTGACCTAAGAACGTATGAGGACGCTCCAAAGCGCGTAACTCAAGGACCAGCCCGTGGGGAAACCTGCGGGCTCCCTTTTTCTACGTCCTGACTCCCTTTCCCTCTTTCTCTTTGGCCGAAGGGCCATCCACCTATCAACAAGGAAAAACAACTATGTCTGCTTACGGCACTTTCCCGACTTTTCAAAACGTAACCCATGTAGGTCAGAACAACGGTCAAGGCGATACCCGAGCCCTATTCATGAAGCTGTTCGCTGGTGAAGTCCTGACGATGTTCCGCAATCAATGCGTCTCCTTGGACACCACCCGAGTGATGACCCTGAAGGGCGGCAAAGCATTCGATTTCCCTGTACTTGGCATGAGCCACAATGCGAAGTACCACAAGCCCGGCGAGCTGATCCAAGCTGGCGGCATCAAGAACGTCCTGCGCACTGTCACCGTCGATGACGTCGCTGTGGCTGCTGTGTTCGTGGCAGAACAAGACGAAGACCTGAGCACCTTTGAGGTTCGCTCTCACTATGCCCGTGAGCTGGCCTATGAGCTGTCGAACATGATCGACAAGAACGTCTTCCGGACCATCGCCAAGGCTGCCTTCATTACCAACAAAGAGCTGGCTATCGCTCAATTCGGTGAGAACGGCGTACTGGATGACGAGACCTTCACCGAGAACATTACCCTGCGAGCAACCGATGCGGCAGGCCGTCCGATGACCCGTGGTCAACAAATCGTGGACGCTATCTACCGTGCCCGCACCGAGTTCCGTAAGGCAAGCGTCCCAGGCATCCCTGTGTGTGTCCTGAAGCCGGACGACTTCGAGGCTCTGACTAATGCGGCTGCTGGTATCGGCAACATGGCATGGCTGGATAACCGCTTCTTGGGCCAGACTGGCGAGGACAAGTCCAACGGTAACGCTGACACTGGCCTGCGCATTGCCGGTATGAAGGTCTACGAGTCCAACAACCTGCCGGACCAAGATGAAAGCAATGGCCTGATCGGCTCACCGGAACCCCTGAGCGTGGAAGACGGTGGCTCTGGCCGTACCGCTGCGTACCGTGGGAACTTCTCCAAGCTGCTTGGCTTGGTCTACACGAAGGACTGCGCGGCTACCGTGAAGGTGCGAGACATTGTGACCCAGTGGGTCCCCGAGCCTCTGCGTGTCGGTAACACCGCGCTGGCTAAGATGTTCGTCGGTCACAACATCCTGCGTCCGGCCTGTGCGGTCGCTCTGCTGGAAGCGTAACAGGGATTTCCCTGACCAAAGGATGGAGAGAGGTTTCCGGTCAGGGTCCTCTCTTCCTCTGGTGATTTGCATAGCTAACGGTCATGGTTGTGAATCCTTAGACCCCCATGCGTAGTTCCTGTGGTTAACACGGGGGCTGCCCTTGGGGGTTCTTCTTTGAATAACGTTACTCTGGCCTATTACCTCTCAACTTCAAGGAGACCTTATGTCTACTCAAACTCAACACCCGAACATGCAACGAAAGAAGCCCCAAGCCCGTACCACTGCAATCCTGTGGGAAGACGTTATCCCCAAGGCTGACGCTCTGACCCTCCATTTCTCCAAGCAAGCAGGCTTTGCCCTGACTCGCACCCAGATGCTCAACGCACTGATTAACCGTGAGTTCGACAAACTGCGCTCTCAAGGTGAACTGGCTGGGGAGGTGCAGTGATGGACTACCAGACCGCCGACTACGGCTTCAGCGTGGAGACCTGCGACCTGCCCTCCTACTCCAGCGGCGTGAACGACCAAGGGGAAGCCCTCTATGAACTCGATGGGATCGAAATGACCAAGGCACAGGCCGAGGACTTCAAGGACTACTTCTTCGACGACGAGGACGATCACTCGCTTTCCCAGGACAACGACACCGAGTCCCTACCGGACACCATTCTTTCAGGCTTGAACGCTGTGAATGACGCGCTGGGAGGCGGTGGAGTCGCTGAGTTCTACGCTGACGAGCTGCTGGGTCTAGGCGAAAGCCGAATGGACTCTGTGGTCTCTTCTTCCGGCATGAGTCGGGAGGAAATCCAGTCCCATGCAACAGCGGTAATGATCGACATGGCCGCACAGGTAGGAATGCCCAGCGACTACCTGATGAACGAGCCTCAGAACGACATTAACAGCGTCCGCTCGCTTAACTCCCAGTCTGGCTTGAAGCTGCTGCGGGAGGCTATCGCTGACGGTATCGCTGGGGAATACGACTCCGCGATGACCAAATGGGATCGCCTGCGTCGCGCCCTGCAATCCGTCAAATAACCCACTTTCTCTAACCCCTAGTTACCCCATACCACAACCATCCGGAAAGCCTCTGCGGCCTTCTGGAGGGGCCACTGTGCCCGTCTCAACACACACACAAGGAAACCGACATGAACAAAATCACCATTGCTGACCTGTCCGAAGAACTGCTGGACGTAATCAACGGCCAACGCGCTGTTATCAACAAACTGGCCGAACTGGCTGGCCTGTCTTCTGGACAAGTCCGAGTGCTCCAGATGGAAGCCTCCCAGCGACACCAACGGGCCAAGGCTGCTGAAGCGAAGGCCAAGGCCAACCGTGAAGCCTACGAAGAGGATCACCAACAGATGGCCGCTTGGGTCTACGCCACCCGCTTCGACTTCAACAATGCGAAAGAGTGGGGCAAAGCAGCGGCGACTGAATGGCTGGTTATCTGTGAACGCAACGGCTCCGAGCATGGCCGCGATCACTCCTTTAAGTACCACGAGCCAACCCAAGACGAACTGCTGGAGGCCCTGAAGGATCTGGAGGGCTGGAGTCGTGCGACTGAAGAACACAACAAGGACCGCCGCGAACATGCCCAGCGGACCCTTCCGAAGGTCAAGGCCAAGCTGGCTGCCCTGCTGACCGCTTAAAGCAATCCACGGGGGAGGCCCAGCGTCTCCCCTGCTCTACCGAAGGAACCTATCAACATGACCGCTAATGAAACCTTTCTTGTCCATCCCAGCGACTTCGTGAAGCGCCTTCAAGCCTTCGCCACTCTGACCCTTGGCCGCCGTCCGTCTACTGGTCAGGTGCAGAACGCAATCAACCGGTACGTCATGCAATCCCACGGGACAGACCGAGAGTCGATGCTTGCGCTTGCCCGTGAGCTGTTCCCGACAACCGAACAGGAGGCCGCCTGATGATCACCATTGAGGACTGGAGCCACATACGCAAAGCCAAGATCCGTCATGCCCTCTTTTGCGTGGCCTATCGGAGGCTCCAAGGGGCCACCTTCATGACCGCCTGCCGGACTACCGCAAAGCGTCTGAAGCTCCATGAACCGACCCTCCGCCTTCTCGCAAGGCATTACATCAAGACCACCGGAGACAACACCAAATGACCCAACAGTACACCTACACACTCGCCACTGATGGCGCTTGCAACACCAACCACACCAAAGCGTCAGTCCGAGTGGCTGGCTGGGGTTTCCTTGCCGTCCGTAGCGATGGCCGCAAAGTTGAACGCTGCGGCTTCTGCGTGGGCGCTGGGGAGTCCAACCAGACCGGAGAACTGGAAGCAGTCATTCAAGGGCTGTCACTCCTTAAACCTGGCTCTGTCGTCGAGGTCCTGACGGACTCCGCCTATGTGATCAATGGGGCGACCCAGTGGTTAGCCGGATGGAAGGCGAAAGGATGGAAGAGGGCCGACAACAAGCCAGTCCAGAACAGGGACCGCTGGGAACAGTTGGATAACCTGCTGAACACCCGCCAAGTGACCTTCAAGAAAGTGAAGGGACACAGCGGCCACCCGATGAACGAACGAGCGGATCAACTGGCTGTGGCCGGAATGAATCGCGCTGGAATGTAAAACCGATCAACACACTCAACTATTGGCGCTCCTACGTGAAATTTCAGGAAGAGTCTGGGGGATTGACCCCGAGATTTCACGTAGGGGCGCGATGCTAAAGGAGAAAATGACATGACTATTCGCCAAAGTGGCTTTGGTTCCCTTGAACCGACCCGCCAAGTAACCGCACAGCGTTATCAAGCGTCTGTGGCCCCTGCTCCCCGCCAACTGTCCGGCCTTGAGAAGCTGGCAGAGTTCGGGATGCAGTCCCTCAAGTACAAGCACCAGATAGACCAAGAGGTCCTTCAGGCTGACCTGTCGATTGCCGTGGAGAAGTACGAAGACGCGATCAAGGGGATGGACCCTTCAGACTTCGCCAAGGACCCTGAAGGCTCTCTGAAGGCAGCAGGGATCGACGACCTCTATGGTCTGATCGAGAAGGCCCCTATCGGTCGTCAAAGCGAAATCCGCAAGAAGATTGACTACCTGCGGGACAAGACCACTGCAAGCATGGCAGCAGCCCACGACACCCGTGAGAAGGTACGGGCAGCCGTCTACAACACCTCCAACGAACTGCGGGCAACTGGGGACGTCTCACCGGAACACTGGGAATCCGTCATGGCTCTCAAGGGTGAGGCCCAGCAACACGCCATCGCCTCTATGGCCCAAATCGCTATCACAGAGGGACGCATGGAGTTGTTCGACCGGATGTCCCAAGACCAACGCTTGGCCCCTGAGCTGCACGACAACGTGGAGGTCTGGAAGCGTCAGGCCCAGTCCATGATCGACGCCAAGAAGCGCGAGGAAGAAGCAGCAGCACGACGCCGAGCAATCGAGGTCAACAAGGCACACAAGGAAGCCCTGAAGGCCCAGCGCCAGATGGCAGTCCTTGGGATGCTCTCACACGGGGACCCCAATGGAGGTCGTGATGTCTCTCGCACCTATCAACGATGGGGTCAAGAGGGACGAGGTGGAATGGGCTGTCCGGTCTAACCCTGCGCTGCACCGCACAGTGGCCGCAACGTCCGTCCTGAACACCGACAAGCACCTGATGGAAGCGATGTTTGCTAACCCCGTGTCCCCTGACGGCAAGACCCCCTCCCAGACCTTCCAAGCAGCAGCGAATACCCTCCAGATGTACCTAGACGTGCGTGGAGGTGTGGACGCTCTGGAAGGCGTAGGGCTGACCAAGACACAACGGCAGGCTGTCCAAGCAGCCCTGATGTTAAGTCGGAAGTCTGGGGAAGATTTCGCTGGGTCTCTGTATCGGTCCCTCACCACCGCAACCCCTTACATGCTTCCGGTCAATTCAGCAGATGAACGGAAGAGGGACAGCGAGGTGATGGCTGGCTTGAACATGACACAGCGAGAGGCATACAAGCGCGAGAAAGAGGGCCTGATGCACTTCGGCCTGTCCCCTGCGGAAGCTTCTGAGAAAGCCGCTGAGTACGTCACAGCGGACACCCACGACGCCAATGGTGTGACCGTTACCGGCATTACCGGAGTGCGTAACATGCTGGGGGAAACGCTAGGTGTTCACATCGAAGACAAGGTGCTGAATGAGGTTCTTAACACGACCATCGACCGTACTTTGGCGAATGCTTCCAGCGCATACTTCGGGACCAACCAGCCGCTGGACAAGTGGCACCAGTTTACCGACATGGACGGGACGCTGATCTTCCAGCACAAAGACAATTTCGGCCTGATGGTGCAAGTCACACCTGACATGTTCAAGAAGACTGCCAGCGAGTTCAAACAGCAGGACGTCACCTACGGTAAGGACGAACCGTCCCGCCGCACGGAACACGCTGACCAGTACGAACAGGTAGGCGCTGGCTATCCGGTGCGTAAGCTGAAGGACGTATCGAGCAACCCCTTCGAGTCATTCTTCCGCTAATCCAATCGACCCCTAGAAACCTCTGGGGGTCATTCTCCCTGACCTAAGCAATACATCCGGTCACTCCCCGACCGTCACTCAATCAACCAATCATCGCGTCTTTATGTCGTGCTTCTTCTGCTGCTCCAGCTTGCCTATGGGTTAAGCGGTGAGGGCTTGCTGGAGGGGGAACGGCATGAGAGGCACAACATAAGGAACCCATTTATGAAGATCACTTTCAACGGTAACACCTTCACTATCCCCACCAACGAGCAAGGGCAATACCATGCGACAGCTCTGAGTCAGGCTTGGGCCGCTGCTGGCGGTCAGGTCCGCGCTCTCGATCATTGGACGCGCTCTCTGGACGAAAACCAGATGCGCAAATTTGGCGCATGTACCAGCAAAGCCCGTGCTGACCGTGGAGGCGGCACTTGGGTAAACAAGCGTGGTCTGCTGGCCTTCGCTGCCTACTGCTCCAGCGAGTTCGAGGATGCAGTCTTTGACGCTTTCGACGAACTGACCAAGGGCAACACCATGCAGGCAGCCGCTATCGCTGAGTCTGTCG
Source organism: Aeromonas molluscorum 848 (assembly GCF_000388115.1). Lineage (GTDB taxonomy): Bacteria > Pseudomonadota > Gammaproteobacteria > Enterobacterales > Aeromonadaceae > Aeromonas > Aeromonas molluscorum. The sequence goes on from NZ_AQGQ01000076.1 coordinate 8,324, forward strand.
CTGTGTCCCCTGAGCTGCTGGAGAAGCATGACGCCACCCGCAAGGCCATGAATGATGCAATCAAGGCCAAGGGGATCGACATGTGCGGGAAAGCCTACGGCAACTTTTACCGGCTGGCCTGCAAGGCTGCCACTGGGTATGTCCCTTCTGTCCTTACAGGCAAGAATGGGTCAGCCAAGGAGTACATAAAGCAGGTATCCAACGCCCCCTGTATGAACGCTCTGATCGCTTGCATGGAGACGATCACAATGGGCCTGAAGGTAGGGCTGGATTATCACAAGGTCGCCGCCATGCTCAACGTGGAGACCTCACAGAATGGTGAACTGCTGGGGTGATACGTGGCCTTCACGTCATAGCCCACACCACCTATGTCCTCTGAAATTCAGAAGACTACCTGACAACCAAACGACAAAGCCCCCTTGGCGGACTTCAGGATCAGATAGACGCACTAGCGTCCGTCAGACCTGATGTTCACCGAGGGGGCTTTTTTTTGAGGTGGTTACTTATTGAACAACTTGAGGAACTGGGACATGTAGTCAGACGCAAGCATGCTCTCAACGGCTTCGAGCTGGCGTGAGTAGTCATGGCCGGATGAATAGAGGCCATAAGACATGGTTAGCCCTTTGGTCCCGTGCCCCACTATTGGCGCTGTAACATCCTCTGGGATGCCTGCACGTTGGTAGGCTGTGATAGCCATACCACGTAAGCTGTGGAAACCCTTGGTGCGATCTCTGACGCCTGTGGCAGCCTCTTTCAACTTGCCAAACTTGCTGGACCACCCGTGGGGGTTCTTCGACTTAGGGACAGGCCACACGTTACCGACAACGCATTGCCTGAGTTCTTCCCAGAGACCGAGCGGAAGAGGGAAGGCACGGATGGAGTTTGCCGTCTTGCCTGCCTTGATACGCACCAGCGGGACGCCTTGGCTAACCTCAAAGGAATCAGCCTGAAGACCAATAATCTCGCTTAGACGGCAGCCAGTGATAAGTCCGAACTTCGTCAACATGCGAAGATCATGAGGTGCCTTCTCGACGATTTGGGCCATCTCTTCAAGCGTGAAAGGGGCGTATGACTGGGAATCGCCTGTGCTCTTGATTCCTGCGCTCTTGAATGGGTTATCCCCTTCCACGCTCCGAGTGAGATAGCAGTTTTCCCACACAAGGGACAAAGCCGACAAGTAACCAACCCGTGTGCTATCGCTCTTGCTACCAGCCAGGGAGTCAAGCCACAAAGTCACGTCCCTCCGCTCCACATCCTTCAGTAAAACCGCTGGACGACCAAGGAAGGATCCAAGGCTTTCTGCTGCGTGTTTGGCGCGACTCAACGTTGCCGGGGCTGCGGCTTTAAGGCCCTTCGCGGCCTTGCCCTTCTCACTCTCGATGAACGCCGTAGACGCCTCTTTTAGCGTAATGGCGTACTTGTCGATGACATCCTGCTCCCCGTGGATGGCCAACTTTATGGCATCCGCCAGCTCTTCATCCCCCCGAGCTATTGCAGCCTCAACGTCATAGGCATGGCGTAGTCCTTCAGGTTCAACGATAACCTCTTGTCCATCTGGCAACACGACCGCTTCAATCCGCAGCTCTGCTTCCCTGATGGCCTGTTGAATCTCTTCGATGTAAGCGTTAAATCGCAGACGCTTGGGGGCTTCTTCAGCCTGTGCCACCAACCGGTCAAAGTTGGCAATGATGAGGTCACGCTTCCTCTGGGCTTCTTTGAGGTCGCCTGTTTGTAACGTCTTTGTGTAGAGCCTCCGACCACCAAACATCGGCAAGCCACGGATAGCCTTGGGGACATTCCACACCAAGTACCAGCCATTTGCCTTCTGCTGTAAGGCCCAAGTCTCACGCCTTCTCATACACACCTCACTTATGCTAGTCTTACCACAAAAGTTACCGCCAATGTTTCCATCTTTGCGCTGTAAGTTGTTGATTAGCTATAAATTCAATGCGTTACACATGGAGTCAAAAGATAATGAACTTCATGTCATTGACTCGGGTGACCTCAACAAAAGGGCGCGAATTATAGCAGAACTTGCCGCCATCGCCTACCGGCATGGCATAGCGGCCGCCATGGCGGGCCCTGCACCTCTCGCCAGCCCGCGCCGCGATTTGCCGGGCCCGGACGAACTGGGTATATTGCCCCTCCTCTGTTACTGACGACGCAAGCGGCGATCACTTCGAGATGAAGACCTTTATCTATTACCCCGGCATGGAGGTGCGCGATGAGCTCTGGCTCAAGTTCGCACTACTCTGGCTGGAACGGCTCGCCTTCGTATTCACCCTGAGCGAGCAGAGCCAACTGCCGCCCCTGCTCAATCAACTGGCTCATCGCAGCACTCTGCTGGCGCCACCGCCCAGTGCCGCCGACTTCGATGCCATCACGCCCCAGTTAATAGAACAACTAGGCACCCTGCTCGCCCCGACCTTTATCCGCCACCGGGTATTTGGCAACAAGGCGCTCATCGCCCGCTGGCAACAAGCCGCCAATCACGACTGCTTCTGCCCGTCCCAGGCCGGGTTGACCCATCTGCACCAATACTGCCTGGCCCATCATCTGGCTAGCGAGGAGAAGGGGGGAATTCGCATGGCACGGCGCCTGGCCAATCTCCTCTCCATGTACCTGGCCCGGGAGTGGGCGCTGACCCACGATGGCATTCTCATCACCGACCATGACTACCTGGATCGCCTGCTTCACCTGGCCGAGTCCCGCTATCAGCCTCAAGGTGGTCAGGACTGCTTCCACCTCGAGATAGGCCTGCGCCTGCCAACCAATCTGGCGACACTCTCCTTCGATACCCTGCTCGCCAAGCGCCACAACCCTGGCTTTACTCTGGCCCTGACCGGGTTTCATCAGGTCCTTACCACCCTTATCAAAGGACTGGAAGAGGGAAGCGCGACCCCGCAGCTGCTGATCGCGTTTACCAAGGCACGGGACCTTCTCGAGGACGAACAGAGCGAAATCGCTATCTCCTCCCCCCAGACTGCCACCATGGCGCCTCTCGTGCTGCCGCTGACCCTGCAAATCAACACAGTTGAGCCGGCTGCAGCCCAGCTCAACCGGCTGCAAGCCACCAATGCGGCATTGGCGCGGCCTCTCGTCTTCCATCCCATCAAGAAAAGCCACTTCCTGCGGCGCAAGAGCCTGCACGGCTTCACCCGCCTAGGCCAAGTCCGCCACGGCTGACCGAGTGGGAAAGAGCAGGGTCCCCCGCTCAGACTCGGCCTTCGCAAGCTATGAGGGGTCGAGCAGGGACGCCATCTGCCAGGTCTTGAAGCCGCCGGAGAGGTTCTTCACCTTGAAACCGTGCTGGCTGAGCAGGCGGCAGGCCACGTGGCCGCGCAAGCCCACCTGGCAGCTGATGAGCAGCTCTTTATCCCTTGGCAGTTCATTCAGGCGACCGCGCAGTTCATCGAGGGGGATGTGCAGGGCTCCGGGGATGCGACCCAGCTTGTCGAGTTCGGGGCCATTGCGCACATCCAGCACCATCTGATGAGAATGACGGGCATTGACCTCGGCGGCGTGGCAAAGGATGGTGTCCCCCTTCAAGTGGTTGCTCGCCACGAAGCCCACCATGTTGACCACATCCTTGGCCGAGCCGAATGGCGGCGCATAGGTGAGATCCAGATCCTGCAAGTCAAACACCGTCAGCCCGGCGCGCTGGGCCACCGCCAGTACGTCGATTCGCTTGTCGACCCCATCCTTGCCGATGGCCTGGGCACCGTAGATCTTGCCATCGGGGGCGAACAGCAGCTTGAGGCTGACCGGATGGGCGCCCGGGTAGTAACCGGCGTGACTGCCCGGATGCACATAAGCCTTCTCGAACGGCAGGCCCAGCTGCACCAGTCGCTTCTCGTTGAGCCCAGTGCTCGCCACCGCCAGATCGAACAACTTGCAGATGGCGGTGCCCTGGGTCTGCTTGTAGGTTTCGCTTCGCCCCAGCATGTTGTCGGCGGCGATGCGCCCCTGGCGGTTGGCCGGGCCCGCCAGGGGGATCAGCACGGACTCGCCGGTGACGAAGTCGGTCTCCTCCACCGCATCCCCCACCGCATAGATGAAGGGATCCGAGGTACGCATGCCGGCATCCACCTTGATGCCGCCGCGGGGCCCCAGCGCCAGCCCGGCCTTTGCCGCGAGCAGGGTCTCGGGCTTGACGCCGATGGCGAGGATCAAAAGGCCGGTGTCAAGATGTGAGCCATCACTCAGGGTCAGGCGCAGGCCGCCACGTTGGGGAGTCGGCACCTCCGCCGTCTTCTCGGCCTGCACATCCAGACTCTCGATGGCAGAAAGGCCGGTACGCAGGCGCAGGTCGACTCCCTCTTCGCGGATGCGGGCATGGAGCAGGTTGGCCATCTCTTTATCGACCGGCGCCATCACCTGATCGGAGAGCTCCAGCAGGGTGACCGCAAGCTTGCGCTGATGCAGCGCCTCCATCATCTCCAGCCCGATGAAACCGCCGCCAACTACGGTGACATGGCGCGGCTTGTCGTGGTGCAGGGCCGCCAGGATGCGATCCATGTCGGGGATGTTGCGCAGGGTATGGACATGGGGGCTGTCGATGCCGGGGAAAGGAGGACGGATTGGCGCGGCCCCCGGGCTCAGCAGCAGTTGATCGTAAGGCTCGCGCCGCTCTTCACCGGTTTGCAGATTGCGCACCAGCAATGTCTTGCCTGCCCTGTCGATGTCAATCACATCGTGAAAGACCCGGACATCCACATTGAAGCGGCGCTTGAAGCTCTGTGGCGTCTGCAACAGCAGGGCATCCCGCTCCAAGATGTCGCCACCGATATGATATGGCAGACCGCAATTGGCGAAGCTGACAAACTCGCCCCGCTCGAACATTACAATCTCGGCCTCTTCACTCAGGCGACGGGCGCGGGCCGCCGCCGAGGCGCCGCCAGCCACACCGCCAACAATCAGGATCCGTTTCATCAGCAAGACTCCAGTCAACGATAGATTGCCACCACATTAGACTTTGCTAATTTAGATTTCAACGAATTTTTGTTTGCACGCAATATGCAGTATTCTTGGCCCTCCGGCAGTCGCTCAACAGGATGTTTTCCCTCATGTCGTCTATCGCACTTCGTCAACCAGTGCCCACCTCGTCCACGCCCCTCTTCTTTCGCCTGGATGCTCGTAGCCAACGACTGGTTGCCCTGACGGATGTGATGCAAACCCCACTGCACTGGCTCGATGAACCCAGAGCTCCCTGGCCTGCCCAGTTGCCGGAGGCCCTGCGCGGCCCGATAGAGCAGATGCTGGCCAACGGCCAAAGCGGTCGGTTGCATCTTCGCTTTGCCGGCATCCTCTGGCAGATTGCCCTCTCCCACGAGCAGGATGCCTTCTGGCTCATCTGCCTGCAGGCTCAGTCCCAGGAAGTCACTGCCGATCTTGCCCTTCACCTGCCCAGATTCAGCCAGATGGCGGGGCAGCAGCAGTTCGCCCCCATGCTCGAAAGCCTGAAAGAGACCCTGGGGGCAGACCGGCTCGCCCTCTGGCATTACCAAGCCAGCGGTAGCTTGGGCGGCGAACAGCTCACGCCCGTCTTCTCTCTCGGATGGGATGGCGCCGATACCGGCACGGCAGCCATGCCGCTTGCGGCCATTCGAGGCGACAGCCGTTACATTCGCGCCCTGCGCACCCGCAAGGCATTGAGCTTCTCCGAAACCGCCCACCAACCCATGCTCAGCCAGCACTACTACCTGAGCGAGGACAATGTCCACTCACGCCTCGATGCCGCCCTGCTTGACCAGGACAAGCTCATCGGCGTGCTCAGCCTGGAGTACCGGACCCCCACGCTGCTCAACGAGGAGATGTTGCAACTGGTGCGCCACTGCGCTCAGCAACTGGGCCACTGGCAACCTCAGGCTGAGGAGATGGGCAGCGAGGCCACCCGCACGCTGTCCCTCCCCGGCGAACTCAGTCTGATGACGGGCATCGACTATTGTGAAACCCTGGTGAGCTGGGCCTGCCACATCAGTGGCGCCAGCCTGGGGTGGGTGGGTGAATACCAACCGAGGGGCAAGGATCTCTGGGTCATACCGCGGCATGTCCGGCTCCAGGGTGAACCGCAACACTGGCCCGCCATGGGACTGGATCCCGGCCCCAGCGCCGAGCTGTTTCACCACGGTCAGGCGCTCTATATCGAAGATCTGGCACTGCGCTATCCCAGAGCCACCAAATTGCTCAGTCACGATGCCAAGGCCTTCATCGGCATTCCCCTGAGCCTGCCGAACCTGGGCCCCATAGGTCAGCTCATCTTGCTGCTTGACCAGCCACTGGCCGATCCCATGCCGCTGCTCGACGTGCTCACCTCCCAGGCCAAGCGGGCCGCCATCGAACTGCAACGTCTGGCTGCAGACGATGCCCTGCGCCTGGCCGAGGTCGCCTTCAATACCCACGATGGTCTGCTGGTGGCCGACAGCCAAGGCACCATCCTCAAGGTGAACAAATCCTTTTGCCGCATCACCGGCTTTGAGGAGAGAGAGATGGTGGGCCAGCACATTGACCGATTGCGCCCCCCCTATTACGGCGATCGCCTCAAAGAGGAGGTGTGGCAGGCAGTCCGCCGTCAGGAGCTATGGATTGGGGAGGAGCAGTGTCTCAATCAGGCTGGCAACCTGTTCCCGGTCAGATTGATGGTGAGCGGTGTCAGAAATGAGCATGGCGAAATCGGCCACCTGGTCTGCAGCTTCTATGACGTCAGCAAGGAAAAGGAGGCGGCCCGCAATATAGAACAGCTCGCCTACTACGACGATCTGTGCGGCCTTTATAACCGCCGCAGCCTGACCGATGCCCTCAATCGCACCCTGAGCGAACCCAATGGTCAATGGGGAGCCCTGTTGCTGGTCGATCTGGATAACTTCAAGTCGATCAACGACTCCCTGGGCCATGCCTATGGCGACATGTTGCTACAGGCCGTGGTTGTACGCCTCAAGGAGCTGCCCCAGGAAAATCTGGTACTGGCCCGGACCTCGGGGGACGAGTTCGCCCTGCTGTTCACCGCCCTGGGCCAGGGATATGTGACCGCCAAGATATTGGCAGAGCATTTTGCCCGCGAATTGATGGGCCAATTCCGGGCTCCTTTTGACATCGAATCCCACAAGCTGCATTGCAGCGCCTCGATTGGCATCAGCCTGTTTTCGGGAGAGGACAAGGATCACCTGATCCTGATGCAACAGGCCGATACCGCCGCCCACATGGCAAAGCGCGGTGGACAGGGCAGCTATGTGTTCTTCAGTCAGGCCATGGCCGAAAAGGAGCGCAGCAAGCTTGCCATCAGCAACCAGCTGCGCGATGCCTTGCGCAATCACGAACTGCTGTTGCACTACCAGCCGCAGTACCGGGTCGACAACGGCGCCCTGTCCGGCATAGAAGCCCTGCTGCGTTGGCAGAGGAGCGACGGCACCATGGTGCCGCCAGGGGAGTTCATTCCCATCGCCGAGGAGACCAGCCTCATCCAGGATATCGGCTACTGGGTGATGAAGACGGCCTGCGCCCAGTACAGTTTCTGGCTCAATCAGGGATACAAGATCCCCCACCTGTCGGTCAACGTCAGTGCCCGCCAGTTCCACACTGCAGGTTTCGTGCAACAGGTAGAGTACATACTGCGCGACACCGGCGTCCCCCCCTCCCGCCTTTTGCTGGAGATAACCGAATCCGTGGTATTGGAGAACAGGCTGGAGAGTATCGCCCGCATGCACCAGCTCAAGGAGCTCGGCATCTTGCTCTCCATCGATGATTTTGGCACCGGCTACTCATCCCTCGCCTATCTGCGCGATCTGCCGGCAGACGAGGTCAAGCTGGATCGCAGCTTCATTCACACCCTGGTGCACAGTGAACAGGACAGAGCCATCGTCAAGGCCATTCTCGATCTGGCCCGGGTGTTTCGCTTCACCGTCACTGCCGAAGGGGTCGAAGAACAAGAGCAGCTCGACATACTCAAGCATCTTGGCTGCCAGCACTACCAAGGCTTCCTCACCAGTCGCCCACTGCCGGTCAAAGCACTGGAGAGTCTGCTGACTCCTTTGCCAGCCAGCTAAACAAGTATGCTTTATAGGGCTTTTCGTAATAAAATAACGGCCTGCTCGAAACGCTGGAGTACCCTATGTCTGTTATTGGTCGCATTCATTCCGTAGAAACCTGCGGCACCGTCGATGGTCCTGGAATACGCTTCATCGTCTTCATGCAGGGCTGCCTGATGCGCTGCAAGTACTGCCACAACCGCGACACCTGGGACACCCAGGGTGGCCGGGAAGTGACGGTTCCTGAGCTGATGCAGGATCTCACCAGTTACCGCCACTTCATGAATGCCTCTGGCGGTGGCGTGACCGCTTCCGGTGGCGAAGCCATGTTGCAACAGCCTTTCATTGCCGAGCTATTTGCGGCCTGCAAGGCCCAGGGGATCCACACCTGTCTCGACACTAACGGCTTCGTTCGCCACTACGACGAGATGCTCGACCAGGTACTCGACAACACGGATCTGGTCTTGCTTGATATCAAGCAGATCAATGACGAGAAACACATTCCCCTGACCCACGTCAGCAATAAGTACACCCTGGAGTTCGCCCGCTATCTTGCCGCCAAGGGCAAGAACATGTGGATCCGCTACGTGGTGGTACCCGGCTGGACCGATGATCCAGAGAGCGCCCATGGCTTGGGTCAGTTCATCAAGGAGCTGGGTGGATCGGTAGAAAAGGTTGAGTTGTTGCCCTACCACGAGCTTGGCAAGCATAAATGGGACGTGCTGGGAGAGACCTACGAACTGACCGGTATTCACCCTCCCAAACGGGAGACCATGGATCAGATCCAGGCTATCCTCGGCCAGTACCATGACAACGTGAAATACTGATCTCCCGCCGCGGCCAGCCCGCGGCCCCAAGGCAAGGATGCCCCCATGAGTGAAGGCCAGCTCGCGGCCCTGATCCTCTGGTTGTTACTGTTGGGCGCAAGTGTACATCGTGCGCTCTGGCACAACCTGAGGATGACCTCCCTCTATCAGCATTTGCTGCTCGGCAGCGCCATCATCCTGATCCCGCTCTGGCTGCTGCGCGCTGGCCTCCATGACGGCCTGACCATCCACTTTCTCGGTATCACCAGCCTGACCCTGCTGCTCGGCTGGCGACTGGCACTCTGGGCGCCTTGCCTCACCCTGATGCTGCTCAGCTATGCCGGAGTAGAAGAGTGGGCCAACGTTGGCTGGAACGCCCTGATTGGCATAGCACTGCCAGTGGCAACCAGCTGGTTGCTGTTTCTCGCAAGCTGGGCCTGGCTGCCGCGACACCTGTTCATCTACCTCTTTATCGCCGCCTTCCTCGGCGGGGCGCTTGCCATCTCGGTCAAGGTACTGGCCACCGCCCTGCTGCTTGGACTAAACGGTGACTACAGCTGGCAGATTATCGTCGATGACTACCTCAGCATCTGGCCGCTGCTGCTCTTTCCCGAGGCGCTGCTCAACGGCATGACCATGACCCTGCTTGCCATCTACCGACCCCACTGGGTCAGCACCTTCTTCGACCGTACCTATCTGGGCCGCTGAGCCCGATGCCAAGCGCATAAGAACCATAAAAAAGCCCGCAGCTGCGGGCTTTTTTAACGTCGGCCGTAGTACAGGTGGCATCAAAATCGATAACTCACCACCAGGTTATGGCTGTTCAAAGCAGGGTTAGGTTCATACATATGCCAGTTGGACATATGCTCAAACTGATAACCTAGGCTCCACTGCTCGTTGAAGGCATATCCCACCCCCAACCCGCTTACAAACTGAAATGGACCACCATAATCTTTGAAAGCAGCCCCCCGCTCGCCAAAAGAATGCTGTTCAAGCCATACCATCTCCAAAGGAACCCAAGTTTGCCAATGCCCCCATTGACAACCTATACGCCCCCCTCCTCCCAATCTGGCTGTCGATTCATTAGCAACCTCGAACCAGCCAACTCTTGCCCCTAATCCAAACTGACAGCCCGTCTGCCCCCATGACCAGAACATATTGTGGTACTTCAAATCGACAGTAGTGATGTTGACATTTTGGGTTGATGTTGGCTTACCAACCTGCATGAAGATCAGTTGTTGGGCATTCTCTGCTGCCACGACAACTGATGAATCCGAGACAAAAAACAACAAAATAGCAACACAGCGAGCATGAACATCCATATCCATCTCCCGATAGTGACTGAATCGCCCCGGGTTTTCTA
>NZ_AQGQ01000077.1 GCF_000388115.1 Aeromonas molluscorum 848
GCTTCGATTTTGAATGTTTCTGGATAACGCTGACGGGTCATAACACCTCCAATAGTTGCCTCATTTTAAGGCTCTGAGGTGTCTAGGGAACTGGGGGCGATTCAGACATGTGGAAACCACATACCTCCCATCAGGAATAGTCAACAACGGCACAACATACCAAAAAACAGTCAAAACATTTTGATAACCCAATCACTAACAAAGAAAAAAGCCAAACTTATTTTGATAAAAGATTTTTTATGTAGAGTGAGTAATCCATAGGAAAAAATAATTAATCAAAAAATGAACTCATCACCCCGAAAAAATGCGACCAAAGTCTCAAAAAAAACATAACCTCTTGACAGAGAAATGGAGGTGTTGAGTAAAACACAACCAAATCAATACATTACTCCACCATACATCTCATCTGACCACGCTAGTTACATTTGACTCATTTGCGGCCCACCCTGTAGAATGCCGCCTCAATTAAAACAAGTAGCTGCGACAAGATCAGGCAAGTGGCATAATGGCGCCGCCCAAAAAATACGCTGCAATGACATAGATCAAATATCTGTGTTTTATACCCGCCTTGAATAAAACAACCCTTTTTGAGTAGGAGGTCTTGTCACCGCCCTGCGGTAGCCATGCCTTTTTCCAGTAAAAACCCAAAGTACTGTGATTACCGTGTAACAATCGGTACCAATATAGTAATCTCACAATCCCTTGGCATACCCTCTCCAGTAAAACAAAACAACAACAAATTAATCACATTAATGTCACATATCGAATCTCGAATCTATGGGAATATTGACACATGAACTACGCAAGCCGGTTCCTGGCTATATCGTTAGCGATACAGATTGGTGGCTGCGCATATGAGCCAAAACAGGTCGAAGCATCTCGTCCTCTAGTCAATCCGACCGCTTCCACCGAGCTGCAGGTTATGCCTGTCAACCTGCAACAGACGCTTAATACCCTGCCTCAAGGGGCTGCACTCAACACTGGCAGTACTGTGTTTACCCTGGGCCAACGCTATACCTCGGCTTTGGGGCATGAATGTGTTGAGCTGTTGTTCAACAGTAATCAAGGTCACTCTCAAAGGAGTGCTGCCTGCAAGGTTACAGACCAGTGGTATTTGATTCCTCAATTGGAACAGACCTCTATCAGCAACCTTCTTGCTGAGCAATGAAATTGAAGGTAATCGCTTTGAAGATCTCGCACATTCGTCAACTGAGTGCCCTCCTGCTTATCGTCAGTGCCTCCTGCACATCAATGGCAGCCACACCACCAGACTCGATGCAATCGAGCGGTCAGTCATTTGGCTATAGCCTTTCGGGTAATGCTGGCGATAACCATCGCCCTCAACTCGGTAGTCAGTCAGCCCTCAATGATCAAGCCAGTGCCGTTTCAACGACCGGGAGTTTCACTCAACAGAATCGGCAAGGAATGCTACTGCCTGGTGAATCTGATGTACGGAAATTGCTGCCGCAATCAGAAGCGGGACTCCCTCCGCCCTATGGTGCCAACCTGTTTGCAGGTGGGTATGAAACAGAGCGTAGTGATGGTCTGAATGACAATTATTTGATAGCCGCAGGAGATAAACTAAATATATGGATTTGGGGGGCGGTCAACTTCTCTAATGTTGTTACTGTGGATAATCAGGGTAATATTTTTATCCCCGATGTAGGCCCTATCAATGTCAGGAATGTTCCAGCAAGCCAAATCAATAATTTGGTGACCAGTAGAATAGGTGATGTGTTTACCAACAACGTCAATATTTACGTTAACCTGCTCACTACCACCCCCGTCAGTGTATTTGTCACTGGCCCAGTGATCCGACCTGGCCAATACGCAGGGCAATCTTCTGATAGCGTGCTCTACTTTCTCAAACGTGCCGGCGGCATTGACTCAGAACGGGGCAGCTACCGACAGATCAAGGTATTACGTCAAAACAAAGTCATTCAACAGATCGACCTATACGAATTCATGCAGCAAGGTCGCATACCCAAACTCTCGTTGAAAGACCAGGATGTGATCCTGGTTGAACCCCAGGGGCCGATGATCAATGTGGCAGGCAAGGTACGAAACCCATTCCGTTTCGAGTTAAAGCAGCGTAATACGCTGGGCTCAGAGCTGGTCGACTATGCCCTCCCCCTCGCCAAAGTGAGTCATGTCGGCGTCATTGGTGATCGTCCCAACGGTCCTTTCTCGATTTATATGCCTTACAAAGACTTTGCCCATATCCAGCTCAAGGATGGGGATAAAGTACTGTTTAACGATGATATGCACGCGCAAGTCTACGATGTGCAGGTTTCTGGCAGTTATATGGGCCCCTCATATTTCACCGTCCGTAAAGAGACCAAACTGCATGATTTGCTCAATCACATCCCGATCGATCCGAAACTAGCCGATTATCAATCAATCTACATGATGCGCAAGAGCGTCGCGCTCAAGCAGAAAGAGATGCTGGATGAATCACTCAACCGTTTGGAGCGCAGTGTGTTTACCGCTCCCGCCAGTTCGGACGGTGAAGCCACCATTCGTGCCAAAGAAGCCGAACTGGTCATGCAATTTGTAGATAAAGCCCGCAAGATCCAGCCCCTTGGCAAAGTCGTGGTGGCAGACAAAGGCAACATTGCCAACATCCAGTTGGAGCAAGGTGATCAAATCGTCATCCCGAACAGGACTGATCTGATTCAAGTAGGTGGCGAGGTATTGATGCCACAAGCCGTGGTCTACAACACCAGCGCAAATCTTGATGATTATGTCGCCTGGGCGGGAGGGTTCACCGAGCGGGCGAATGACAAGCGCATTGCGATAGTGCATGCCAATGGGTTGGTGGAATTCAAAGACCAGGGCAGCGTTCAACCAGGTGATCAGATCCTGGTCTTGCCAAAAATTGACAGCAAGACCATGCAATCCGTCAAGGACATCACCCAGATCATCTATCAGATCGCCGTGGCTGCGAACGTAGCACTTAACTAATCCGCCTATTTCACCGAAGAACACGGGCTCGTCAACTGACGAGTCCGTCATACGGTAAAGCGACTCAATGCATAAACCCATACTCAATCAAACACCACGCAACTCCTTTCAGGTATTGCGTGATGTGACATTTGGTTTACTTATTCGTGAACTAAAAACCCGTTTTGGCGGTTATCGGCTGGGCTATGCCTGGGCCCTGCTCGACCCATTGCTGATTATTGGCGCTTTTAGCCTGATTTTTGGCATGCGTGACAGCAGTGGATTTGGCGGTGTACCTGCGCCGTTGTTCATTACTGCCGGTTATTTGCCCTTTCTGTTTTTTAGAAATGTCGTGTCCAAGCTACAGTCTGCGGTCGGCGCCAATATGGGATTGTTCTCCTATCGCCAAGTTACTCCCTTCGCCACCTTTGTTGCCCGCTTTGTGCTCGAAGTAATGGTCGGTATGGTGGTGGGTTGTATTCTGGTGCTAGGACTGCTCTGGTTTGATATGGATGCTATCCCGACCGATCCCTTGCAGGTAATCCTTGGCTACTTATTGCTCATGGTGTTTTCGTTTTCCCTTGGCATCGTCTTCTGTGTGCTTTGCAACCTGGTTCCAGAGGCAAGCAAGTTCCTCAATCTATTGATGATGCCATTGATGTTAATCTCTTGTGTAATACATCCCTTGGCAGCCATTCCGCCCCAGTTTCAACACTGGTTTTTATGGAACCCGCTGGTACATGCTCTCGAGCTGATCAGAACCGGTTGGATCGCGGGTTATATCAGTCCCAATGTCAGTTGGGTTTATTTATCCATCGTGACCTTACTATTGCTGACCTTTGCCATGAGCTGCTATCGCCTGAGCCATCGCCGCTTGATTGCCAGTTAAAGTGAACTCACATGATCATTCTTGACAATGTATCCAAATATTACCCGACCAAGTTTGGCCGAAATTATGTATTGCGTGATGTCAATATAAAACTGCCACGAGATCGCAATATAGGTATTTTGGGTGCCAACGGCGCGGGTAAATCTACCCTGTTACGCCTGCTCGGTGGCATGGACATGCCCAACAGGGGGAAAGTTGTACGCCAATGTAGAGTTTCTTGGCCTCTCGCGCTTGGCGGCGGCTTTCAAGGCAGCATGACAGGGCGGGAGAACACTCGCTTTGTCTGCCGCATTCATGGCGTGCGGGATACTCAAGCGGTGGAGGAGTGGGTCAAGGAGTTCTCCGAAATAGGTCAGCATTTCGAGTTGCCCATTAAAACCTACTCCAGCGGTATGACATCAAAGTTTTCCTTTGCAGTCAGCATGGCTTTTGACTTTGATATTTATCTGACCGATGAAATTACTTCTGTGGGAGACGCCCGCTTCAAGCAGAAATGCATTGATGTCTTCAATCAAAAGCGCAAGACAGCCAGCCTTATTATGGTGTCGCACGATATGAAAAACCTGCGCCAGCAATGTGATATGGGAATACTACTGCGTAACAGTACATTGGAAGTATTCGACAATATCGATGACGCCATCCGCATCTATCAGAACTTATAACAAGCAACATCAAATATGACTCAACCTATCAGACCAGACAAATCATCAAGCCTTGCGCGTAAATGGCGCAAACTGAGCAATAATCCAAGACGTTTTGTTATCGACTCCAGCGGTTTTCAGATTGCCCACCGCTCTTGGCAACAGAGTCTCAAACTTGGCAGCTTTCTCTGGGTTGTTGCCTGTTTTTTAATCGCCGCACTTTATTTAGGTGCTATCGCCTCTGATCGTTACGTGAGCCGGGCAGAGATAATTATCAAACAGGCGGACCAGATCAAGATGTTGCCCGATGCCCTGTCAATGTTGGGAATAGGCGGCAGCAATCATCAAGATGTACTGCTGGTCCAGAATTATCTGAACTCCTGGGACCTGTTAGCCAAGCTGGATAAGGAACTTGACCTCAAGTCCCATTACCAGAGCGACATAGCCGACTATTTCTCCCGCCTGCCAAGGGATGTCAGCCAAGAAGAGTTCATCGAGTATTACCGCAATCACCTGACGTTGCGCCTCGATGAACTTTCAGGAGTACTTACCATCGAGCTGCAGGCATTTGATCCGAAATATGGTCAGCAGGTAGTGGGCCTGATGCTCAAGGAGTCTGAACGCTTCATCAACAAGCTAGGACATCAAGTTGCCCTGGACCAACTCGCATTTGTTGAGAAAGAGGTCGATCGTGCCTATCGACGACTCCAGGATGAAAAAACCAAGGTACTGGCTTTTCAAAATAGTCATCAACTGATCAGCCCGGAATCCACCAGTAGCGCTCGTCTAGGCGTTGTCAGCCAGATTGAGGCTGAACTGGTAAGCCAACAGGCACAGCTCAAGCAGTTGCGTAGTTACATGAGGGATACCGCTCCTGGCATCATTTCGGTACAAACCCGTATTGATGCCTTGAACAAACAACTGAAACAAGAGAGAGCCAAGCTCACCGGCCTTGATAAAGATGCGATGAACGAAATTACCGCTGGCTATCTGGATGTTCAAACCCAAGCCACTCTGGCAGCAGATCTTTACAAAACGGGTCTTATCAGTCTGGAACAAACCAGAGTAGAGGCCTATCGCAAACTGAAACATCTGCTGATCATCAATCAACCAACTTTGGCTGAAGAAGCAGAATACCCTCGCCGTCTGTATAACCTGGCTACCATTAGTGTACTGCTCTGCCTGTTCTATGGTTTGGTCGTGATGGGGCTTGCCACTCTACGTGAGCATCAGGATTAATTGGGAGACCCACAACGCCTTATTCCTGCAGTAGCAGGATCAAGATGGTACCGCTCAGCCAGAACGAAAAACATTATCTAGATAATATAACTTTCAGGTGGGGGGATATAACGTCCCCATCTCAACAGATACCAAGTTGTTGTAGATCACCAAGGATAGTCCGCGGTGCTTTATCAAATCGCCATATCGGCCAAGGCTTGGGTGCTCTTATAATGAAAAGAATAGTGTGGCAGTGGCCGCCACTCTATTTAACTTGTGAGTCAATTCCTTTGCATAATAATAAACGACCACGTATTGCATTAGTGGCAGATCAATTCACAACATTTAGCTTGGCTCCTGATGCCGACCTGATTCAGCTCACGCCAACAGACTGGCAATGGAAACTACGGCTATTCAAACCTGATTTTCTCTTTATTGAGTCAACTTGGCGAGGATATAAAAATAGCTGGCAGGGAAAAATGGCCAGTTATGCTCACTGTTCACCAAATAAACCAGAACTGAGAAAGTTACTTGAATTTTGCCGCCAGCGGAAAATAAAAACCATATTCTGGAACAAAGAAGATCCTTTTCATTTTGAGCGCTTTGCCGACGCCGCAGCACTGTTCGATGTTGTATATACAACCGATGCCGATTCTGTCGAGCGATATAAGGCTCTCCCTCATCAGGCATTTCAACATGTCGGGGTACTGATGTTTGCCGCCCAACCCCGCTGGTATCAGCCGGCAGATATTGGTGAGCGGGGCCCTGGGGTCGCCTTCCTTGGGGGCTACTATGGCAATGAGCTGGCCGAGCGCAGCAGGACTCAGGAAGATATTCTGTATGCATTACGTGATCAGGAGTTAATAATTTTCGATAGGTTTTGGCAAAATAATAATGGCTGTAGCTACCCAGATAAATTGCAGCCATATTGCAAACCAGCCATCTCACCGAAGTCGGTTGCCAAGGCATATCGTCAATATCAAATATATTTAAATTTCAATACCATCAGTCAATCTTCAACTATGTTGTCCCGTCGAATATTCGAGTTGGCCGCCGCTGGCTGCCCGATTATTAGCACACCATCTATCGCGATGGAGAACATTTTTGGCAAGAGTATTGCTGTTGTGCAAGATGGCACTACAGCACATGAATGGTGTGTGCAATTACAGCAAGACTGTCGACAAAGAATCGAATTGGGCAAGCAAGCAAGAGAAATTGTGCTTGCCCAGCACACCTGGCAACACCGACTAACGCAGCTTAATCGCGAGCTAAGTCTTTTTTAATAAGATTCGGGAAGTAACGCATACCACTTTATTTACACGGGAATAAAAAATGCCAATTAAATATCAACGGGTTTTAATTGTTTTTGGTACCAGACCGGAAGCAATCAAAATGGCTCCGATCGTCAAGGCTTTCCAGGCCAATCGCAAGATTGATGTCAAGGTCTGCGTCACCGGGCAACACAGGGAGATGCTGGATCAGGTACTCAAGCTGTTCGAGATTGAACCGGAGTATGATCTCAATATCATGAAGCCGGGCCAAGACTTGACCGATGTCACCACCGCCATCTTGCAAGGGTTGAGACCGGTATTTGCCGAGTTCAAGCCGGATCGCATTCTGGTCCATGGTGATACTGCGACCTCGTTTGCTGCCACCTTGGCGGCCTATTACCATCGCATTGCAGTCGGTCACGTAGAGGCCGGTCTGCGTACCGGTAATATCTACTCCCCTTGGCCGGAAGAGGGAATGCGTCGTCTGACAGGGGGCATTGCCGATCAGCACTACACACCGACCATCAGCTCGCTGAAAAACCTCATCATGGAAAACATCGCTCCCGAGACCATCTTCGTGACTGGCAACTCGGTGATCGATGCCCTGATCGAGGTTTCTCACCGCATCGATAACAACGCCGGTATGAACGCCGAGCTGGCAGAACGTTTCCCCTTCCTCGATAACAGCAAGAAGCTGATCCTGGTGACCGGTCACCGCCGTGAAAATCATGGCGATGGCTTCGAGCGCATCTGCAAGGCGCTGGCAGTGCTGGCCCAGCGGGATGACGTACAGATCGTCTATCCGGTACACCTCAACCCCAATGTGCAGGAACCGGTCAACCGCAACCTCAAAGGGCTCGACAATGTACACCTGATCGAACCACAGGATTATCTGCCTTTCGTCTATTTGATGAAGCAGAGCTACCTGATCCTGACCGACTCTGGCGGTATTCAGGAAGAGGCACCGACCTTGGGCAAACCTGTACTGTGCATGCGCGATACCACCGAGCGCCCCGCCGCCGTCAAGGCCGGCACAGTACGCCTGGTCGGTACCTGTGACAAAGCCATAGTGGCTGAAACAGTTCGTTTGCTGGACGACGAACTGGCCTATCAGGTGATGAGCCATGCCAACAACCCCTATGGGGATGGTCAAACGAGCCAACGCATCGTAGAGGCTGTGATTGGCCTGAGCGGCGCCCTGGGCCAGCAGATTGACAGCAGCCTGCAAGTGGCCTGATTTACAGATTACATACCTGTCTAGGGGGCATAGGGCTATGCCCCTTTTTACTATCGAGAGCATAAAAATAATGAAATTTGAAACCATCTCCGTTGTTGGTCTGGGTTATATCGGTTTGCCAACTGCAGCAGTCATCGCCAGCAACGGTATTCGTGTCGTGGGCGTGGATGTCAACCAGCATGCGGTCGATACCATCAACCAGGGCAAGATCCACATTGTCGAACCGGGTCTGGAAGACCTGGTCAAGCAAGCCGTGCAAGATGGACACCTGAGTGCCCACTCCAGCCCGCAAAAGGCTGATGCCTTCCTGATCGCCGTACCGACTCCGTTCAAGGGCGAAGATCATGAGCCGGACCTGAGATATATCGAGAGCGCCTCCCGCGCACTGGCCCCCATGCTGGAAAAAGGCAACCTGGTGGTGCTGGAATCCACGTCACCGGTCGGCGCCACCGAGCAGATGGCCAAGTGGTTGGCCGAAGAGCGCAGCGATCTGACCTTCCCGCATACCGTTGCTGAAGGCCAGACCCCTGATATCTTTGTGGCGCACTGCCCGGAGCGCGTACTGCCCGGTCAGGTGATCCGCGAGCTGGTTGAGAACGATCGCATTATCGGTGGCATGGACGCAGCCAGTACCGCCGCTGCCACCCAGGTCTACAAGATGTTTGTCAAAAAGGGCGAGTGCATCGCGACCGAAGCGCGCACTGCCGAAATGAGCAAGCTGACCGAAAACGCCTTCCGTGACGTCAATATCGCCTTTGCCAACGAACTGTCCCTCATCTGTGACAAGCAGGGTATCAATGTGTGGGAGCTTATCTCCCTGGCCAACCGCCACCCCCGTGTCAATATTCTGCAGCCGGGTTGCGGCGTGGGTGGTCACTGCATCGCCGTCGATCCCTGGTTTATAGTCAACCAGAACCCGGACACGGCCCGCATGATCCACCAGGCGCGTCTGGTCAATGACTACAAGCCTCACTATGTGGTGGAGCAGGTAGAAAGTGCGGTCACCGGTATCAACAACCCGAAGATCGCCTGCCTGGGGTTGGCATTCAAGCCGGACATCGATGACCTGCGCGAAAGCCCGGCCCTGGATATCACCAAGACCCTGGCCAACAACCCGGCTTATCAGATCCTGGCGGTGGAACCCAATATTGAAGCACTGCCGGCTACGCTGGAAAATCGTAATAACGTCAAGCTGGCCTCCCTGTCAGATGCACTGCAACAGGCTGATGTGATTGTTATTCTGGTCAAGCACAAGCAGTTCCTTGGTCTGAATCGCAGCGATGCTGCCAATAACCAATTGCTTGATTTCGTCAACGCCGCTCATTAATCCACTCGAAAACAGTGGCCGGGATTAACCCGGCCACTGTGTGAAAAAAAGAACTCTGATATGTCGACCCGACTCGCTAAAAAAAACGCCCGAAAAAATCAGCCGCCACGTCAGCAAGAGAATCATCTCAATACTGTTTTCTCCATCTATGATGAGCACCTCGATTACCTATACCGACAGCTGGCCAGAAAGACCGACAAAATTGAATGGGTAGAACAGTCTTACCCCCTGCTCTCTTTTGGCAACATCAGCAATATAGAAACTGCTGATGCTTGGATGCTGCCTGCAGATAATGACCGTAACAAAACGATAGCCGTAGATGCTGCAGGCATTCTCTCGCTGGAGCTTGGCCTGGTTGATGGGGACTCCTTCTATCTGCAGACCGGCAGTATGGATATCAACGGTCTGCCACTGAACAAAGATGCCTGGCGCATCAACGGCAGCCATAAATATCGCGTCCACCTTGATGCCCAATTCGGTGAGCCACGCCCCGATTGCGCCATGTTCTTCATTCAATATGACGAAGAGAAGCGCATTGCCCACAAATATCAGCAGATTTATAACGGTCTGAACAAGATAGAATTTGAAACAGCACCTGATGCCCGTTATTTCAGCATTGCTCTGCGTCTCAAGGGGCAAGGCACTCTCAATATAAAGCCTCTGAAAATCATCGCAGAAGAGATGCTGCCAGTTAATGCCATCAAGCTGGAAAGTTGCCAGAGCGAAGAAGAGATTGCCCGCATTTTTGAGCTCAAGGCCAAGGCATTGACGGTTGCGTTTGAAAAACGCATTCACGCTTTGCCTGATTCTCCTCTGGTACAAAAAACCAATCTGGAAGCCTTGAAAGACAAGCTGGCACTTGCCCTCTATGAAAAACAGCAGATGGAGAAGTCACTTTACTATCGTCTTGGCAAAACCCTGGCGGAAGCCAAGCGAAGCAAACTGGCTGGGCTGCTGTCACTGCCACAAAAGCTGATCAAAATTCGCGCAGCAAAGCGCAAGGGCAAGTTTGACGTGCCACCGATGGATAACGCCATTAAGCAGCGTTTGCTGGAACAGGTTGGTATCTTCAATGAGGCTCGTCCCAATGAAGAAGTCACCTGGCCCGGGTTTGAGCCAAGAGCCAGACTGCGCAACCAGCACATAAATATTGTGTCTATCAGTGACAAGTTCACGTACGAGTGTTTCCGCTATGAGGCGAACTTTATTCCGCTAACCAAGAAAAACTGGAAAGAGGAAATTGATGCGGCCAACCCGGTTCTCTTCTT
This sequence comes from Aeromonas molluscorum 848, assembly GCF_000388115.1. Classification (GTDB taxonomy): domain Bacteria; phylum Pseudomonadota; class Gammaproteobacteria; order Enterobacterales; family Aeromonadaceae; genus Aeromonas; species Aeromonas molluscorum. The sequence goes on from NZ_AQGQ01000077.1 coordinate 10,795, forward strand.
TGTCGAGTCTGCCTGGAATGGCAATGACGGCGAATGGACCTATACCATGGCCAGCTACAAGAAGCACCTGGGTGATCCGCTGCGCGATGCCATCAAGTATTGCAAGTCGAAGAATATTCCCGTTGTGTTCTGGAACAAGGAAGATCCGACCAACTACGATGTCTTTATCGATGTCGCCGCAGATTGTGATTATATCTTCACGACCGATGGCAATATTCTCGATAAATACAAGAGTCGTGTTGGCCATGACCGCGTCTACCCGCTGGCTTTCGCCGCCCAGCCAGCCATTCATAACCCAATCCGTGACAAGCGCAAGAAGCTGCCGACCTACGAGATCTGTTTTGCAGGTAGCTGGTATAACAATGGTCATGATACCCGTCGGGTACAGACCGAAATCGTGCTGGATGGCGCTATGCACCGGGAACTGCATGTCTACGACCGTATGTTGCATGCTAAACAGCATAGAGAGTCTCGTATATTCCCGGCGAAATACCAGCCCTTTATTGTCGGCTCATTGAACTATGACCAGATGGTCACAGCCTATCGCCAGTACAAATTGTTCCTGAACATCAATACGGTGCAAGATTCACCAACCATGTTCTCTCGCCGTGTCTTCGAAATTCTGGCCTGTGGTACACCGGTAGTTTCGACTCATTCGGATGGGATGAAGGCAATGTTAGGTGAGCATGTTAGTATTGTTGCTGACAAAAATAATGCAAAGCTAAAAAATTGATCAGCTTCTAAATGATGAACAAAGTCGCAGACGTGTAGGTCATTTGGCATCAAGACATACGTTACAGCATCATACATATAAAAATAGATTAGAGTACATTTTCAATCACGTTAATAAAGAAGTTCCTTTAAATAACGATACATCCTTGGTCTCTATTGTTATGTGTACAAATAGACCCCACAATATTGACTTGATGATCAACAATTATTTGCAACAAGATTATGAAAACAAAGAATTGATCGTTGTTATCAACACTGATGATAACGACCTCTCTCATGTAAAAGATAAACTATCAAAGATTCAAAATGTTAAACTAGCACAATTGAGTGCAGCGTTAACACTGGGGGAATGTCTAAATAAAGCGGTAGAGTTATCTAAAGGTGACATTGTAGCCAAGTTAGATGATGATGACATTTATGGAAAAAGCTATATATCTGATGCCATTTTAGCTCTCGATTATTCTGGTGCTGATGTTGTAGGAAAAGATTCTCACCTCGCATACGTTGAGTCTATGGATAAGACTTTCTTAATTCGAGAAGGCAAAGACTGTAGATTTAGTGAGTTTATAATAGGCGCTAGCCTTGTCATTAGAAGAACGGTTTTTGAAAAAGTTACGTTCCACAATAAAAATCGTGGTGAAGACTCTCAGTTCTTGAAAGACTGCAATGATAAAAAGATAACAATATACTCATCAGATATTTACAACTACATCACCATAAGAAGTAAAAATATAAATAATCACACTTGGAAGATCGACGACCAAGATTTTATAAAGAATGCAAAGTTTATTTGCAATGGCCTCGCAAAAGAGCTTTATTGCATTTAAGGAGTTTGCATTGAAAAAAGCAGCAATAATTGGTTCGTGTGTAACAAGAGATGCTTTTGAGTTTGACAATAGTATCCTTGATATTTCTGGATCTTATTTTCCAAGAATATCAATTATTAGTATGATGAGTGCCCCAATCCCTATAGATCATACTATTCTATCTTCTGAAAATCAGTGGCTTAAATGGGTCATATTAAATGACTACAATAAAACATCCATATCCCAAATAAAAAATAAAAATCCAGACTATATTTTAATAGATCTGATAGAAGAGCGGCACGATATAATAAAGGTAGGGGATAGCTACCTTACTCTTTCCGATGATTTTATTAAAATAAATCCTTTTGCAAAAAAGGAAGAATATAGTCATGTGGTAGGTAGAGAAAGTGATGATGTTGTCAAGTTATTCTATGAAAAGTCGGCTTCATTCTGTGAAAGAATAAACTCTGATTTCCCGAATACCACTGTCATTATTCATGATGCAAAATACAGTGACTATTATATGGATAAAGGGAAAATAAAACGGTTCGATGAGATTCGATGCCATAAGAACAAGGTCATGAACTCAAGACTAGATTGTTACGTGAGTTTTTTAATGAACAGAATATCCAATGTAAAGAAAATTTCAATAGACAAGGAAATTAGTCTAGCCAGCAGTAGCCACAAATGGGGCTTGTCACCATTTCATTACATCGATGAATACTATTTGGAATTTATAAACAAAGTCAGAAAGATTATTTCTTAACATCACAAAAATGGCATGCCACATGTCAACACCATGCGGCATGCCAAAATTGCCCCTACAGTCTGAGATGTTAAAACATACCAATTAGATGTTGGAAATATGCCTATCAATATAACCGTAGTTATCCCTTTCTTTCATCTAGGTCATGAGCGCGGTAGTTTAACTGATGCAAAAATACGCCTAAATCGCTGTATTGACTCATTTACAGAAAGTGATACCTCACTGACCATAATGACAAATAAGTCAGATTTAACTGTTGGCAAAAAAAATGTAGTTTGTAAAAAACGTGACATTAAAGGTATATTTTCACCCGGGGTGATTAGAAATAGTATCATCCTGGATGTTACACATGATTATATTTTCTTAAACGACTCAGACTTAGTTATAAACCCACGTCTTTCCAAAGAAATATTAGAACAGAGAAATAAAGTACAAAAAATTGGTAAAAATGCCTTTGAAATGTATCCCTGCCTCTATCTGACCAAGGAAGAGACAGAGCGATTTGACGGGGATTTTCAAGGCTGCCTGGAATCCTTTCTGCGCGGTGAGAATCACAGGGTGGAGGGCATCGCCCTGGCCAGTAGTTGCCTGCTGATGAACCGCGAGTGGTTTTTGCAACTGGGGGGGTTTGATGAGCAGTTTGTCGGCCATGGCGGCGAGGATCTGGAACTGATTGACAGGCTGACCCGCCACTATCCCATCGGGCCTCGCCCTGCTGACTATAGCCTCAACATCAAGGCGCAGCATCCGGGGGATTATCAGGGCTTTCGGCGCTACTTCAGCTACTATGCCCTGCCCCACCTGTTTGCCGGCCGGTTTCTGGTGCACCAGTGGCATCCGCGCCCCCTGACGCACCCTTATCACAAGCGCCGGGCGGGCAACGATCAGTTGCTGGAACAGATGCTGTCACGTAGCGAGGCTGAGCGAGGTCCCCTGAAGGGCCCAGTAGTGCCCTGCAACGACCTGGGTGGCGAACTGCCGGACTTTCGGGAGTGGATGATCCGCTTGCAGGAAGAGGCGGGTTACCCGGTGCAGGAGTATCCGGGCCTGTTGCGCTGGCAGGATGGCATCAAGCCAAAGCGCCCCCTGTGGCGAAAACTGCGCAAGCTTTACCTCAATCCACGTGCTTTTTTCAGAGACATGTTCAAACCCGCATCTCTCTAAGCTTCCTTTTTAATCTGAGCAACTTGCATGACTCTATGGACACAATCTGGCGGCATACTGGCCCGCGACGCGCAGATCAGCGCCTGCCTGGGCCAGCCATTGGCGCGTCTCACCCCTGATGCCACTCCCCAGCCCGGTGATGCCCTGGTGGGCTGGGGCCAGAAGGCCAATACCCGTCAGATTAAACAAACAGCCCAGGCCCTGGGTCTGCCCTATTGGCAGCTGGAAGATGGCTTTATCGGTTATATCGGCCACCCTGCCCGCGGTGGCAAGGCAGTGTCGCTTATCGCCGACCCCGTCGGCATCTATTACGATGCACGCCAACCCAGCCAGCTTGAACAGCTTATCGCAACGCCCTGTGACGCCGCCATGCTTGAGCGGGCTCAGCGGCTGATGGGTGAGCTGGTGCGCCTCGGCGTGACCAAGTACAACTGCTACGCCTCACGCCCGGCTCACTCGGTGGGTAATGCCTCTGCCGGTCTTGCTGCGCGAGGTGAGCATGGCGGTTTGCCAGCGGCGCTGGCACAGCGCCTGTTGCAAGACGCCAGACCCAGAGTGCTGCTGGTGGATCAGGTGGCTGGCGATCTCTCCATTCCCGGTGCGCTGGCCAGTGAAGCGGACTTTGTGGCCATGGTGGAAGCGGCACGCCGCAATCACCCCGATGCCCGCCTCTTGCTGCGCACTCATCCCGACACCCGCTTTGGCAAGAAGAGCGGCGTGCTGGCCCGACTGCAACTGGATGATGTAGAAATCGTTGCCGAACACTGCCATCCCCATGCCCTGCTCAACCTGGTGGATGCCGTTTACACGGTGTCATCCCAGCTCGGCTTCGAGGCCTTGCTGCTCGGCAAGCCGGTGTATTGCTTCGGCATGCCGTTTTACGCCGGTTGGGGGCTGACTTTTGACAGCAAACAGTGCGAGCGACGCAAGGTTCAGGTATCACTGCCCCAGCTGGCGGCGGCCGCCCTTATCCTCTATCCGCGCTATCTGGATCCCGTGCTGGGCCAGCGCTGTGAGGTGGAAGAGGTATTGACCATAGTTGCCCGTCAGCAGAAGGCAGCACCGCGCTGGCGCAGACTCTATCTGGTTGGTTTCTCCTTGTGGAAGCGCGCCTTTATGCAGGCTTTTTGTCACCATCTGGCCGATGAGCTGCGCTTTGTGCGCACACCACCCAAGCGGCTGACCGGCGATGAGCAGGTGCTGGTCTGGGGCAGCCGCCACCCGGATCTCACCTCGGCCATCCGGGTGGAAGATGGCTTTATCCGATCAAGAGGACTTGGCTCCAACCTCTGTCGCCCCTCCTCCCTGTCCATCGACCCGGTCGGGATCTATTTCGACAGCCGCATGCCAAGTGGGCTCGAACAGTTGCTCAACTACCAGCAGCTGACCGAGGCCGACGTCAATCGGGGCAGCGCACTGATCGATCTGCTACGCCAGCACAGGGTCAGCAAGTACAACGTGGGAACCCCACAGCTCTACACGCCCCCTGCCGATGGTCGCACTTTGGTGCTGGTAGTGGGCCAGGTGGATGGGGATGCCTCCATCCTCACCGGCAGCCCGACCATTCGCAGCAATGAACAGTTGCTGTGGGCTGTGCGCGCCGCCAAGCCAGAGGCGCATATCCTGTTCAAGCCGCACCCGGATGTGGTGGCCGGCAATCGGGCGGGGGCCATCTCGGCTGCCTGTCTGGCGGAGTGTGTGGACAGCCAGGTGCTGGACATAGGGCTGACCAGTCTCTATCCCCACGTGGACGAGCTGCACACCATGACCTCGCTCAGCGGATTCGAAGCGCTGGTGCAAGGAGTCAAGGTTACGACCTGGGGCCAGCCCTTCTACAGCGGCTGGGGACTGACGACAGATGCCCATCCCCCGGCACGGCGCCAACGCAGCCTGCCATTGGCGGCACTGGTCTACCTGACGCTGGTCGCCTATCCGCTCTACATCGATTGGCAGACCGGGCTCTGGATAAGCCCAGAGCAGTTGATCCGCCAGCTGGCGGAGCAAGGACAGTCATCGACCCAGAAGTCGAGCCTCTGGCAGCGCTGGCAGATCAAACTGAGTTACCTGGCACAGACACTGTTGCAGCGCCCCTCCCTTCCCCAGTTCATGAGATAAGCCGCCCATGAAGATTTTGTTGTTGCAAGGACCGCTCGGCCCCTTCTTTCAGACCCTCAGTCAAACCCTGAGCGAGGAGGGCCACCAGATATACCGGATCAACTTCAATGGCGGGGATGAGTGCTGGCCTTGCGTGGGTCACAGTGAACGCTTCACCGGCAAGCCAGATACCTGGAATACCTTCTTTCGCCGTTTTCTCAAGCGCCATCGCATTGACAGCCTGATCTGTTACGGCGACTGCCGCTATTACCATCAGCAGGCCATTCGTATCTGCAAGCTGAAGAAGATCGATGTCTGGGCCATGGAAGAGGGTTATCTGCGTCCCGACTATGTGACCCTGGAGCAAGGAGGCGTCAATGCCTTCAGCCCGCTCTATGCCAAACGTGACCAGCTGGCCGAGATGGAGTGGCCAACACCCTATGAAGCGCCGTTGCGGGTAGGCAAGACCTTCGCCCGTCGCGCCTGGTATGCCAGCCGCTATCACCTCAACAAGAACCTGCTGCGCTGGCGCTACCCCCATTTCGTCAATCACAGACCCTGGAGTCTCTATCAGGAAACAAAAGGCTGGGTGGCGGGCGGATTGGTCAAATGGTCGCACAAGTGGGCCGATCGCAGCCTGCTCAAGGCGCTACCCCGGCATCAGGGTCATATCTTCTTCGTCCCACTGCAGGTCACCGAGGATTTCCAGATAAGGGAACACTCGGACTTGAGCGGTGTAGAAGAGATGGTCGCCCAGGTAATGAACTCTTTTGCCGAGCACGCCCGCAGCGAGGATGTGCTGCTGTTCAAGCATCACCCCATGGACAGGGGTTACGTCAGCTACCAGTCCCAGATAAACCGCCTGGTGATGCTGCTCGGGCTGGAGGGTCGGGTGTTCTATGGTTATGACTTGCCACTGCCCACTCTCTATCCCCTGCTCAAGGGGGTCATCACCATCAACAGCACGGTTGGCCTCTCCGCCCTGCTGCACGATGTACCGACCTTCTGCCTGGGGCGGGCTCTCTATGACCTGCCGGGTCTCACCACCCGTGGCACCCTTGCAAAGTTCTGGCACAAACAGAGCCCGGTTTGCAGTGACACCTTCGAGCGCATGCGCCAGTCCTTGCTCCATCTGACCCAGCTCAATGCCAGCTTCTATCGCCATCTGGAACTCGGCGCCATGGCCGTGGTGAAGAGGATCCAGCAGCGCAGCGAGCAAGGTATGCCTGTGGCGCAAAGCAGGCGCAATCTGATGTCGACCACTGTCATGGGAGTACTGGGGTTGCTAGGCAGCGCTGCAATCATGGTTGAAGAGATGCTGATGCCAGTGGCTCTGCTGTAAACCGCCATTCGACATTACATAGAAAAAGCCCGCAGCTGCGGGCTTTTTTTTATGGTTCCTCGGCGATGGTTCAGACTGTGCGGGGGCGCAGATGGGCGTGCCAACGGGACTCCAGCTTCTTGAACAACCAGACGATGATGAAGGTCAGCATCATGTAGAGCAGGCCTGCGGTAATAAAGGCCTCGAACGGGCTGTAGTAGCGGGAGTTGATGATCCGCGCCGCCCCCGTCAAGTCGACGATGGTGATGATGCCTGCCACCGCCGAGCCTTGCAGCATGAAGATCACCTCGTTGCTGTACGCTGGCAATGCCCGACGAAACGAGTTGGGCAGTATGATGCGGGTGAGCGTCTGCCAAGGGCTCATGCCGAACGCCTGGGCCGCTTCAATCTGCCCCTTGGGCATGTTCATCACGGCGCCACGCACTATCTCGGCGGTGTAGGCACCGGTGTTGAGCGTAAATGCCAGCAAGGCACAGAACCAGGCTTCGGCGAACAGTGTCCAGGCCGCGCTGTTTTTCAGCCACTCCCACTGCGCCGCACCGTAATAGATGATGAACAGTTGCACCAGCAGCGGTGTGCCACGGAAGAAGTAGATGTAGGCCCAGACTAGGCCCCTTGATCAGCCAGTTCTTGTGTTACGCAAGATGCCCACCGGCACCGCCAGCATGAGGCCGAGTACCAGTGATCGCGGCCACCAGCAGCACAGTGGTGTAGAGG
>NZ_AQGQ01000078.1 GCF_000388115.1 Aeromonas molluscorum 848
GAGCCGAGGGGGCGAGATCCGGCTGGCGGCCCAGGGGAGCTGGCTCTGAGCATGGCGGCGACGGCGTGGCCATCATTGCCTAGCCGTCTGGCCAGTTGCCGCTCTCTTTGCTCTTCATCGAGATCCGCAAACACCCCCTGCTGGTACCAGTCGGCAAGGACCTCAGCCAGCGGTTCACTCTCAAAGCGCCTGGCCCAGGCCTCGTCATGGGCAAGGCGAGCCTCTCGCTCGCCCAGGGGCAGGCCCGGGTGGCAGTTTTCCAGCAGCAGCCCATGCAGCCCGACCGGTGCCTGGCTGGCGTGATAAAGGGCGAGGCGCCCTCCGAGGGAGTAGCCCGCCAGCCGGTAACGGGAGATGCCTCTCGCCCGCAGTGCATCGCACAGCCACTGATGAGCCTGCTCGAAGCCGTTCACCCCGAGCCCCCGATTGCTCCCATGGCCGGGCAAGTCCAGTGCAATCATCCCGATCTCCGGCAGAGCATCCATTACCGGCCGCCAGTCGTGGCCATCGCCGAGCAGCCCATGGAGCAGGACCAGCGGCACCTCGGCGGACAGCGGCTCAGTGGCCACGGATCTGTACGCCCAGAGCATGGAGATCCTCGGCCACTTCGCGGCTCGGCACCTTGATTTCAATCAGGGTTACTTTCTTTTCCGGCTCGGGGCTTGTCAGGGCCTCGCGGTAGGTCTGCTCGAACTGGGCCAGGGTCGCCGGGGCTTGATAACCGAGGCCGAACATGGCGGCGGCCTGCGCAAAATCCAGGCCGTGGGGCAGGCAGTAGTAGCTCTCCAGCAGATCGCCCTTGGGCACGGGCAGCAGGCGGAAGATGCTACCGCCGTCGTTGTTGAGAATGATCACCACCAGGGGGGCGATCGCCTTGGTGAGCAGCGCAAGGCTGTTGAGATCGTGCAGGGCGCTGAGATCGCCGATGAGCAGGGTCGTGGCCTGGGGGCTGGTTTGGGCAAAGCCGAAGGCGGTGGCGATCAGGCCGTCGATGCCGGAGGCGCCGCGATTGGTCATCACCCGGCTCGGGCCCTTGCCCGGCTCTCCGAGCATGTCCATCAAGCGGGCCGGCATGCTGTTGCCCACAAAGAGCTGTCCCTCGATGAGGGCGCCCAGACGGTGGCAGACCCCGAGTTCGGAGAAGCGATTGCAGGCGGTGGCTATCTTCAGGCTGCTGGCGCGCTGCACGTCGTGCAAGTGGTGCCAGGGAGCATTGCCCGAGGGGTGCGTGTGCGCGGCCAGGAAAGCGCCGGGCGTACAGAGCAGGCGGCGGCGCAGCCGGTAGTCGGGATCGAGCCGGGCCGGTTGGGGGTCGATGAGCCAGTAATCCTGCCAGGGATGGCTCTTGATGAACTGACCGAGCCGCTTGGAGATGAGGCGGGCGCCAAATTGCAGCAGCACCTCGGCCCGGGCCAGCTCGGCGCGAAAATGGTCATCTTGCAGGGCCAGATCATGGTGACCGAGATTGCGGCCATCGAAGTGGAGCTGGCTTTGCAGATCCGCCAATAGCGGCCAGCCGAGCCGCTCACTCAGGGCTGCGATGGCGCTGGCTTGCTCGGGGTCCTCGATGCGACCGGCGACGATGATGCCTCGCTTGGTACTCAATTCAGACCAATCCGGCTGGGCCGGGCAGGGGGCCAGGCCGCTCTGCCAGGGGCTCCAGGCTTGCGCCGAGTGCAGCCAGTCTCCGAGTGGAGCCAGATAATCGCTGAAATCGAGATACTCATCCCCCGGATAGAGGGGCTCTGGATACATACAGTTGAAGTGCACCGGCCCCGGGGTCAGCGCCTGTCTGGCCAGGGCTTGATCCACAGAGCTCAGCACGAAGGCGGCGGGGATGGTCGGGCTTGGGCTCGGCAGATTCTGCTGATAGACGGGGTAGCGGGCGAAGATGCCCTGCTGATCTATGGCCTGATTGGCACCATTGTCGATGAGTTCGGGGGGGCGATCCGCCGTCAGCAGTATCAGGGGCACCCCGGTCAGCTGAGCTTCGGCAACCGCAGGCCAGAGATTGGCAACCGCCGTCCCCGAGGTGGTGATGATGGCGACCGGACGGCCACTGCCCTTGGCCAGCCCCAGGGCCATGAAGCCCAGTCCCCGCTCGTCGAAATGCAGGTGACGGCGAAAGCCGGGATGGGCCGCCGCCGCCATGGTCAGGGGCGCCGAGCGTGAACCGGCGGCCAGCGCCAGGTCGCGTACCCCGAGGCGATGGAGCTCCTCCAGCAGGAGGGAGGACCAGACGTGATTGAAGGTGGCATGACGGCTCGCGAACATGAGGCTCTCGCTATGGGGGTTGGTGCTATCCCAGCAGGGACAGGACGTTGGCTATCTTGTTGTCGAGCTCGGCCCACTCGGCGGCAGGTTCTGATCCTGCGACTATGCCTGCCCCGGCGAACAGGGTGACTGCGTGGGGCCTGACAAGGGCGCTGCGGATGGCCACGCTGAATTCCGAGGTCTCCCGGCTCAGCATGCCACAGGCGCCTGCATACCAGCCGCGAGCATGGGGTTCATGGTCGCGGATGAAGCGCAGCGCCGCTTCCCGGGGGGCGCCGCCCACGGCCGGGGTCGGATGCAGGGCCGCCAGCAGTTGCCCGTCGCTTACCTCGGGATGCAATTCGGCCTCGATGTCGCACTTGAGGTGTTGCAGCAGCCGCAATTTCAGCACGCGAGGCTCGGTCAGGCTGGCGTCATGGGTCAGGGGGGCGAGGCGCTGCAATATGTCGGCATGCACCAGACGGTTCTCAAGCCGGTTCTTGCCATCGCCCAACAGCTCGGCGGCGAGCTGGGCATCCGTCATCTCGTCACCACTGCGGCGTATGGTACCCGCCAGCGCTTCGGTATAGAGATGGCGCTGCTCGCGGCGATAGAGGCGCTCGGGGGAGCAGGCGATGAAGGCCTCGTCTGGTTCGAACTGGAAGCCGAACTGGAAGCACTCCTCGGCCTGCAGGGCCCAGCTTGCCAGCAGGCTCCAGGGGTTGACGCTGGCGCCTTCGAGTCGACTCTCCCGGGAGAGCACCACTTTGGGCGTCAGGGTCTGGAATGCGGGGGCGGTGACCGTTGCCACCAACCGTTGCCACTGGGGGAAATCCGGACTGTCGTGCCGTTGCCACTGTTGGGGCTGCAGGGATGGCAAGGGGGCCTCGGGCTGCAGGGCCGTCAAGGCGCTGAGGGCGGCGGTTAGCTCGGCCTCCCGGTTACCCTCATCGAACCAGAGGTTGAGGCAGAGGCTGACGCACTCGCCGCGGCGTATCAGCTCAACCCGTGGCAGCACGAAGCGGCAAGGACCGAAGCCCGGCCAGTCGTGCTGCTCGGGATCGAAGGCGAGACCGCCGTAATAGCGTGGGCTCTCGTCCTGATTGCCATGGGTACCTATCTGCTGGATCTGTTCGGGTCCAGTCAGCTCGCGGATGCAGCCCAGGGCCACATACTGGGGTTTGTCATCTCCCCTGGCATGCCAGTAGATGCGTGGATAGAGGGTTTGGGCGTTGAGCCAGCCGAGGAAGGAGTCCACCTCCATTGCCACGCGCACTCTCACCAAGCCGCAGGCCTTGTCGTGACGCAGGGCGTCCAGTTGTTGCTTGATATGGGTCTGAGTCAACATGGATTTCGTATCCGAGCCTTGGGGTGACGGTCTAATGGGCGGTGCAGGCCGCGGGTTTATGCCAAAGGGCGATTATTCCTATATATTATCTGCCCATTCGTCCATGTAAATTGCCCAAGGGAGCCCGGCTCCCAGGCTGGCAAGTATACCCAAATCCGTTTCGATAACCCTTAACACGATCAATATCTGATTGTTTGGCCACCAAAATATGACAAAAACCTTCTCTGTGTGGTTGCTGGCGGCGCGTTTGCGAACCCTGCCCCTGGCCTGCTCATCCATCTTGCTGGGGTCGGGCCTGGCTGCCAGTCGCGGCGCCTTCGATGGCGGCATCATGGCGCTCTCGCTGCTGACCGCCATCTTGCTGCAGATCCTCTCCAACCTGGCCAACGACTACGGGGATGCCGTCTCCGGCGCCGACAATGGTGAGCGGATCGGCCCCCAGCGCGCCGTGGTTTCCGGGCTTATCAGTCGTCATCAGATGTGCCTGGCCATGGGGCTGACCGCCCTGGCTGCGGTAGTGAGCGGCCTCGCCCTGTTGATCACTGTCTTCGGCGAGCAGTGGCTGCAGATCCTCGCCTTCGTCGGTCTGGGCGGCGCCGCCATCATTGCGGCCATCACCTACACGGTCGGCAAGACGCCCTATGGCTATCGCGGCTTCGGTGACATCTCGGTGTTTCTCTTCTTCGGCCTGCTGGGGGTGCTCGGCTCCTACTATCTGTTCACCCAGACCCTGGAGTGGGATCTGTTGCTGCCCGCCGCCGCCTGCGGCTTGCTGGCCACCGCTGTGCTCAACATCAACAATGTGCGCGACATAGAGACGGATGCCGCCAGCGGCAAGATAACCCTGGCGGTGCGGCTTGGCCGCAATCGCGCCATTGCCTATCATTGCGCCCTGCTGGGGGCGGCGCTGCTGGCCACCGTCGCCTTCCTGCTGACCCAGCCGACCGGCTTCTGGCCCTGGATCTTCCTGCCGGCGCTCAAGCCGCTGACCGATGCCGCCCGGACCCTGCGCCAGAGCCATGATGGCGAGGTGCTGACCGGCGCCCTCAAGAAGACGGCCATCAGCGCCTTTCTCTACAGTTTGCTGCTCTCCCTGGGGCTGGCCCTCTCCTGAGGGATGTGCCCGCCATGAAAAGAGGCGCCCACTGGGCGCCTCTTTTCATGATGGCGCAGGCCCGGCCCCCTCCTCGGGGAGGGTCAGCTCGGGGTCGCTCATGCACAGGCGGGCACGAAACACCCCCTGCTCCAGGCGGGTTGTTATCTGCCAGCCCAGCTTGTCACAGATGCGTTCTATGATGGTGAGGCCACAGCCATAGCCCAGGATCTGATCCGGCACCGCCGCCGTGGGATTGCTGATGGTGAGTGTCTCCCCTTCCAGCCGGATGTCGATATGACCATCGGCATAGCTCAGGGCATTTTTGAGCAGGTTGCCCAGCGCGATGGCGAGCAGGGAGAGGGGGGCGTGCACCTTGCTCTGCTCATCCAGGGCCAGCTGGATGTCGAGGCTCTCCCGCTGCAGCAAGGGGGCCAGGCGTGCCAGCTCCTGCTGGATCAGGGGGGCCACCTGTTGGGGCGGGCGCTCCACGGCCTCCTTGCGGCCCAGCAGCAGGAAGGTCTCGGTGAGCAGCGCCATCTCGTCGCTGGCGGCGCGGATGCGGGCGGTGGCACGTTGCACCGGGGCGGGCAGATCCGTCACCTTGCCGAGCAGGGCGGCCGAGCCCTGGATCACCATGTTGGGGGTGCGCAGCTCATGGCTGGCGAAGCGGCTGAACTCCTGCTCCCGGGCGAATACGGCGGCCACCTCGTGTTTGCCTTCGAGCAGCGCCAGCTCTATCTCCCGCAGCTCCTGCCAGGGGGCATCGGGAATGAAGTCGGCCCGATCCGGGGTCAGCCGGGTGACCCTCAGCCGCAGCCTGTCCAGGGGGCCGACCAGATGGCCGACCAGCCAGATGCCAAAACCGATGCAGGCCAGCAGCAGGGCCAGACCGATGAGGCGGGTGGTCAGGTGCAGTTTGTCTTCATAAGGGTCCAGGTAGTCGTCGGCATCATCGTTGAATACCAGATAGATGAGCCCCTGACCCGAGGGGTGGGGGCGCACCAGGAAGTGCTTGTCCTCATCGGCGAGCTGTTGCTCGAAAAAGCCCGGGGCCTGGTAGGGTTTGAGCCAGACGGGCAGGCGACCCCGCTCGGTCCAGTAGCTGGAAAATTGGCGCGGGCTGGGGGCGGGGGCCTGATCTCCCAACCGCAGCCAGTCATCCTGGTAGCGGGTCGCCTCGGCCTCCAGCCAGTGGCGCAGGCTCAGTTCCTCCATCTTGTCCTCCGCCACCACCATCAGCAGGCTGATCAGCACCAGCAGCAGCAGGCCGGCGCTGCCGAGGATCAGCACCAGTCGGCGGCGCAGGCTGGGCAGGGCCGCTTGCGGGGTCATGGGGTGACCAGCCGATAGCCCTGGCCGTGCAGCGTCTCCAGCATGGGGTGCTCGAACGGCTTGTCCAGCGCGTTGCGCAGGGCATAAATGTGGCTGCGCAGGGCGTCGGAGTCAGGTTCGTCATCGCCCCAGATGGTGTCGAGCAGTTCCTGGCGGCTCACCAGGGCCGGTGCGCGGCGGGTCAGCAGGCTGAGTATTTGAAAGGGGATCTTGCCTATCTTGAGCTCGACCCCGGCCCGCTTGGCACGGCCCGCTGCGGGATCCACCTCCAGCTCGCCAAAACGCAGGGGGGCGGCGATATCGCCCCGGGGGCCGCGCAGGGCCAGGGCCTGCAACCGCACCTCCAGCTCTTCCATGGCGAAGGGCTTGACCAGGTAGTCATCCCCCCCAGCCTTGAAACCGGCCAGCTTGTCGGCCAGGGCATCGCGGGCGGTGAGAAACAGCACTGGGGTGGCAATGCCGTCGGCCCTCAGCCGCTCGACCGTGGAGAGGCCGTCGAGGCGCGGCATCATGACGTCCATGATAATGACGTCAAAGCGCTGCTCGGCCAGCAGCTGCAGGGCGGCCTGGCCGTGATAGGCACAGTCCATGCTGTGCCCTGCCAGCTCCAGATAATCCATGATGGTTTCTGCCACCTGGGGATTGTCTTCCACCACCAGTATTCTCATCTATCGATCTCCTGCTCTTGACCGATATTTTCACGGTCATCTCACACCGGATAAGGCATCCTGTATGGCAGTGTAACCCCGAGGATCCCCGATGAAGAAGTCTCTCTGCGCTCTCCTGCTGCTTATATTGTTGCCATTTGGCACTGTGCAGTCGGCCGAGTTCAAACTGACCGGTCGTACCACCTGGCAACTGGGTCAGCTGATGGTCAATGGCATCCCCTTCGTGCTCGACGAACAGACTCGCTTCAAGGAGGGTCTCGACGAAGATGATCTTGGCGGTACCTGGGTCGAGCTGGAAGGGGAGGTGCAGACGACGGCGCAGGGGGCGCGACGGCTGATCCGCGAGGTGGAGCCTCTGGAAGAAAAGGATGAGATGGAGCTGGAGGGACAGGTAGAGCAGGGGCGAGTCTGGGGCTATGGCGCCGCCGACGAGAGCCTGGCGCCCTTCGAGGGACGCTGGCTAGAGCTGGAGTGTCGCTTCGACGGCCTGCGTCTGAGCCAGTGCCGAGAGGATGATTGAATCGCTGCTCAGTCGAGCGGAAAAATTACCCGTCCAGGCCCATAGTTAAACCTCATCGCTGGGTTGACCATGGACTTGTCTGCTATGACCAGAACCGCACTGTTCCTGCTGTTGCTCCCCTTGCACGCCCCTGCCGACCAGCCCGAGCGCTGGCTGGTGGAACTGGAGCATAACGATGGCATCCATCTGCAATTTCAAGGGGCCGAGCTGGAGTTGGGCAGTGCCCGGGTGGAAGGGGGAAATGCCATCCTCAGGCCCGGCGTCTGGCTGGCCATCGACAGTGAGCAGGGGGTGGCGCAGCGGATCCGCCCCCTCGGCGCCTCCTGGCAGGCCGAAGATAGGCTCAACTGGCGCAGGGCTCAGGATCGGCTGCTGGCCCGGCAGGGGGATCGCCTCTTGCTGGCGCGGCTGGGGGCGGTCTCGCTCACGCCGGATGTCAGGCTGATCAATGGCCTGGCCGCCGACCTGCAACCGGGCCGCCAACTGGTGCTGAGCCGCAACGAAGCGGGTCGTCTGACCGAGATCCTGATCCCCAACCCCGAGGATGAATCGGAATAAGGTTCACGCCATTGAATAGAATAATATTGTTTTTGCTAATTTAGAAATATATTTCATATATATGCCGGGCAATGAAGAAGTGACGAATAATATTATGGGGTAGATTCCCTGATATTATATTTGTCAATATTGAACGATCGTCAACTAATGGCTTTGTTAATATGCAACACATATTAAAGTGTGGGCGAGATCGCACATTGATATTAATGCGGCTGATACTGTCGTACTCACATGCGACCTACAGGTTTATTAGCTCGGTGGATGCATGTCAATGTTCAATATATCGGGGTTGCTATGCGAAAATTAAAAATAACTGGCTTGTCATTCATCATGTCCGGCCTGCTGATGGCACAGGCTCAAGCGGCAGAGCCCGTCTATCCAGATCAGCTACGCTTGTTTTCATTGGGCCAGGAGGTCTGTGGCGACAGGTATCGCCCTATCAATCGCGAAGAGGCTCAAAGCGTTAAAAGCAATATTGTCAATATGATGGGGCAATGGCAAATAAGCGGGCTTGCCAACGGCTGGGTCATTATGGGGCCGGGGTATAATGGTGAAATAAAACCAGGGGCAGCATCCAATACCTGGTGTTATCCGACCAGCCCTGTCACAGGTGAAATACCGGCTTTATCCGCCTTGGATATTCCAGATGGTGATGAAATAGACGTGCAATGGCGACTGGTACATGACAGCGCTAATTTCATCAAACCAACCAGTTATCTGGCCAACTATCTTGGCTATGCCTGGGTGAGCGGCAATCACAGTCAATATGTCGGTGAAGACATGGATGTGACCCGTGATGGCGATGGCTGGGTGATCCGTGGCAACAATGATGGTGGCTGTGACGGCTATCGCTGTGGCGAGAAGAGCAGCATCCGGGTCAGCAACTTCGCCTATCACCTGGATCCTGACAGCTTCAAGCATGGCGATGTCACCCAGTCTGACCGCCAGCTGGTCAAGACTGTGGTGGGCTGGGCGGTCAACGACAGCGACACCCCCCAATCCGGCTATGACGTTACCCTGCGCTACGACACCGCCACCAACTGGTCCAAGACCAACACCTATGGCCTGAGCGAGAAGGTGACCACCAAGAACAAGTTCAAGTGGCCGCTGGTGGGGGAAACCGAGCTCTCCATCGAGATTGCCGCCAACCAGTCCTGGGCGTCCCAGAATGGGGGCTCGACCACCACCTCTTTGTCCCAGTCCGTGCGCCCGACTGTGCCGGCCCGCTCCAAGATCCCGGTGAAGATAGAGCTCTACAAAGCCGACATCTCCTACCCCTACGAGTTCAAGGCCGATGTCAGCTATGACCTGACCCTGAGCGGTTTCCTGCGCTGGGGCGGCAACGCCTGGCATACCCATCCGGATAACCGTCCGAACTGGAACCACACCTTCGTCATAGGTCCGTACAAGGACAAGGCGAGCAGCATTCGTTACCAGTGGGACAAGCGTTACATCCCGGGTGAAGTGAAGTGGTGGGACTGGAACTGGACCATACAGCAGAACGGTCTGCCTACCATGCAGAATAACCTGGCTAGGGTGCTGCGCCCGGTGCGGGCGGGGATCACCGGCGATTTCAGTGCCGAGAGCCAGTTTGCCGGCAACATCGAGATCGGCGCTCCCGTGCCGCTCGCGGCTGGCAGCAAGGTGCGCCGTGCTCGCAGTGTGGACGGTGGTGCTCCGGGCCTGAGACTGGAGATCCCGCTTGATACGCAGGAGCTCTCCGGGCTTGGCTTCAACAATGTCAGCCTCAGCGTGACCCCTGCCACCAATCAATAACGGCAGCGCGTTGCAGTAAGAGAACCGGGCCCATGGCCCGGTTGTTGTTTGTACTGGTCGGGCTTGTTAAAGGCTTGTGCTTTCCATTTCCCCACTTATACTGGCGCCATCTTGTCGGAGTGCCGACCGTCGAACGACGCGAGGCTGAGACCGTTAATTCGGGATCCGTGGAACCTGATCAGGCTAGAACCTGCGAAGGGAAACAAGGGTAACCAGAGGGTTGCCGCGCCGGGGGAGGGACAAGCCTCTCCCGCTCATCGAAAGGACTATCCCTCGATGAGTCAAGGCGCACAAGAGGGAGCTTGCCCTGCCAGGGGCCATCTAGGTGGCAACATCAGGCAGCGACAAGGACGAATCGGGAGCCAGCGGGCATCCCCTCCCTCTTGAGAGCAGATCTCAGCTCCTGGTTCATCACTTCTCCTCGAACTCCAGACAAGCAAACCCATAACTTCAACCAGTTAATGTGAGTTTTGCTATGTCTACCTCAAAAACTTCCGCACCGGAAAATGCCAAGTCAGTCCCCGTCGGCCGTCGCCAGCAACGCGCCAGCGCCCAGACCTTCATTGACAACTTGAAGGGCATGGCCCATCCCAACTCCAAACGCATCTTCATCCAGGGGTCACGCCCCGACATCCAGGTGGGGCTGAGGGAGATCACCCTGGCCGATACCTTCGTCGGTGGCACGGAAGAGAACCCCAAGTTCGAAGCCAACGAGCCGGTGCCCGTCTACGACACCTCGGGTGCCTACGGCGACGAGCAGGCCGAGATTGACGTGCGCCGCGGCCTGCCGCGCCTGCGGGAAGCCTGGGTGCTGGAGCGGGGTGACACCGAGCCACTCGATGATCTCAGCTCCGCCTTCACCCAGGAGCGTCTCGCCGACGAGGGGCTGGATCACCTGCGTTTTGAACACCTGCCCAAGGCGCGCCGCGCCAAGGCTGGCAAGTGGGTCAGCCAGTTGCACTATGCCCGCCAGGGGATCATCACCCCCGAGATGGAGTTCATCGCCATTCGCGAGAACATGGGCCGTGAGCGGGTGCGCTCCGAGCTGCTGTTGACCCAGCATCCGGGTCAGGGTTTTGGCGCCAAGTTGCCAGACAGCATCACCCCCGAGTTCGTGCGCGCCGAGGTGGCCGCAGGCCGCGCCATCATCCCCAGCAACATCAACCACCCGGAAGCCGAGCCGATGATCATCGGCCGCAACTTCCTGGTGAAGATCAACGCCAACATAGGCAACTCGGCGGTCAGCTCCAGCATCGAAGAGGAGGTGGAGAAGCTGGTCTGGTCGACCCGCTGGGGCGCCGACACCGTCATGGATCTCTCCACCGGCCGCTACATCCACGAGACCCGGGAGTGGATCCTGCGCAACAGCCCGGTACCCATCGGCACAGTGCCCATCTATCAGGCCCTGGAGAAGACCAACGGCATCGCCGAGGATCTCACCTGGGAGCTGTTTCGCGACACCCTGCTGGAACAGGCCGAGCAGGGGGTGGACTACTTCACCATCCATGCCGGCGTCCTGCTGCGCTACGTGCCCATGACCGCCAAGCGCCTCACCGGCATCGTCTCCCGGGGCGGCAGCATCATGGCCAAGTGGTGCCTCTCTCACCACAAGGAGAGCTTCCTTTACGAGCATTTTCGCGAGATCTGCGAGATCTGCGCCGCCTATGACGTGGCTTTGTCGCTCGGCGACGGCCTGCGTCCTGGCTCTATTTATGATGCCAACGACGAGGCCCAGTTCGCCGAGCTGCGCACCCTGGGGGAGCTGACCAAGATCGCCTGGGAGTACGACGTGCAGGTGATGATAGAGGGTCCCGGTCACGTGCCCATGCACATGATAGAGCGCAACATGACAGAGCAGCTGGAGCACTGCCACGAGGCGCCTTTCTATACCCTGGGTCCGCTCACCACCGACATAGCGCCGGGCTACGATCACTTCACCTCCGGCATAGGCGCCGCCATGATCGGCTGGTACGGCTGCGCCATGCTCTGCTACGTCACCCCCAAGGAGCACCTGGGGCTGCCCAACAAGGAGGACGTAAAGCAAGGCCTCATTACCTACAAGATTGCCGCCCACGCCGCCGATCTCGCCAAGGGTCACCCCGGTGCCCAGATCCGCGACAACGCCATGTCCAAGGCGCGCTTCGAGTTCCGCTGGGAGGATCAGTTCAATCTGGCGCTGGATCCCGAAACCGCCCGCAGCTATCACGACGAGACCCTGCCCCAGGAGTCCGGCAAGGTGGCTCACTTCTGCTCCATGTGTGGCCCCAAGTTCTGCTCCATGAAGATCACCCAGGACGTGCGCGATTACGCCGCCAAACTCGATGCCGCCAAGCTGGAAACCATAGAGGTGAAGCTGGTGGGTATGGATGGTCAGCAGCAGCGGGTGCAGGCCGAGGTCGAAAGCGGCATGGCCCGCATGGCGGAAACCTTCAAGGAGAAGGGGGGCGAGATCTACCATCAAGCCGCCAACCTCAAGGAAGAGGCATGAACCCCATGGTCCCACAACAGGCTGCCAGGCCCATTGTCTGGACCATAGCCGGTTCAGACTCGGGGGGCGGGGCCGGTATTCAGGCCGACTTGCACACATTGCACGACCTTGGCGTGCACGGCTGCTCGGTCATCTCCGCCATCACAGCCCAGAACTCGGTGGCGGTGAAGATGGTCGACCCCGTGCTGATGCAGTCCTTCACCGCCCAGATCGACGCCCTCGGCGTCGATCTGCCCCCGGCTGCCATCAAGATAGGCTTGCTGCCGACCCGACTCCATGTGGAGGTGCTGGCCCGGCGCCTCGATACCCTGCATGCCCCCTTCGTGGTCTATGACCCGGTCGCCATCGCCAGCACTGGCACCCCCATGGCGGAGCCGAACATGCTGGCGGCGGTGCGCGAGCAGCTGCTGCCCCGTCTGTCGCTCATCACCCCCAACGGCCCGGAGCTGGAGGCGCTGACCGGCATTCCCGCGACCAGCCCCGAACTGGTTCGGGCGGGGGCGGCCCGGCTGCGGGAGCTCGGCGCCCGCGCCGTGCTGGTCAAGGGGGGGCACCTTGAGTGGAGCGGGGATCACTGCCTCGACTACTACCAGGACGAGAGCCGCGAATTCTGGCTCGCCGCGCCGCGGCTCGATACCCGCCACGGTCACGGCACCGGCTGCGCTTACGCCAGCGCCATCGCCGCCGTGGTGGCGCAGGACTACCCGGTGGAAGACGCCACCACGGTGGCGCGCGCCTACCTCCAGCAGGGGCTGGCAGGGGCGCAGGGGGTGGGGGCAGGCCCAGGCCCCATCGCCCATCTGGGCTGGCCGACCAGCCTCGCCCACTTTCCCCGGGCCGTATTGGCGGGCTCCAGCCTGGATCGCCGTTTCGCGCTCTATCCCGCCAGCGAGGCTCGCCTGCCCGATGGCCCCTTTGCCCCGACCGAGCATCGTCTCGGCCTCTACCCTGTGGTGGATTCGGTCAGGTGGCTCGAACGGTTGCTGGGGGCCGGGGTCAAGACAGTGCAACTGCGCATCAAGGATCTGCCTGCCGATGAGGTGGCGCCCGCCATTCGTGAGGCGGTGGCCCTGGGTCGCCGCCATGGCGCGCGCCTCTTTATCAACGACTATTGGCAGCAGGCCATCGCCGCCGGCGCCTATGGGGTGCATCTGGGGCAGGAGGACATGGAGAGCGCCGATCTCGCCGCCATCCAGGCCGCCGGGCTGCGCCTTGGCATCTCCACCCACGGCTACTTCGAGCTGATGCGGGCCCGGGAATTGGCGCCCTCCTATATCGCGCTCGGTCATATCTTCCCGACCAACACCAAGCAGATGCCCTCCCGCCCCCAGGGACTGGTGCGATTGCACCACTACCGCGCCCTGATGCAGGACTGGCCCACGGTCGCCATCGGCGGCATCGGCGAGGAGCGGGTCGCGGCGGTCCAGGAGAGCGGGGTGGGCAGCATCGCCCTGGTCTCGGCCATCACGGCGAGCGACGACTGGCAGGGGGCGACCGCTCGCCTGCTGGCCGCCGTGGGGGCAGGGGATGCCCCCCTGTCGGCGCGGCCGCACCAGATAGAGGAGGCCAGTCATGCTCTCTGACGAAGAGTACCTGCGCTACGGCAGGCAGTTGATGCTGAGCGAGATCGGCGAGGCGGGGCAGGCGAGGCTGAAAGCGAAATCTGTGCTGATCGTCGGCCTCGGCGGCCTCGGCTCGCCGCTCGCCCTCTATCTGGCCGGGGCCGGTGTCGGCACCCTGTGGCTCGCCGATGGCGACACCCTGGATTCGAGCAATCTGCCGCGCCAGATCCTCTACACCGGCGAGGGCGTGCGTCGCTCCAAGGCCGAGCTGGCCCGGGAGCGACTGGCGGAACATAACCCGCACCTCGAGTTGATTGCCATCAACCAGCGACTCGATGGGCAGAGCCTGCCGGAGTTTGTGGCCGAGGTGGATCTGGTTGTCGACTGCTGCGACAACCTCCCTACTCGCCACGCCATCAACGCCGCCTGCGTGGCCCAGGGCAAGCCCTGGATCTCCGCCGCCGTCGTCGGCTGGCAGGGCCAGCTGATGGTGCGAAGCGCCCCCGAACAGGCCTGTTACGCCTGCCTCTACCCGGCGGATACCGAAATCAGGGAGAGCTGCCAGAGCAGCGGCGTCACGGGCCCCCTGGTGGGGGTGATGGGTTCCCTGCAGGCGCTGGAGGCACTGAAATTGCTGCTCGGCCTGCCGAGCCCGGTGGCGGGCACATTGCGCCGCTTCGATGCCCTGGCCCATGAGTGGCAGACCCTGCACCTGCCCGCCGATCCCGACTGCCCTGTCTGCGGCAGCGCCATCCCGGCCCTGAAGGATTAACCATGAAGATCCGATTGAACGATATCGAACTCTCCCTGCCCATCGGCCAGAGCCTGAGCGAGCTGCTGGCGGTGCAGGAGATTGCCCCCCAGGGGGTGGCGGTGGCCCTGAATGGCGCCGTGCTGCCCCGCAGCCGCTGGCCAGAGACCCGGCTCAATGACGGGGACGAGATCCACCTCTTCACCGCGATAGCGGGAGGCTGACATGCTGCGTATTGCCGATCACACCTTCTCATCGCGCCTCTTTACCGGCACAGGCAAGTTTGCCCACCCCGAGCAGATGGCGGCCGCCATCGCGGCGAGTGGCTCCCAGCTCGTCACCATGGCCATCAAGCGCCTGGAGCCCGGCAAGCGCCACGACGACATCCTGAGCCCCTTGCTGGCCCTCGGGGTCAAGCTGCTGCCCAACACCTCCGGCGCCAAGACCGCCGCCGAGGCGGTGTTTGCCGCCCACCTGGCCCGGGAGGCGCTGGGGACGAACTGGCTGAAACTCGAGATCCACCCCGATCCCAAGTATCTGCTGCCCGACCCCATAGAGACCCTCAAGGCCGCCGAACAGCTGGTGAGAGAGGGCTTCGTGGTGCTGCCCTACTGCGGCGCCGATCCCGTGCTCTGCAAGCGGCTCGAAGAGGTGGGCTGCGCCGCCGTCATGCCGCTCGGCGCCCCCATTGGCTCCAATCAGGGGCTGGTGACCCGGGAGTTCCTGTCGATCATCATCGAGCAGGCCAATGTCCCCGTGGTGGTGGATGCGGGGATAGGGGCGCCGAGCCACGCGGCGGCCGCCTTCGAGCTCGGCGCCGATGCCGTGCTGGTCAATACGGCGATTGCCGTGAGCGGGGATCCTATCGCCATGGGCCGCGCCTTTGCGCTGGCCTGCGAGGCAGGTCGCAGCGCCCATGAGGCGGGCCTCGGGGCGCGCGGCAGCCAGGCGCAGGCTTCCAGCCCGCTCACCGATTTCCTGGAGGCCCTATGAGCGCGCACTTCGCCCCTATCGAGGGGGCGAGTTTTCTCGATAGATGGCAGGCGCTTGGGTGGGACCATGTGGGCATGAGTATCCGCGCCAAGACGGCCAGGGACGTGGAGCAGGCGCTGGCCAGTTCGCGCCGCAGCCTGGATGACTTCATGGCGCTCATCTCCCCGGCCGCCGAGCCCTTCCTGCCCCGGATGGCGGAGCTGGCCGAGCGCCTCACCCGCCAGCGCTTTGGCAATACGGTGGGCTTCTACGTGCCCCTCTATCTGTCGAACCTGTGCGCCAACGACTGCTCCTACTGCGGCTTCTCCATGAGCAACCGCTTGAAGCGCAAGACCCTGAACAGCGAGGAAATCGAGCGCGAGTGCCTGGCCCTCAAGGCGCGGGGTTTTGACAGCGTGCTGCTGGTGACCGGCGAGCACGAGACCAAGGTGGGTATGGACTACTTTCGCGAGCAGTTGCCGCGGATCCGCCGCCACTTCAGCACCCTGGCGATGGAGGTGCAGCCCCTGTCCGAGGCCGAATACGCCGAGCTCAAGACCCTGGGGCTGGATGCGGTCATGGTCTATCAGGAGACCTACCACGCCCCCGCCTACGCCCGCCACCACCTGCGCGGCAACAAGCAGGATATCGCGTGGCGCCTCGCCACCCCGGACAGGCTGGGGCGCGCCGGCATCGACAAGATTGGCCTCGGCGCGCTCATCGGCCTGTCGCCGGACTGGCGCGCCGACAGCTATTTCGTCGCCGAGCATCTGGCCTGGATGGAGCGCCACCACTGGCAGAGCCGCTATTCCCTCTCCTTCCCGCGCCTGCGCCCCTGCACCGGGGGACTTGAGCCCGAGGTGACCATGTCGGACAGGCAACTGGTGCAGCTCATCTGCGCCTGGCGCCTCTTCTCGCCGACCCTGGACTTGTCCCTCTCCACCCGGGAGTCCCCTGCGTTTCGCAACGGCGCCCTGCGCCTTGGCATCACCCAGATGTCGGCGGAGTCGCGCACCCAGCCGGGCGGCTATGCCGAAGGGGACAAGGAGGAGCTGGAGCAGTTCGCCATCCACGACGACCGCTCTGTGGGGGAGGTCGCCGCCGCCGTGCGGCAGGCGGGGTTGCAGCCGGTGTTCAAGGACTGGGAACCCTTCTTGGGGAGATAATAAGTCAGTTAGCTGGACCACAAGTGTATGTAGGTTTCTGGCTGGCTATAACAGGATGCATTTAACTGCGTTCATTGCATCCTGTTATTCTGTGTTGTCTACAACGAGTGTTTAAATGACAGGCGCCATCACTCATTACAGAGTTAGTGGTTAAAGTATCTCTTTGAGCCTGCCTTTAGCGAATTCCAGAAACCTACTTATTTTACGGGCGCGGGCACTCTCACCTGTTGCCATAAGTGCGACAATGTCCACTTGTGGTAAGGAATATTCTGGGAGTAGCTCCACCAAAGTGCCAGCATTGAGTTCAGTAATGAGATCCCATTCCGAACGATTGATTATACCCAATCCATCTAGAGCCCACTGCTTCACTACATCGGCAATATTGCTGGTAAGTGAAGGCGTCACTCTGAGACGATATTCTTTGCCTGATTCGATATGCTGGAAACGCCAGAGTGAAACATCTTCATTATTTTCTCTCAATACAATGCAATTATGCCTTTCAGTCATTAGTTGTTCTGGCGTTGTCAGGACTGGCATGGTGGAAATATAGTCTGGCGATGCACAGAGGACACGACGAGTAGGTGAGATGACCATTCTATAAAGATGTGCTTGGGTTAATTCACCAATATAAAACATGATGTCTGGTTGGAGAGGTGCGTCTGTCCAGGAAGGGCGATCAGATAGGGTAAGATCAATAGATACTGCCGGGTGTTGTTGCTTGAACTGACCAATAATGGGAGACAGCTTTTTCTCACCGAAACCAATAGGTGCAAGTATATTTATATGGCCGCAAAGGTCATCTTTGGCTGATCTCAATTGCTCCTCAATTGAGGCCATTTGCCTAATGACCTCTGGCCCCATATCGATCAATATTTGGCCATGCTCCGTGACTTTTAGCTGGCGGCCTTGTCGTTCAATTAGGATAAGACCAAGTTTTTCCTCGAGGGATCTGAGCTTCTGCGTAACATAAGGCGCTGAAACATGCAGCTGTTTTGCTGCGGTGGAGAAATTTTTGCAAGCTGCAATGGTAATGAAAAATTTTATATCATTTATAGCCAGCATTAACATTGCCATTAAGTGAGGATTAACAGAATTCTAAATATGAGAGATATGCTATCACATGCTATGTTCCTACCGCAACGCAAGCGCACTAAGAGGTTAATATATTCATGGATGTTACATCTACCTGTACAGAATACGATAAGCTGAGGCCATTAGGGTGGCTTGCTAATGGCATGAAGGCTGAAAATGGTCGCATTATATCATTTCCAATCATTCCACAGCTCAATGATACTATTAGTTCTTCTGATGAGATAATTGAAAGCGGCTATTTTTATGAGAGAGCGCTATGCTCGCCGGTAGACATAGTCAATGATATTGACTGGCATTTATTTAAGGCGCATTGGGATCGTTTGGCTGTCGATAAATACATGGCAGATGGTGGGACTTATCGTTTGAGACGTTACTCCACACTCTTTTTTGAATCACATAGAATGGCAATTCTAAAAATGCCATATATGCCACTTTTTAAGTCTA
>NZ_AQGQ01000079.1 GCF_000388115.1 Aeromonas molluscorum 848
CATGAGTATGCAGGCGGCCTGGCTAAGGAAAAGTAACATTAAGGCTGTAATCTCATGTTGGAAAAGACCCTCGAAGCCCCTGCGGTAAATACTCGCCGTAACTTGCTGATGTTCTTGATCCCGTCACTCGTCGGGATCCTGCTGTTCATGACCCCCGTGCTCTATGACGGCAATATCACCATCCCCGTGGCCGTGCTGGCCAAGACGGTACAAGCGGTGTTTTCAGACTCGCTTGTGGCCGTGGTATGTGCCTTGATCACCACCACCATGCTGATGACCCTGGTTGCCTGGCTGTTCAAGCCCGCGATCCTGGTACGTCGTCCCTTTCTCAATGCCCTGTTCAACGTCTCCCCGTTCTGGGCCATGGTACGAGTGCTGGGCGGCATCTTTGCGCTGCTGACCTTCTTCGGGATGGGCCCAGAGGCGCTGCGTTCCGATGCGACCGGTGGCCTGGTGCTGAATGATTTGCTGCCCGTGCTGTTTTCGGTGTTTATCTTCGCTGGTCTGCTGTTACCGCTGTTGCTGGATTTCGGTCTGCTGGAGTTTGTCGGCACCCTGATGACCCGCATCATGCGTCCGGTATTCCGCCTGCCGGGCCGCTCCGCGGTCGACTGCTTTGCCTCCTGGCTTGGCGATGGCAGTGTGGGCATCCTGCTCACAAGCAAGCAGTACGAGGGCAAGTTCTACACCCAGCGTGAAGCCGCCGTCATCGGCACCACCTTCTCGGCTGTCTCCATCACCTTCTGTCTGGTGGTGATCTCTCAGGTGAAGCTGGAGCACATGTTCGTGCCCTTCTATCTGACCGTCTGCCTGGCCGGCGTGGTGGCCGCCATAGTGGTGCCGCGCCTGCCCCCGCTCTCCTGGAAGAAGGACGTCTATTCCGATGGTACCCCACTGTGCCGCAAGCAGGAGGCCGTGCCTCACGAGCACAATCTGGTGAGCTATGGCTTCGAGCGTGCCCTCAAGAAAGCCGACAGCGTGAGCGATCTCGGCGCCGTTGCCCGGGAAGGGGTCAAAAATGCCCTGGACATGGTGTTTGGCGTGCTGCCGGTGGTGATGGCGATCGGGACCTGCGCCCTGATGCTGGCCGAGCACACGCCAGTGTTCAACTGGTTGGGTGCCCCCTTCATTCCGCTGCTTGAGCTGTTGCAGCTGCCGGAGGCTGAAGCCGCTTCCAAGACCATAGTGGTCGGTTTTGCGGACATGTTCATCCCGGCAATTCTGGCCTCGAGCATCGAGAGCGAGATGACCCGCTTCGTCATCGCCGCGATGTCGGTGACTCAGCTTATCTATATGTCGGAAGTGGGCGCACTGCTGCTGGGCAGCAAGATCCCGGTCAAGCTGTGGGAGCTGTTTGTGGTGTTCCTGCTGCGGACACTGGTGACCTTGCCGGTCGTTGCCGCCATGGCACATCTGTTGTTCTGACCCATGTGTGGGGACAGGTGACCAAAAAACGGACAGCCCCAGGGCTGTCCGTTTTTATATGTGCTTTTTCCTCATTGGGAATTGAACTGCTCTTTGGCTATTGCATCGGCAGGTAGCCCTGTTGTTCGACCAAAGTGGGCTTTGTAATTTCATGATTTTACACTAACGTAACATTCGTTATCGCGATGTTGCCAGCCGAGCCGTAGGCCACTCATTCCCCTTATGGCAAGGAGCCTTCATGTCCGCACTGCCCAGCTATCGCGTCGGCCCGACCGATGCCCCCCTGCTTGATCAAACCATAGGTGACTACCTGCTAGGGATAGTCGAACGCTTCCCAGACCGGCCCGCCGTGGTGGTGCGTCATCAACAGATCCGCTGGCGCTGGCGTGAATATCTGCAACAGATAGATCGGCTGGCCAAGGGATTGCTGGCCATAGGCATACAGCCTGGTGACCGGGTCGGCATCTGGTCCCCCAATAACATCGAATGGTGTCTGGTGCAGTTTGCCACCGCCCGTATCGGCGCCATCATGGTCTGTATCAATCCCGCCTATCGGCGTGAGGAACTGGCCTTTGCCATCAACAATGTTGGCTGCAAGGCATTGATCTGTGCCAGCCGCTTCAAGGGCAGTGACTATCTTGCCACTCTGGCCGAGCTGGCCCCGGAACTGAACAGTTCACCGCCCGGAGAGCTCAAGGCCGCCGCCTTGCCAAGCCTGGCCTGGGTGGTGCGTCTGGGTGAGGACAGGACCCCTGGCATGCTCAACTTCAACGCCTTGCTCAGCTTGGGGGATGAACAGGAGAACAGCGTCCTGCAAAGGGTGGCTGCCGGGCTCAAGGCTTCGGATCCCATCAATATCCAGTTCACCTCGGGCACCACGGGCAGCCCCAAGGGCGCAACCCTTAGCCACAGCAACATACTTAACAATGGTCTGCTGGTCGCAGCCGGCATGGCGCTGACCGAACAGGACAGACTTTGCATCCCGGTGCCCCTCTATCACTGTTTCGGCATGGTACTCGGCAACCTGGTCTGTCTGAGCGTGGGAGCCTGCGCCCTCTTCCCCAGTGAGGCATTTGACCCCGCCACCACCTTGCAGATGGTCAGTGAGGAGCGTTGTACCGCCTTGCATGGGGTGCCGACCATGTTCATCGCCGAGCTGGAGCTTGCGAACTTTTCCGAGTTCGATCTCGGCTCACTGCGTACCGGCATCATGGCGGGAGCCATCTGTCCCGAGCCACTGATGTTGCGGGTGCAGACCCTGATGCACATGACGGAGGTGACCATTGCCTATGGCCAGACGGAGTGCAGCCCCATCAATCACATGACAGCGGTGGATTGCCCTCTCGACAAGCGCGTCACCACAGTCGGGCGGGCGATCGGCCACACCGAGATAAAGTTGGTCGACCCCAGTGGTGAGATGGTGGCAAGGGGGGAGAAAGGGGAGATCTGTTGCCGTGGCTATAGCGTCATGAGTGGCTACTGGCAGGATCCGGCCAAGACGGCGGCCACCATAGATACCGAGGGTTGGCTGCACTCCGGCGACATCGGGGTCATGGATAGCGAGGGCTATGTCCAGGTTGTCGGGCGCAGCAAGGAGTTGATCATCCGGGGGGGCGAGAACATTTATCCCCGGGAAGTGGAGGAGCGGCTCTACGATCACCCCGCGGTGCAGGACGCCGCCGTGTTTGGTATCGACAGCGACCGCTATGGCGAGGAGGTCTGCGCTTGGATCAAGCTCAGGCCCGGCTGTGATGCCGATGAAGAGGAGATTAAACACTTCCTGTCGGCCCGCATCGCCTACTTCAAGGTGCCACGTTACATCCGTTTCGTGAACGAGTACCCCATGACGGTCACCGGCAAACTGCAGAAGTTTCGCATGAAGGAGCTGATGAACGCTGAGCTGGCCCCCCATAGCTAGCCATGGGCAGCGCAAAGCTGAGGAGGGCCCAGGGGCCCCTCTCTCAGCTTAGGATTTGCCTCCTGGATGCTCGGCCTGATCTGATGGCGGGTGCTGGGCGAGAGGGAGATGCAGGTTCCTCGCCCTGAGGGGGGCGGAAGGCGGCCAGATTGACCTCATCGCACTGTGCCTCGCTCAGGAAGCGCTGGCCGTACTGTAGCCAGATACGGCTGCGCAGGAAGAGAGCGAAGAGCTCCGGATCTATGTGCCCCACGTTGGCCATCTGGCTCATGATGGCAAGGGACTGGCTAAGAGACTTGCCCGGTTTGTAGGGGCGATCGCTGGCGGTCAGTGCCTCGAAGATGTCGGCGATGGCCATGATGCGGGCCGGCACGCTCATCTGTGCCCGGCTAAGCCCCCTGGGGTAGCCGCTGCCATCCATCTTCTCGTGGTGGCCGCCCGCTATTTCAGGTACCTGTTGCAGGTGGCGGGGAAAGGGCAATCGCTCCAGCATCTTGATGGTCTGGATGATGTGTTCGTTTATCTTGTAGCGCTCCTCCTCGCTCAGAGTGCCACGGCCAATGCTGAGGTTGTAGAGCTCGCCCCGATCATACAGGCAGGCGGGCACCTTGACCTTGAAGCCCCAGGAATTGTCTGCCTCCAGTCTATCGTTGTCGGGACGGGGGATTTTGTGCTCGGGCCTGTCGGCCAGCAGGTATTCACGGCAAGGCAGGGGAGCGGCGAGGTCGCCATGGCGCTTGCGCTCTTCAGCTCCCAGTCCGAGCCTGTCATCCAGAGTGCGTAGCCAACTGCGAGTGGCAATCCGTTGCAATTGCTCGAGTCGCTCCGGCGCCATCCACTCCTCCCCCTGATTGCACTCGGCCACGAAGGAAAATTCGGCATCGAGCTCCGCCCAGACGGGGGCCACGGCCGTGCGGGCTAGGCTGCGTTGCTGTTCTGACAACTGCTCACTCAGGGTTGCGATGTGGGCATCGCGCTTGAGCACCTCGAAGCGGGTGCGGATCTCGTGGATGCGATCGTAGAGGGTTTCCAGCTTGGTGGCCTTGTCGACCACGAACTCGGGGGTCGTCACCTTGCCGCAGTCGTGCAGCCAGCTGGCAATGTGGATGGCTTCCCACTCCTGCTCGCTGGGGTTGAAACCGGCAAAGGGTCCCTCCCGCTCGGCGGCGGCCGCTTCCGCCAGCAGTCGGGTCAGTTCGGGCACCCGTTGGCAATGGCCGCCGGTATAGGGACTCTTGGCATCGATGGCCCCGGCGATGAGCTCGATGAATGACTCCAGCAGACGCTTTTGCTCCGCCAGTAGTCGTTGATTCTCGATGGCGGAGGCCGAGGTGCCAGCCAGCGCCTCGATCAGACTGATGCGGGCCGCCAGTTCATCAGGGGAGCAGGGGGGCAGCAAGATCAGCAGGCAGCCCGTCACCTCCTGACTGTGATTGCGCAGGGGTTCGGCCACCAGGCGTCCCTTGCCGGGATAGGCCCCCCAGCCACTCAGGTGGCGCTGCCAGCAACCCTCTTCGAGGGCGACGCTGAGGCGCTCGCCGTGCAGGACGGGACGCAGCAGGCGCTCACCTTCTATGGTTGGCAAGGGATGGCCATGCCAGAAGGCCAGCGCAGGTTGCAGTTGCCCCTCCTCCACCAGATAGAGAGCGCCGCCCTCGGCCCCGGCTGCGGCTATGGTTTCACCGAGTACGCGTTCAAGCAGGGCGTCGAAGTTGTGTTCGGCGCCAAGCGCCCGCCCCATGTTCATGAAGTTACCCAGGGTCAGGCGCATGCCCGACATGGTGCGGGAGAGATCGTCTATCTCCTGGATGGCGGAGTGGGGCGCCTCCCCGTTACTGAAATCGAAATGCTGGATGCGCTCGGCCTCCCGGGTCAGCGCAAGCAGGGGAGTGGCGGTGCGTCTGGCGACGAGCCAGATGACGGGCAGCAGCAGCAAGAGGGCAAGCAGGGTACTGCCGAGGTTGTGCCAGGCCTCGCGTGTGGCGTTCGCGAACAGGCGCTCGCTGCTGATGATGAGTCCCAGATAGAAGGGGGAACCTTCCCCGAGCGATGAGAGGTTGACCTGCCACTCCCCCCCGTTTTCGCCATTGAGGGTCAGCTCATGGCGCCCCTTAAGCAGGTCGGGCTCTGCACTCAGTCGGCGTTGCAACAGGGTGAATACGGGATCGCTCAGGGCCGATATCTTGGGCAGTACCCGCAAGCGCTCATAGCTGGG
This sequence comes from Aeromonas molluscorum 848, assembly GCF_000388115.1. GTDB lineage: Bacteria > Pseudomonadota > Gammaproteobacteria > Enterobacterales > Aeromonadaceae > Aeromonas > Aeromonas molluscorum. Next base: position 5,559 of record NZ_AQGQ01000079.1, read on the forward strand.
CAACTGCGCCGGGTCGGTTGCAAGCAAGGTGGCATGGCGATCAAACAATACCAGCTGGGTCCCCTCTTGCCGCATCTTGCCAATGAGTCTGGAGAGACGATCAACGCTGGCATCTATGCCGATCACCGCCTGGCCATCGGGGCTGGCGATCGCCAGCGTCATGCCGGGCTCCTTGGTAGTGAAGAAGAGATAGGGGGCCGTGCTGGCAATGCCTTTGCTGCGTAGCGCCTGCTGATACCAGAGCCGGGCACGGGGATCGAACTGGTAGTCGGGCATGGGCTGCTGATGGAGCAGGCGCTGGCGGGCATCATAATAGAGGTACTTCCCCTGTCCCCCAGACAGACTCTGTACCAGCAGGCTGCTGCCCGGTGGGGTCGAGTCCAACTGCGCTTTGACGCTTTCGGTCAGGGTTCGCACCAGAAAGAAGTCACCGTTGCCATAACCGACATAGATGGCGCCATAGCCATGCTGGCTGGCCAGCACCTCGACCAGCTGCGGCAAAAAGGCGAGCCGGGCCGTCAGATCATCCGCCTGCATCAGCTGGCCTGCCCTGAGCAGCTTGAGGGTGGTGCGGGCCGGCCGCTCGTTGAGGGTCAGAGCCAGGGCCAGCTGCTCCCGGTATTGCTGGAAGTTATGGTATTCGTGGGCCATCCCCTGGGCACGGCTCTGTTGAAAATGCTGCGCTATCAGCAAGGTGCCGAGCAGAGTGAACAAACAGATGAAGAGGGTGGCTATGTGTACGTAAAAAGGGCGGCGCTGCGAGCCGTTCAGCCTCATGTCGGGATCCTTATCATGGCCATTCGTCCATGGTTGGCGAGCAATGAGTTTGGCTCATGACATCAGAATCGCCAGCAATGGATTAATTGTGTCTCATTTAGAGCTAGTGGTAGAGTGACTGCTTTCCCACCCCTGGAGTGAGTCATGTCTGTTCCCTATTCGGTACTGGATCTGGTGCCTGTTCCCGTCGGCTCTCGTCCCGCCGATTCTTTCCGCCGCTCCCTTGAACTGGCTCAGCAGGCCGAGGCCTGGGGTTATCACAGATATTGGCTGGCCGAGCATCACAACATGCCGGGAATTGCCAGCGCCGCCACCTCAGTGTTGATTGGTCACCTGGCTGCTGGCACCCGGACTCTGCGTCTTGGCGCCGGTGGCATCATGCTCTCCAATCACTCCCCTCTGGTGATTGCCGAACAGTTCGGCACCCTGGAGTCCCTCTATCCGGGGCGAATAGACCTGGGCCTGGGTCGTGCCCCTGGCTCCGATCAGCGCACCATGCACGCTTTGCGCCGCCAGCGGGGAGGCGATCAGGATGACTTTCCCGCCGATGTGGCCGAGTTGATGGCCTATTTCGGTGATGAGCCGGGCCCGGTACGTGCCGTGCCCGGCTTCGGACTACAGCTGCCCGTCTGGCTGCTTGGCTCCAGCCTCTACAGCGCCCAGCTGGCGGCGGCCATGGGCTTGCCGTTTGGTTTTGCTTCCCATTTTGCGCCGGCGCTGTTGTTGCAGGCCCTGGAGGTTTATCGCAGCCAATATCGCCCTTCCGCACGTTGGCCCAAGCCCTATGCCGTGGTCTGCGTCAATCTGATTGCTGCCGAGAGTACGGCCGAGGCGCTTTTTCTGTTGAGCACGGTACAGCAGCAGTTCTTGCGGCTCTATCGAGGAGATGCTGGGGAATTACCGGCGCCGGTGGAAGAGCTGACCGGCTGGGCCCCTCACGAGCTGATGGCCATGGAGAAGACGTTGTCTCGCTCCCTGGTGGGTGATAAAGCCGCTATCCGCCATGGCATTCAGGCATTGCTGGCCGAAACCCAGGCTGACGAACTTATGTTCAATGGCCCCATCTTCGATCATCAGGCCCGGCTGCGATCCTTCGCCCTGGGGGCGGAGATCATGCGCTCGCTTTGACGCAGGAGGAGCCCGGTGCAGTCAGCGTCGGGTTCCCTGGCGTCGCGCTGTCTTCTGCGGCCATCCCCTGCTACTCACCTCTTTATTCCTGCCATTTTCCCTGTGGTTTATCCCTTCTTTATTTCATCTCTTAGTCTCTATTTCGCCGATTATGTCGACACTACTCTGATTTTTGTCAGCAATATTCCCTCGTGAATTGCCTCGTCGTCATGCTGGCGGACCGATTTGAATGGTCGTCATCTTGCGCGGCCAAATCTGCACCAGGGCATCAGCTTGATCTGCAGTGGGTAGGCTTTTCATCAAAACATGTTTATACCCTTAAACAATAACTGCTAATTTATTTGTGATGATAATGTTTAATTTTTATTTATACATGGTGTAATCGGCTTGTTTTTCTTATTTATTCAATGATTTATGCATTTGCATCGATGTTGTGGTGATTGATTATGCTTTATGTTTGCCATTTAATTGTTTAGTGTAGTAAGTGAATTTCGTCATGGTTATGCCATGGCGGTGAAGTTGTAATCAATTAGAAAAGGGCAATATGACAGTCAAACTGGAAGTAAAGACCCTGTATAAGATCTTTGGAGAGCAGCCGGACAAGGCGTTCAAATTATTGGAAGAGGGTGATGATCGTGCCGGGATCTTGCAAAAGACCGGACAAACCCTCGGCGTACATGACGTGAATCTGCAGATCCATGAAGGAGAAATTTTCGTGGTGATGGGGTTGTCGGGATCCGGTAAATCCACCCTGGTACGCCTGCTCAACCGGCTGATAGAGCCCACTCGCGGTCAGGTCTTGATCGATGGTGAAGATATCGCCGTCATCTCGGATGAGGCGCTGCGTCAGGTACGTCGCAAAAAAATCAGCATGGTGTTCCAATCCTTCGCCTTGATGCCGCACCTGACGGTATTGGACAACGCCGCTTTTGGTTTGGAACTGGCTGGTGTTCCCCAAGCAGATCGCCACCGCAGCGCCCGCCAGGCCCTGGCCCAGGTCGGCCTCGAGACCTGGACGCATGCCTACCCCGATGCCCTGTCTGGCGGCATGAAGCAGCGGGTTGGCCTGGCGCGCGCCCTGGCCAATGATCCCGACATTTTGTTGATGGACGAGGCATTTTCCGCCCTCGACCCCCTGATCCGCACCGAGATGCAGGATGAGCTGCTCAAGCTACAGGCCAACCATCAGCGCACCATCGTCTTCATCTCCCACGATCTGGACGAGGCGATGCGCATCGGCGACCGCATCGCCATCATGCAGGACGGTCAGGTGATCCAGATCGGCACCCCGGACGAGATCCTGAGCCAGCCTGCCAACGACTATGTGCGCGCCTTCTTTCGCGGTGTGGATCTGGCCAATGTGTTCAGTGCCCGTGACATCGCCAGCCGCAAGCAGACCCCGCTCATCAAGAAGCACACCACGGATGGCCCGGCCAACGCTCTGCGCCAGCTCAAGGAGCAGGATCGGGAGTTTGGCTATGTGATCGATCGTAGTCGGCGCTTCGTCGGCGTCGTCTCCCTCGACTCCCTGGCCCGTGCCGTGGCGAGCAAGGGCAGTCTGGATCAGGCATTGCTGGATGAAGTAAGCCCCTTGCTGGCCGACACTCCCCTGCACGAACTGATAAGCCTGGTGGCGGCCGCCCCCTGTCAGGTCCCCGTGGTAGAAGAGGATGGCACTTATCTGGGGCTTATCTCCAAGGCCAATCTGCTCAACACCCTGGACAGGAGTACTCCGGTATGAAGCATTTAATATCCCTCTGTCTGGCAACGCTGCTGTTTGCCGCCCATCCAGCCTGGGCCGACGAGGCCCCTGCTGCCGATCCGGATCCTTGGGCCAGTGCTTCCACCACTCAGGTTGACGCGGATCCTTGGGGCAGCACCACTCACACCGCCGTCGCCAGCAACGACTGGCAAAACCAGATAGCCTCGGCCGATGACAAACCGCCTCTCGATCTGCTGGATCCCTTCCAGCAGGCCTGGCTGCCGCTCGATGTCTGGGTGGAGCAGGGCATAGACGTGCTGGTAACCCACTTTCGTCCCCTGTTCCAGATAGTGCGGGCACCGGTCGAGGTGACCCTCAATGCACTGACTCATACGCTGCAGAGCGTGCCTTCCGCACTCATGGTGGGGATCTTGACCCTGATCGCCTGGCAGCTGGTCAGTGGCAGCATGGCGCTGGGTACCCTGATCTCCCTCATCGGGATTGGCCTTATCGGGGCCTGGTCCGATGCCATGGTGACCCTGGCCCTGGTGATGACCTCTCTGCTGTTTTGCATGATCATCGGTCTGCCGGTTGGCATCTTGCTGGCACGCAGCGAGCGAGCAACCGCCTGGACTCGCCCCCTGCTCGACGCCATGCAGACCACGCCGGCGTTTGTCTACCTCATCCCCATCGTCATGTTGTTTGGTATAGGCAATGTGCCCGGGGTGGTAGTGACCATCATCTTTGCTCTGCCGCCCATGATACGGCTGACCATTCTCGGCATTCGCCAGGTGCCGGAAGATCTTATTGAAGCCGGTCACTCATTTGGCGCCAGCCCACGTCAGCTGCTGTTCAAGGTACAACTGCCGCTGGCCATGCCGACCATCATGGCAGGGGTCAACCAGTCGCTGATGCTCTCCCTCTCCATGGTGGTGATCGCCTCCATGATCGCGGTGGGCGGGCTTGGCCAGATGGTCCTGCGCGGCATAGGCCGCCTCGACATGGGCATGGCCTCGGTCGGTGGTCTCGGCATAGTGCTGCTGGCCATAGTGCTCGATCGTCTCACTCAGGCCATGGGCCAATCCAGCGCCGAGCGTATCGGTCACTGGTATCAACGAGGCCCCGTAGGCCTGCTGCTCTCCCTATTCGGGCAGCGCCATCAGACTCACACCAAAGGAGAAGAAATATGAACGCCATCACCAAGGGATTGACGCTGGGCACCCTGTTATTGAGTACCACCGCCATGGCCAGCGCCCTGGTCCAGCCCATTCAGAGCAGCGTGCCGGAGGAGGCATTTCAGACTCTGCTGGTGAGCAAGTTGCTCGGCGAACTGGGTTATGACGTCAAGCCCGCCAAAGAGGCTGACTACAACGTGGGCTATGCTTCGGTCGCCAGCGGCGATGCGACTTTCCTCGCCTTCAACTGGAATCCGCTGCACAAAGACAAATATGAAAAAGCCGGCGGCGACACCAAGTTCTATCGTGAAGGCACCTATGTCACAGGGGCGGCCCAGGGTTACCTCATCGACAAGGTAACCGCCGACAAGTACAACATCACCAACATAGCGCAGCTCAAGGATCCCAAGCTGGCCGCTCTGTTTGACAGTGACGGTGATGGCAAGGCCGATCTGGCCGGTTGCAATCCGGGTTGGGGTTGTGAGGGGGTGATCAATCATCAGCTCAAGGCGTTTGCACTGGACAAGACAGTGACCCACCAGCAGGGCAACTATGCGGCCATCATTGCCGACACCATTACCCGCTACAAGGAGCACAAACCGGTATTCTATTACACCTGGACGCCATACTGGGTCAGTGGCGATTTGATCCCGGGCAAGGATGTGGTCTGGCTGGAAGTGCCTTTTACCGCGCTGCCGGATGGCCGCGAGGGCGACACCAAGCTGGCCAATGGCAAGAACTATGGTTTCGAGATGAACACCATGCACATAGTGGCCAACCGCGCCTTCGCCGAGGCCAATCCGTCGGCAGCCAAACTGTTTGACGAGATGAAGTTGCCTATCAACGACATCAACGTCCAGAACAGCCTGATGAAACAGGGCCAGAACAAGCCGGCCGACATAGAGCGTCACGCCGATGCCTGGATCAAGGGGCACCCAGCCCTGGTCAAGCAGTGGCTCACGGATGCGCGCGCTGCCAAATAGGCGCCAGTCTCCCGTCATGACCCCACGCCCGGCTTGTTGCCGGGCGTTTTTATTTGTGCAATTTATTCTATAAGATGTTGATATAAAAAGACTGTCGCCTAGGTGTCGGGTCTCTGTCGTCAAGGATTTCACTCAGGCCGGGTACGCTTGCTCTCGTCAATACCACAAGGAGTTCATCGATGATCGTCAGGAAGTTGAGATTGCAGCGCGGCTGGTCACAGGATCAATTGGCTACCATGTCGGGGCTGAGTGTCCGCACTGTGCAGCGGATAGAGCGGGGTCAGGCCCCCGGTCTCGAATCCCTCAAGGCCCTGGCCGCCGTCTTCGAACTCGATATCAGCCAACTGCAGGAGAGCGAGATGAGGGAAGCAAATATGGAGTCGGGCGCCGGGGTGACACGGGAAGAGCGGGAGGCGATGGAGTTTGTGCAGGGGCTCAAGGGATTCTACGGCCACCTCATCAGCTATGTGCTGGTGATAAGCCTGCTCTGGGTCATCAATCTGGTGACCAGCCCCGGGCATATCTGGGCATGGTGGCCCATGCTGGGCTGGGGAATAGGCCTGATGGCGCATGCCTTCAACCTGTTCAAACTGCCCAAGTTGCTGGGTCCCGACTGGGAGCGGCGTCAGATTGAGAGGCGACTCGGCCGCAAGCTGTAGGTCGAATATAGAAAAGGCCCGGGACAACCCGGGCCTTTTTCATGCAAGAAGAGGCGGGTTCAGATCCCTGAACCGTCATTTTCGCCGCTCTCTTCGTGCAGGCCGCATTCGCGTTTTAGGCCGAAGAAACGGGTCTGCTCCTCGCTCATGCCCGGCTCCCACTTGGTGGTGGTATGAACGTCCCCCACCGAGAGGTAACCCTGCTCCCACAGCGGGTGATAGGGCAAGTCGAACTCCTTGAGGTAGTAGTGCACGTCCTTGTTGCTCCAGTCGATGACCGGCAGGAACTTGAAACGGCCGCGCTGTATGGCCAGCACCGGCAAGTTGCCACGGCTGTCTGACTGCTCCCGGCGCAGGCCGGAGAACCAGGTCTGGGCGCCCAGCTCGTTCAGGGCGCGGTCCATGGGCTCGACCTTGTTGAGCTGGTTGTAGCGGGTGATCCCCTCGATCCCTTGCTCCCACAGCAGGCCGAAACGGGCCTCCTGCCAGGCGGGGGATAGCTCGGATCGGTAGATCTTGAGATTGAGCTTGAGCCGCTCGCTCAGCTCGTCGATGAAGCGATAGGTCTCGGGGAAGAGGTAGCCGGTGTCGGTCAGCACCACGGGGACGTCGGCCCGCTCGCGGCTCACCAGATGCAGCATCAGGGCCGCCTGGATGCCGAAACTCGAAGAGAGAATGTGCTGTCCCGGCAGGTTAGCCAGGGCCCAGCGCACCCGTTCGGGGGCGCTCATGGCCTCCAACTCGCGGTTGTGGGGAGCCAGGGCGGCGACCTGTTCCTCTTTGGAGAGGGTGAGCAATAGTGTCAGATCCAGTGTCATCTCTGTGTCTCGCTCTGTGAAGAAAAGCGGGCGCCAGTGAAGGCGCCCTTGGGATCAGGCGGCGTAGAAGTCCACGGCCGAGTTGACCACGGGGGCGACGATGGCGGCGCGGATCACGAAGTCGCCGAAGCATTCACCCGGGTTGCGCTCCTTGGCCCAGCGGCCGATGAGGGCATCCAGCTCGGCCAGGATCTGCGGCTCGGTGATGTTCTCCTGGTACATGCGTGGGATGCGGGTTCCCTCCAGGTTGCCACCCAGGTGCAGGTTGTAGCGACCGGGGGCCTTGCCCACCAGTCCCACTTCCGCCAGCATGGCGCGCCCGCAACCGTTGGGGCAGCCGGTGACCCGGAAGATGATGGCATCCTCGGCCAGCCCATGTTTGGTCAGCAGCCCTTCGATCTCGGTGACGAAGGCCGGCAACATGCGCTCGGCTTCCGCCATCGCCAGCGGGCAGGTGGGCAGGGCGACGCAGGCCATGGACTGCTTGCGCTGCTCGCTCACGCCACCATCGATGAGGCCGTATTGGCGAGCCAGGGCTTCGATCCGTGACTTCTCGCTGGCAGGCACACCGGCGATGATGAGGTTCTGGTTGGCGGTCAGGCGGAAATCCCCCTGGTGGATCTTGGCGATCTCCAGCATGCCGGTCTTGAGGGGCTTGCCTGGGAAGTCCAGCAGGCGGCCGTTCTCGATAAACAGGGTCAGGTGGTGCTTGCCGTCGATCCCTTCCACCCAGCCGAAGCGATCGCCACGGCTGGTGAACTCATAGGGGCGACTGTCGGCAAAGGTGATGCCAGCGCGACTCTCCACCTCGGCCTTGAAGGCCTCCACTCCAACACGTTCGAGCGTGTACTTGGTCTTGGCGTTCTTGCGGTTGACTCTGTTGCCCCAGTCGCGCTGGGTGCTGACCACTGCGGCCGCTATGTCCAGCACATGGGAGAGCGGAATAAAGCCAAAGTCGCTCGCCTTGCGCGGGTAGGTGCTGGTGTCGCCATGGGTCATGGCGAGACCCCCGCCCACCAGCACGTTGAAGCCCACCAGCTTGCCGCCATCTGCGATGGCCACGAAGTTGAGATCGTTGGCGTGCACGTCGATGTCATTGTGGGGCGGGATCACCACGGTCGTCTTGAACTTGCGCGGCAGATAGTTGGAGCCGAGGATGGGCTCCTCATCTTCGCCGAGCTTCTCGCCATCGAGCCAGATCTCCACGTAGGCACGGGTCTTGGGCAGCAGGTGCTCGGAGATCTGCTTGGCCCACTCGTAGGCCTCCTGGTGCAGTTCGGACTCTACCGGGTTGCTGGTGCAGAGTACGTTGCGGTTCACATCCCCTGCGGTGGCGATGGAGTCGATGCCGGTGCTGTTGAGGGTCTGGTGCATCAGCTTGATGTCACGCTTGAGCACGCCGTGGAACTGGAAGGTCTGGCGCGTGGTCAGGCGGATGCTGCCATACAGGCTGTGATCTTCGGCGAACTTGTCGATCACCTGCCACTGGGCCGGGGTGATGATGCCGCCGGGCAGGCGGGCGCGCAGCATGACGTTGTGCAGCGGTTCCAGCTTCTGGGCGGCCCGTTCCGGGCGGATGTCGCGGTCATCCTGCTGGTACATGCCGTGGAAGCGGATCAGCTGGAAGTTGTCGCCATTGAAGCCACCAGTCAAGGGATCTTGCAGATCCTGCTCTATGGTGCCACGCAGGAAGTTGCTCTCGCGCTTGAGCCGCTCGTTGTCGGACAGCGGGCCTGCAACCGGCCCCGGAGTTGTTTGCTTGCTCATCAGTAGACATCCCTTTGGTAACGTTTGGCACGACGCAATTCGCTCAAATACTCTTCTGCTTCTTCACGGCTCTTGTGGCCATGTTGGGCAATCACTTCCAGCAGGGCTTCCTGCACATCCTTCGCCATGTGGTTGGCATCGCCGCATACATAGAAGTGGGCGCCCGCCTCAAGCCAGGAGAACAACTCTGCTCCCTCTGCCCGCAATCTGTCCTGCACATAGATCTTGCTGGCCTGATCCCGGCTGAATGCCAGGGAGATGTTCGAGAGCAGGCCGCTCTTCACATAGCGCTGCCACTCCACCTGATAGAGGAAGTCCTGGGTGAAGTGGGGATTGCCGAAGAAGAGCCAGTTTTTGCCCGAGGCACCGATGGCGTCACGCTCCTGCAAGAAGGCGCGGAACGGCGCTATGCCTGTGCCCGGGCCCACCATGATGACGGGAGTATCCGGGTTCGCCGGCAGGCGGAAGTTGTCATTGTGTTCCACGAACACCCGTACTTCAGCATCCTCATCCAGGCGATCGGCCAGATAGGAGGAGGCTGCGCCACTGCGCACCACGCCATCTTCCTGGGGATAGCGCACCACGGCGACGGTGAGGTGCACCTCTTCCTCGACTTCGCTCTGGGCGGAGGCGATGGAGTAGAGGCGGGGGGTGAGCGGACGCAGCAGGCTGACGAGCTGCTCTGCACTCAAGGGGGTCGGGAAGCGCTTGAGCACATCTACTACCTGAGCGCTGGCGACCAGGGCGTTGAGCTGAGTCTTGTCGCCGGCGATGTCGTGCAGTGCCGCATCGTTGGAGATGGCGGCAAGGCCTGTGATAAAGCCGCCGTGCAAGCGGGTCAGCTCGAAGTGGCGGGTCAGTGCCGTGCGCAGGCTGCCCTGCTCGGTCGGCTCATCGCCGGACAGGCTGGCCAGGGCCAGCAGTTCTCTCACCAGACCGGCCTCGTTGTCGAACCAGACGCCGAGGGCGTCACCGGGCTGATAAGTGATGCCGGACTCTTCGAGGCTTATCTCGATGTGGCGAATATCCTTGGTCGAGTCACGGCCGGTGACCTTCTGGTTCACAGACAGGCGGGCCGGGAAGGGGTTGGCCTTGTCATACTGGTTGTGACCGACGGCGTGCTTGACGGCACCCGCCACAGCGCCGACCGGTCCCGCGTTCAGGGTTGCCGCTACCGCAGCCAGAGCCTGCTCGGTCCAGGCCTTGGCGCCCGCTTCGTAGTCCACATCCAGACCTGCCAGGGGGGCGATACGCTCGCCACCTGCCTGAGCCAGCCAGCCATCGAAGTCCTGGCCCGTCTTGCAGAAGAACTCATAGGAGCTGTCGCCAAGGCCCAGCACGGCGAACTTGACGCCATCGAGTTTGCCGAGCTTGCCCTTCTTGAGCTGCTCATGAAGATCGACCGCAGGTTCGGGCGGCTCGCCCTCGCCATAGGTGCTGACGATGATCAGCAGGTGACTCTCTTTCTTGAGCTGCTTGGGCTTGTAGTCGGCCATGGAAATCAGGGTGGTGGGTAATCCTAGTGCCTTGGCCTGCTGCTCGATGGCGCTGGCTACCCCTTTGGCATTGCCGGTCTGGGAGCCGTACAGGATCGTCAGACTGCCACCGGTACTGGCGGGCAGGGTGGGCGCCGCGCTGATGGCGCCACCGGCCTGGACGAGACCATAGAGATAACCGCTGACCCAGGTCAGCTGCTGGCTGTTGAGCGTGCCGAGGGCCTGAGTTAGCTGGCGCTGCTGCTCATCGGATAGGGGGGTTATGTTGGTCAAAGAGTCCGTCAATTGCATCACACAGGTCTTCCATGGTCTGAATTTTGGTCAGATTAAGGGTTGGCATGAATAACAACAAAGAATAAAAATGTCTTTTTTATTCGATTGAGGCATTAAAAAGTGCGAAATCTCTCTTGCAGATCCCTGCCCACAGGAAGGCATGTCCGGGGGAGGGCGATTTTTGTTAGAGTCAGTTCATTCCATCCGTTTGCCAGGAGCTCCGATGATCCGTCTGTTTCACGTCAATGCCTTCGCCCATAGGCCTTTCACCGGCAACCCCGCCATGGTGGTGCTGAGTCAGGGACTCGATGAGTTCACCATGCAGCGCATGGCCGCCGAGTTCTGCCTCTCCGAGACCGCCTTTGTGGAAGCAATCACAGGGGATCACTATCGACTGCGCTGGTTTACGCCGCAGGTTGAAGTGGCGTTGTGCGGGCACGGCACCCTGGCGGCGGCTCATGTGATCTGGACGCAGGGTTTGGCGGCGCCCGGGCAGCCGCTCAGTTTCGATACCCGCAGCGGCTTGCTGACGGCGGTGCGGGATGAGGCCGGGATCCGGCTTGATTTTCCCGCCATCGAGATGGCGCCCCTGGCACTGGACGCAGCTTATGCGCAGGCCCTCGGGGTCAGCCCTCGTCAAACCTGGGCCGCCGGTGCCAAATTTGTGCTCGAGCTGGGTAGCGAGGCCGAGGTGCGCGCCATTCATCCCGATTTTCAGGCATTGCGCGTGCTACCGGGCCGGGGGCTCATCGTCACGGCACCGGGGCAGGATGCCGACATCGATTTTGTATCACGCTATTTTGCCCCCTGGGTCGGGGTGGAGGAGGATCCCGTCACGGGCTCCAACCACTGTGCCCTGGCTCCCTTCTGGGGCAAGCGATTGGGCAAGACACAACTCAAGGCCTATCAGGCTTCGGAGCGAGGTGGTGCGTTGTTGCTTCGAGTGGTGGGTGACAGGGTGCAGATGACGGGGCGGGCGCTGACCTTGAGCCGGGGAGAGTGGCTGCCGCCAGCGGCATAGCCCCAAGGGCGCGCCGTTGAACAATAAAATCGGCTGAGAGAAGCGGCGCGATGCCAATAAAAAACGCCCCGCAGTGACGGGGCGTTTTGTGGTTCTCAAGCAGCCGACTGGGCCTGACTGGCGCTTATTTCTGTTGCGGACGCAGGGCCGGGAACAGAATGACGTCGCGAATGGTGTGGCTGTTGGTGAACAGCATGACCAGACGGTCGATGCCGATACCCTGACCGGCGGTCGGCGGCAGACCGTGTTCCAGTGCAGTCACGAAGTCGGCGTCGTAGAACATGG
>NZ_AQGQ01000080.1 GCF_000388115.1 Aeromonas molluscorum 848
CAATTTTGTGTCTCGGCCATACCGGGCTGGAGGCCAACCTGCTTGGCGCTTTCGCAGCCTGTTTCACATCTTTCGCAACGGCGACCAGATAGCCCATGAGCTGATCCATACCCGTTGTCATCGCGGCGCCGAGATAGCACGTCAATTGCGCTTCAGTGATGGGGTCGCCGATGGCATCCTCTCTCTCGATGAGCACTGGAATGGCAAAGGACGCCCCGAGGGGCTGGCGGGATCTGCGATCCCGCTGTTTTCCCGGATAGCCTTGCTCTGTCAGGTGGTGGATGTGTTCCATGCCTCGGCGGGGAGTGCATCTGCCTTGGCCGAGATCCGCTCGCGTAGTGGTACCTGGTTCGACCCAGCCCTGGTGCTCTGTTTTGAACAACTGGCCGATGACGTTTTCTGGCAGGGGCTGGCCTCGCCCGAGCTAAGTGATCGGGTCTTTGGCCACCCGGCCGGGGAGAGCGAGGTGACGCTGGATGAGGATTATCTGGACGAGATCGCCGCCGCATTCGGTCAGGTCGTGGACTCCAAGAGCCCCTACACCGCAGGACACAGCAGCCGGGTCGCGCTCTATGCCGATATTCTGGCGACCCAGCTAGGCCTGCCAGAACCCCGCCGGCGCTGGCTAAAGCGAGCCGCCTTGCTCCATGATGTCGGCAAGTTGGGGGTGAGCAATACCGTGCTCGACAAGCCGGGCAAGCTCGATGCGCAGGAGTGGCGAGCGGTGCAGATGCATGCCGCCTACACAGAAGAGATACTGGGGCGCATCGGCGCCTTCGGCGAGCTGGCCAGCGTGGCGGGTGCTCATCATGAACGTCTCGACGGCCAGGGTTATCCCAAGGGGCTGACGGCAGATCAGATCTCCCTGGAGACCCGCATCATCACCACAGCGGACATCTTCGATGCCATCACTGCCAAGCGTCCTTATCGGGATGCCATTCCGGTGCCTAGAGCGCTGGCCATGATGGAGGAGAGTCTGGGCAGTGCCATCGATCCCGACTGTTTCGCCGCCTTGCAGGCGGGGATCCAGGATTTCTCCATCTACCTCAGCCCTGAACAGCCGCAGGCGAGTTGATCCCGTCATCAATCCCTACTCGCTGACCAGCCCCGCTTCTGCGGGGCTTTTTCATTTTCGCGCCGAGGGGCTGGCGTATGGCTGCAGCACCAGCCCCAGCAAGCGCCCCAAGTGGCTGAGCTGATCGATGAGCTGGCGGTTGAGCCAGAGGTAGCCGTTGATGGCCGCGTCTCCTTCGCCACTCCCCCGAACCTGGGCTGCTGCATCATGTAGCAGGGCGATGGCGTGCTCGGCCTCTTGCAGCTCACCGCTCTTGAGCATGAGCGCGAGCTGGGTGATCGCCGCTTCGGTGGCCCGCTGACAGTCACGCAGCGCCGGGGTGCTCTGCATCAGGAAGTGGCTCTGGCGATCACTCCAATAGGTGTTGGCCAGCATCTCCAGGATGCAGAGGGTGTTGCGCATTGAGGTCTGGATAGCTTCAAACAGGCTGCTGTTCAGACGGGTTTCCTTGACGGCGGGGGTCAGCAAGGGGCGCAGACTGACCACTTTGGAGAGCAGCCGGGAGTGGCTCTGGGCAAGCTTTGGCCGCTCCAGAATATTGGGGGAGAGGTGGGTGTGGTAGAGGCGATGTGCCTGGAGCAGGGTGTCATGCATCTGCAGCCGCCAGTGGCTATAGGCGCGCTGGGGATAGATGCTGCAAAACAGCAGCGCCAGCAGGGAGCCGAGGATCACATCGCCGCTGCGCCACAGCGCCGTCTCTATGTCGCCGGGCATGGCCCCCATGGTGACGCCAAGGGTGATGCCGATGAGCAAGCCGACGTAGGGGCGTTTGCCGAGTGCCAGATAGCCGCACAGAAACATGATGCAGCTGCACCAAATCAGGGTCAGCGGCAGGGAGTAGAGCTCCAGATAGAGCGCCACCACGCCACAGGCCGCCCCGAAGATGGTGCCGACTACCCGTTGCAGGGCCCGTGACAACACATTGCCCCAGAAGGAGATGGGACCCATCACCACCACTAGCGTGATGAGCGGCCAGGTGCTCTCCGGCAGCTTGAGTTCACGGGTCAGCAGGAAGGTGAGGGTGAAGGCCAGTGCAATGCGCAGGCCGTGCACCAGGCGGTAGCGGCCATAGATCAAGAGATCGAGTCGGGAGAGGGGGCATTCAGGCGCAAGGGCATCGTCTCATGGTCAGATTGATACGCTCTCTCGGCCGCATCGCCGGTTTCAGGCCATGGGTCATGGGAGTGGGTGGATCCATACCCGCTCGCCTACCCCGGTGGTCGATTGGGCCGGGTCTGTCTCGATGAGGCAGTTGGCTGCGAGCAGGGCACTGGCAGGCTCTACTTGCAGGGTACCACTGGCGTCCTGCGTGGCATGGCCTGGCTGCTCCCCTGTGCATTGGCCCGGGATGTCTGTCATGACCCGGGCCATGAGGCGCAGCGGCTGCCGATGAATGCCCTGGTTTGCTGAGCGGGCATCATGGGGCGCTGCCAGCGATGGCGCCTTGCCATCGTCACCGCGGGGCACGGTCAACCGGGCACAGATGAAGTCGGCAATGGCGGGCAGATCGTCAACGTTGAACTGGGGCAGGGCTGTGTCTTTGGGGGTATCGCTCACCAGCGCCACTATATCCGGGTCATCCGGGAACAGCAGTGGTCGGCCAATGGCGCCGCGATGCAGCTCTATCTTGGGGAAGTGCTGATGCTTGAAGCCTTCAACCAGCAGCAGATCGAGTATCTCCCAATCGAAGCTGGCCAGCAGATCGGAAAAGCGGGCTTCCCCGTTCGGGGTTTCGACGATGCGGGCATGGCGCATGCTGGAGGCGGCCATCACCTGACTGGCACCGGCCTTGCGCAAGCGATAGCTGTCCTTGCCCGGCTGGTCGATGTCGAAGTCGTGATGAGTATGTTTGAGTACCCCCAGTCGCAGACCGCGCCGATTCAGGAGGGGAATGAGCCGTTCCAGCAATGTGGTCTTGCCGGTGCCGCTCCAGGCCACGAAACCAAGTAAGGGGAGCGGAGTGACTGTCATGACCGCGTCCCTCCCGCCAAGGGGGCGTTCGCGCGCAGCAGACGCGTTTCATAGGCGGCCAGCTCGACACTGTCATTGAGATTGATGAAGGCATCGGGCTGATCGACAAAGCTCACTGCCACCATCTGGTGTCGGACAAACCAGCGGCCAGTCTTGCGCTCCCCCGTTGCCAGCGCCTGTTGCAGGGAAGGGAGCAAGGAGCGGTGCAGCAGAGCGACCACGGGCTGCAGATGGCTGCCATCATGGGCCACCACCAACTCGGTGGCTGGCGTCAGTGCGGCCCGAAAACGGCTCATCAGATCCAGCGGCAGCGCAGGCCCGTCACAGGGGACGAACAGTACCCAATCGTGGCGAGCGGCCGCAAGGCCTGCCTGCATACCGGACAAGGGCCCCAGGAAGTCGTGGTTGCCATCCTCGATGACGGGGGCCAGGGCCTGGTAGCGTGCTTGATTGCGGTTGGCGTTGATCAGTACCTCGTCCACCTGGGGTCGCAACCTGTCCAGCACATGCTCGATGAGCGGTTGGCCCGCCAGAGGCACCCAGCCTTTGTCCTCGCCGCCCATGCGGGTGGCGCGGCCACCGGCCAGGATCACGGCAGAGACGGGGACGTTATCAGTGTTGGTTTCGATTTCTGGCGTCATGTCGCTCTATCAGACTGGGTGAAAGTGAGTCGGGCCGCGGGCCCGTCGGGGCACCACAGCCGCTGGCAGCGGCGAGGCGACAGCGGCTGCGAACCACTTGGGCGCGGCTTTTATCTTGCGTCAGGCGGGTCATCAGGGCAACGGCATTTATAACCGGATATGCCCCGTCCCGCGGTGATCCAGGTCAATCTCGATGGCCTCGGCCCCTGACGGTGGCGGGTGACTTTTCAGGACAAAGGGCGAGCGGGCTCCCTTTGATAATGATGGATGGCGAGTTTGGGAGGGCGTCATGTCGTCTCGCTATCTGCCAGTATGCGCTCGATGCGGCTATCCGGCACCAGCCAGATCAGGGCGACCAGCAGATAGAGGAGCTGGGCCAGCCACTGGGCCCAGAAGGCGGCCGCTATGGCGCAAAAATAGAGGGAAGCAGATATCTTGCCCTTCCAGTCGCCGCCAAGCGCCCGCTTGAGCAGTGAGTTGGCCCCCTGAGAGGCAATGATCAACGCTTGCAAGATAAAGTAGGCGATGGCCGTCATCAGCAGCACCATGCCATAGAGCGCAGTCGGCAGGCTGGCGAAGTGGTTCTCCCCCATCCAGCCGGTGGCAAAGGGGATCAGGGATAGCCAGAACAGCAGGTGCAGATTGGCCCAGAGAATGGGGCCTGTTATGCGACGGCAGGTGTGGAGCATATGGTGGTGATTGTTCCAGTAGATGCCCAGGTAGAGAAAGCTCAATACATAGCTCAGGAACACGGGCAGCAGGGGAGTGAGAGCCTGCCAGCTGGCGCCGTGAGGCACCTTGAGTTCCAGCACCATGATGGTTATCAGGATGGCGATGACGCCGTCACTGAACGCTTCCAGTCGATTGCTTCCCATTTGGGCTCCTTAAAGTCAATGGCCTGGCATCTGAGCCTGGTGGCCGGGGCAGGAACAGCGTGCCGCCATAAGGTGTTTTGCCGCTGATGGCGCGCTTGCCGTGGGGCAAGCGTTCTGATCCGCCTGGGGTCGTCATGGGCACCCTGTCAGGCAGCCCGGGCCGGGCACCTTGAGCTTAGTCGCTGAACAGAGTTTGCCGGATGGGAGGGCGGGGAGGGGTAAGCGACTTTATGCCCGGCTTCACAAAAAGCATGGGGCAAAAGTTATATGATTGTTCGTATTGTGCGTCTCACTCCTTCGCCGCAATGGCGCTTCCCACGTATTAAAGAGAATGACTATGGCTACTGGACAATATCTGCTCTGGAAAGATGCAGAAGGCAATGCTTTTCGCCCCGTCTCCCTCACCGGCACCGACCTGCTCAACAACCGCTATCTCAACAAGAGTACGGCCTTCACCGAACAGGAGCGGGCTGACTTTGATCTGGACGGCTTGCTGCCGCCTCAGGTGCAGACCTTCGAAGCCCAGCTGGAGCGGGTCTATCAAGGCTTTCAAAGTGCCTGCAGCGACATAGAGAAGTATCAGTATCTTCGCGCGCTGCAAGACAGAAACGAGACCCTGTTCTATGCCCTGCTCTCCCTGCACGTCGAGGAGATGACTCCCATCATCTACACCCCGACCGTTGGCAAGGCGTGTCAGGAGTTCAGCCACCGCTTCCAGAAGGCGCGCGGCCTCTACATCACCCCGCAAAATGTCGAGGACATGGGCTCCCAGGCGCGCCATTTCGATGGCAAGGCCATTCGCATCATAGTGGTCACCGACAGCCAGGGCATTCTTGGCATCGGCGATCAGGGGGTGGGCGGCATGGGCATCCCTATCGGCAAACTTTCCCTCTATACTCTGGCCGCCGGTATTCATCCGGCTTGCTGCCTGCCCATTGCTCTGGATGTGGGCACCGACAATCAGACGCTGCTGGACGACCCCATGTACTTGGGGCAGCCCCACAAGCGTATTCGTGGCAAGGAGTATGACGACTTCATCGACAAGTTCGTCGCCGGGGTACAGCGCCACTTCCCCAATGCGGTGCTGCAGTGGGAGGATTTCAGCAAGTCCAATGCCTTCAACAACCTGGCCCGCTACCAGCAGACACAACCCTCCTTCAATGATGATATTCAGGGCACGGGGGCCGTGGTGCTGGCCGGCATCATAGGGGCGGTCAAGGTCAAGGGGGAGACCCTGGGCCAGCAGAACTATCTGGTTTATGGCGCCGGAGCCGGCGGGGTCGGGGTGGCGGATCAGATCTGCGCAGGCCTCATTCGCGAGGGACTTGATCCCCAGGCGGCGCGCGATCGCATCTATATCCTGGATACCCAGGGGCTGGTGTGTGACAACCGTGAAGGGCTCGATGAGTACAAGCGGCGTTACGCCAAGTCGGGCACCCTGCTGGCCGAGTGGGACACCGAGGTCCCTGGCCGAGCCAGCCTCACCGACGTGTTGCGCCATGTGCCGGTGACCGTACTGCTTGGCACCAGCGGTGTGGGTGGTGCCTTCAAGGAAGAACATATCCAGCTGATGCTCGAGCATTCGGCCAAGCCCATGGTATTCCCCCTCTCCAACCCGACCGCCAATTGCGAGGCGCTGCCGTTGGATGTCTATCGCTGGAGTCAGGGGCGCGCCGTGGTCGCCACCGGCAGTCCCTTTGCCGATGTCGAGTATGAAGGGGAGCGCTATCGCATCGGTCAGGGCAACAACGTCTTCATCTTCCCTGGGGTGGGGCTGGCGGCCATCGTCAGCCAAATCAAGGAGCTCGGCGCCGACATCTTCACCACGGCCGCCTTCGCCCTGGCCGAGTGCGTGAGTGAAGCCGACTTGGCGCGGGGTACCGTCTTCCCCCCGATCCGCGACCTGCGCGCCATCTCGGTGCGGGTTGCCACCGCCGTGCTCAAAGACATAGTGCGCCGGGATCCGACCCATCCGCTGATTGGCCAGGATCTGGAACAGCACATCCTCAACCATATGTGGGAGCCGACTTACCTGCCTTATCGCCGTGTATAGAGGCGTTATCCGTGTCAAAACAGGCGACCTTGGGGTCGCCTGTTTCTTTTTAGGCTCGCAAAATAGACAAATAAAAATTTATCCCCTAGGCAAACGATTGGAATTTGCCAGAAATGTGCGTAAAATCGCATCCTCGATGCTTGTAGCAACGAATCCCGCCTAAAAGGTTAGTTTCACGCCCTCCCCAAGCAGTAAAAGGTAAAAGTTGATGCTTTTTTGTGTCAACCCTGCCTTGAAAATATGTAGTGATGATTGAAAAGTGTGAAATATCACCTTCAGTCGTCAAAATCGTAAGGACGCTCATGTTTTCCTTAGTCAAGCAAAGTGTCGCCGGGCTGCAGATCCTGTTTGTCGCCTTCGGTGCCATGGTGCTGGTGCCCCTGCTCACCGGTTTGAATCCCGCCATGGCCCTGCTCGGTGCCGGTGTGGGAACCCTGCTGTTCCAGCTCTGCACCCGCCGTCAGGTGCCGATATTCCTCGGTTCCAGCTTCGCCTTCATTGCTCCCATCATCTATGCCACCCAGACCTGGGGTCTGCCCTCCACCATGTTCGGCCTGTTCGCCGCCGGTTTCATGTATTTCATCCTGGCAGGGCTTATTCGGATACGAGGCATGGGGTTTGTACACAAACTGCTGCCCCCCGTGGTCATTGGCCCGGTTATCATGGTGATTGGTCTCTCCGTCGCCCAGGTCGCGTGCAACATGGCCATGGGTCGTGCCGGTAGTGACCAGGTCGTAGAACCAAACACCGCCCTCATCCTGGCGGGTATCTCCCTGGCGGTCACCCTGATCGCCGCCGTGTTCTGCAAGGGCTGGATCAAACTGATCCCCATCCTTTCCGGTGTGGTTGCCGGCTACGTGGCGGCCATCTTGATGGGGCAGGTGAGCTTTGAGGGCATGGCCAATGCGCCTTGGCTGGCGCTGCCTCATTTCGAGACACCTGAAATCAACTGGGCTGCGGCGCTGTTCATGCTGCCGGTTGCCATCGCGCCTTGCATAGAGCACATCGGTGGCGTACTCGCCATCGGCGGCGTGACCGGCCAGGATTACACCAAGAATCCTGGCCTGCATCGCACCCTGGCCGGTGACGGCATCGGTGTCTGCTTCGCCGGTTTCATCGGTGGCCCTCCCGTCACCACCTACGCCGAAGTGACTGGCGCCGTGATGATCACCCGCAACTTCAACCCGGTCACCATGACCTGGGCTGCGGTGTTTGCCATCATTCTGGCCTTCTTCGGCAAGTTCAACGCCCTGCTCACCTCCATTCCCATGCCAGTCATGGGCGGCATCATGCTGCTGCTGTTCGGATCCATTGCTGCCATCGGTCTCAAGACTCTGATTGAGTCTAAGGTCGATCTAGGTCTGGCTCGCAACATCGCCATCGTCGGTGTGACCCTGACGGTCGGGGTGGGGGCGCTCGAGCTCAAGATTGGTGACTTCGCCCTGGCCGGTGTGGGCCTGGCATCCATTGCCGCAATCCTCCTCAACCTGATCCTGCCCGCCCACTCGCAGGAGGGGGCGATGGCGTCGGCCAAGGATTAAGCCAGCGTCCGTTGCTAGACAGCGCACGAGAGGCCACCCCGGGGTGGCCTCTTTCTATTGGCCGGGACGGCAAGGGCTCAAGGCCCGCGGGCTTGTTCTTTGAGCGGCTACAATCAGGGGCGCAGTGAGTTGCAATGGGCTAACAAGGAGAAGGCGATGAAGATGGCATGGATTCTGGCACTGTTCGGGCTGGTATGGGGCGGTGCGAGTCAGGCGGGCCCGGTCAGTTATGACGTCGATGGTCAAGGGTTCGAGGGGTTCTACCTTGGCAGCGACAAGCAGGCTCCTCTGGTGCTGCTGGTGCATGACTGGGACGGCCTGACCGACTATGAGGTCAAACGCGCCGAGATGCTGGCGGCGCTGGGTTATAACGTGTTTGCCGTCGACTTGTTTGGTGCCGGTGTGCGCCCGACCCAAATGGAGGAGAAGAAGCGACTCACCGGGGCCCTCTATCAGGACAGACCCAGGATGCGCAAATTGCTGATGGCGGCGCTGGGCGAGGCACGGCGATTGGGGTGGCGTCTCGACAATGTGGTGGCGCTGGGTTACTGCTTTGGCGGCGCAGCCGTGCTGGAGCTCGCCCGCAGTGGCGCCGATTTCAAGGGTATAGTGAGCGTTCATGGCGGCCTGACCACGCCCCCCGAGCAGGGCTACAAACAGACCAAGGCGAGCCTGCTTATCCAGCATGGCAGCGCGGATCAGTCGGTTTCATTGAAAGATTTTGCCACGTTGATAGGAGAGCTGGAGGCGGCCGGTGTGACCCATGAGGCGACCAGCTACAGCGGTGCCCCCCATGCTTTCAGCGTCTTTGGCGGCCCCAATTATCGTGCCGACGCCGATGCCAAATCCTGGCAGCGCTTGACCGAGTTTTTGAGCGAGGTGACCAAAGGTTAGAGGGGAAGTGGTGGTTAACAAGAGGTCAGTTTGTCTCCGACGCCATGCTGGCATGGGAGAAGGGCGCTCTGGCCATCCCGCAGGTGAGATAGGAAGGAGTAATGATATGCGTCCATGGATTCAGATTTTAGCGGTGCTGCTGCTTGCTGGCTGCGGAGCCAAGGGGGATACCCCGGCCGAGCAGCGCAATAGTATTCAACAGATGCGTCAACAGGCGCTATCCACCTTGTATGGGCAGGATCCCAACATCAGGCAGGAAGTGACGAGATCCAAGGGCTATGCAGTCTTTACCAATGTGAACAACAACCTGCTGCTGCTCAGCGCGGGCAGCGGCTATGGCGTGCTTCGTGACAATCGTACCGGTCGTGACACCTATATGAATATGGCTACGGCGGGGATGGGGGTAGGCATGGGGATCAAGAAATTCCAGGCGTTGATCATCTTCAACGACACAACAGCGCTGGATCGCTTCATCACGACCGGCTTCGATGCGAGCGCCCAGGCAGATCTGGCTGCCAAGTCGGCCGATGATGGCAAAGTGGTAGTCAGCGAGGCGGCCAATGCCGACTTCCAGAAAGTGAAAATGTACCAGCTCACTGAGCAGGGGGTCGCGGTGCAGGCCACCATGCAGGGTTATAAATACTGGCCGGATGATGATCTCAACGGCAAGTAGTCGCCGGGTTGGCTGATCTTTCCCGCTGGCGGCGCTCGATCTGAGCGCCGCCTGTCTTTGTGGCGACTGAGGCCGCGTGAGCCTCGGGCGCTCAGGCGGGGCATCCGTCGAGGTTCAATACCCTCACCCACATGGCCCCCTTGCCCACCGGCTGGCGGGAGGCGAGGCTCAATTGCCCCGTCGCTGGCGCGATGCGGTGCAGGGCCACATCCTGGGAATCCTGCCCGGTCACAATCAGCGCGTGCCCGCTGTGGTCTATGGCAAAGCCACGGGGGCACGGCTCGGTCGGGAAGTGGGCGAAGGGGGTCAGGGCGCCGGTCTCCTGGTCTATACCGAACAGGGTGAGCAGGCTGCTGGCACGCTCGCTGGTATAGAGGAAACGCCCATCCGGCGTCGAATGGATGTCAGCTCCCCAGCGATTGCCCTCATAGCCTGCCGGCAGCATGTCCAGACTCTCCCGCGCACGGATGTGCCCATCCGCCTCTCTGTGATAGCGGTTGAGGGTGCCATCGAGCTCGTTCAGGCAATAGATATCGCCATTGGTCGGGTGTTGCGCCAGGTGACGTGGCCCGGCGCCGGTTGCGGTGTGAATGTCGCCAAGGGGATGGGGGGCCAGCAGGTCATCGTCACCCAGGGTGAAGCGGCGAATGAGATCCTCCTTGAGACAGGCGACCAGCAGCTCCTGATGACCCTGATCATCGGTCAGCAGGGTCACCGAGTGGGCGGCCATCAGTTCGTCGATACGCTGGTGGGGCGCTTGCACCCGACCGGCGGCATTCATGGGGGACACGCTGACGTGGTTGAAGGCGTAGGAGGCGGCGAAGAACAGTCTGCCCTGCGCATCGGTGCAGGTGTGGGAGGCGCTGCCCGCGAGGGGAGCCGAGCTCGGTTCGCCGAGTCGACCATCAGTCTGGATGGGATAGCTCTGCACCATGAAGTCAGGTCGCACCCCCGCATGGAGCCAGCGCTTGTCCGGGCTGATGACCAGCGGTTGCACTTCACCCCCGGTCTGCACCTGTTGCAGTGGCACCAGCTCATCCTCCATCAGCGCAAAGACATGGATCAATCCGCTGACCGGATTGGCGACATAAACGACTTGTTGCATTGTGCTTTCCTTATGCGCTGACGCCCATCATAGGGTTATTTTTCAGACGAAGCGGGTGGTTGTATCAGTTGCCCAGCAGGCTATTTCTCCAGGCTGAGCAGATAGTTGCGCAGATTGACCCCGCGATTGGCCAGACCCAGCTTGATACGCACGCTGTTGCGATGGTTCTCCACCGTCTTGCGCGCCACATTGAGGGCGCTGGCGATCTCCTGGCTGGACATGCCGCTGCGAATAAACTCGGCCACCTGCATCTCCGAGGGTGTCAGGACTTCCAGCAGGCGCTGGTTGCCCTCTTCCTGCAGGCTGCGCAGGCTCTTCTCCATGCTGGTGCGGATCAGCTCCAGGCACATCTTCAGGGCCGGATCCTGGATCTGGGCCAGTTTCTGTTCCACTTCGGGCAGGTGGCGGGCGATCAGCTGCTGATGCTGCTCGCCGGGGGCCGCCCCCTCAGTGCCGCTGAGTGCGGCCAGGGAGTGGCCGAGTTCGTTGATGAGGCGGTGATCCTGTTCTATGCCGGAGGCATCCTGGCTATCGCTCGGTTTGATCTGCAGACACCAGCTGCGGGAGCCGCTTGCCCCATCGTGAGCAAAGAGCTCGAAGGCAAGGTTGAGGATCTCGAAATGCAGGGCGGGCAGGTTGCCCCGGATCCGCTGGCGTATGGCCTTCAGGTAGTCAGGGCCGACCAGGAACACCAGGTCGTCGAGCCGGTTGAGGGTCAGGGTGTCTACCGGATAACTGGATGCCACCACCTGCTCCTGCTCATCGAAGCTGATGAAATAGATATCATTGCGCGCCAGCAGTTGATGGCAGAGCCCCTGCTCGTCTATGGGGGTCAGCTTGTTACTCATGTTCCTTCCAGTTCTGCATCTCGTTATCGGGCCCCGTATTTCACCTTTATCCATCCCTGCTGTTGTGCTCGGCTCATTCAGCCAATACCCAGGCACCCAGGTTTTTTCTTGCCATTAATTAACAAAAATTAAACGTATTGTGAGCTGCATCGCAAAAACATCGCGCTCTTTAGTGAGGTTTATCTCATTACAGGCTATAAAACACCTAGATAATACCTAGTAACCACTCAATGGATATAGGGAGAATACCATGTTGGCAAAACGCTCACACTTTTTACTGGCGGGATTGACCGCCGCCATGCTGCTCGGCAATGGCGCTCAGGCCGCCGAGGCGACCACTACCCTGGGGCCCAATGGTGAACAGCCGACCCCTTATACCCAGGTAACACTCACCACTGTCCAGCAAGACAAGGTCAAGGCGCAGAACTACACGGCCGCCATCCTGATGCACACCACCTCGGACTGGTCGAGCGCGCTCATCAAGGGGGCCAAGGACAAATTCCAGGACCTGAACGTCAAGGTGGTTGCCGTGACCGATGCCGAGTTCAATGCCAACAAGCAGAAGACGGACGTGGAAACCGTGATGGCCATGGCTCCCGACATCATTCTCACCCTGGTGGTCGATCCCGTCTCCGGCGCCGCCGCCTTCCGTCCCGCGGTTCAGCAGGGCAGCAAGCTGGTGCTGATCAGCAACCTGCCAACGGGCTTTGAATATGGCAAGGATTACGCCGGCATCGTCACCGATGACTTGTTCGAAATGGGTGGCCTGGCGGCCGACATGCTGGCCAGGACGGTCGGCGAGCAGGGCAAGATAGGCTTCATCTACCACGAGGCGAACTACTACGTCACCAATCAACGGGATCAGGCGGTGCTGACCAATCTGGCCAAGCACCACCCCGGCGTCCAGATCCTGGCCAAGCAGGGCATCGCCAATGCCAATGATGGCGAGGTTGTCGCCTCGGCGCTCATCACCCAGCACCCTGACATCCAGGCCATCTATGCCCCTTGGGATTCCATCGCCGAAGGGGTCGTGGCTGCAACCCGCGCCGCCGGGCGCAGCGACATCAAGGTGATCACCATGGACTTGGGCGCCGCCAATGCCCTGGACATGGCCAAGGGCCGCAACGTGGCCGGCATAGTGACCGACCTGCCCTACGATCTCGGCCAGACCTTGGCCACCATGGGAGCACTCGCCAAGCTGGGGGAACAAACTCCCCCCTTCGTCACTGTCTCCGCCGATGCGGTCACCCGTGACAACCTGGCCGAGGCCTGGCAACAGGCGCTGCGTCGGGATCCACCTGCCGCCGTGACCAAGGCTCTCAGCCAGTAAGCCCATAGGTAGTCGCCAGGCGGCTACCTGCCCCACTCATGGAAGGAGTTATCACATGGAGCTGTACGCCATAGAGGCGAGTGGCATCAAGAAGGGGTTTGACGGCATCCCGGTGCTCAAGGACGTGTCGTTTAGCCTCAAGCGTGGCGAGGTGCATGCCATTGTCGGCCAGAACGGGGCGGGCAAATCCACCCTGGTCAAGCTGCTCAACGGTTTTCATGGTCGGGATGGTGGCGAGGTACTGCTGTTTGGCAAACCTTGTCGCTTCACGACCCCCAAAGAGGCCCAGGCCGAGGGGATCGCCATGGTCTATCAGGACTTGAGCCTGGTGCCGACCCTGTCGGTGGCCGACAACATCTTCCTGGCGGGAGGCGGCGAGCGCGGGGCAATCATCTCCAACCGTGACCGGGTACGCCGCGCCGCGCCCCTGCTTGCCATGCTGGGTGTCGACCTGGATCCGAACTGCGAAGTGGGGCGCCTGAGCGTCGGCCAGCAGCAGTTCGTCGAGATAGCCAAAGCGCTGGCCCAGAATGCCCGCATCCTGGTGCTCGATGAGCCGACCGCATCACTGTCCAACAATGAGATCAACGAGCTGTTCAAGGTGATAGCGACCCTCAAGGGGCAGGGGATGTCCATCATCTACATCACCCACTATCTGAGCGACATCATGCGGGTTTGCGACGCCGTGACCGTGCTGCGTGACGGTCATACGGTGCTTGCCACCAACACCAGCAACACCAGTGTCGAAGCCCTGGTCGAAGCCATGCTCGGCAGCAAGGGGGACACCAGCTTGAGTTGGCCACGCTCGGGAGCTGCCGTGGATGCCCTGCCTCTGCTCGAGCTGGACGGGGTGTCGAATTCACAACTGCACGATATCTCCCTCAAGGTGATGCCGGGTCAGGTGGTGGGACTGGCGGGGCTGCTGGGGAGCGGTCGCACCGAGATCCTCGAAGCCATCTACGGTCTGACCCCCATTCAGGGCGGCGAGATCCGCATCAATGGCGAGCCGGTGCGGATCCGCTCCCCCAAGCAAGCCATCGCCCTGGGGATCAACATGGTGCCGGAGGAGCGGCGCAGTCAGGGATTGGTGCTCGATTTCTCGGTGGCCGACAACATGCTGATGGCCGCCTATGACCGACTCTCCCAAGGATTGAGCCTGGACAAACCCAAGGGGGACGCCATGGTGCGTGCCCAGATCAAGAGTCTGGGGGTCAAGACCAGCGGTCCCGAGCAGTCGGTGCGCTTTCTCTCCGGCGGTAACCAGCAGAAGGTGGTGATCGGCAAGTGTCTCTCCACCGAGGCCAAGGTGCTGCTGCTCGACGATCCCACCTTCGGCATCGACATCCATGCCAAATACGAAATCATGAAGATAGTGGACAGCTATGTCGCCGCCGGCAATGGCGCCATCTTCGTGTCCAGTGAATATGCCGAGGTCGCCAGCTTCTGCGACCTCATCTATGTGGTGAACAAGGGACGCATCGTCGCCTGCCTTGAAGGGCGGCGAATGAATGAAGAGACGCTGCTGGCGGCGGTTCAATGACAAACGAGGAGTCAAGGATGAAAGATTTAACCCTGCCGGCGGCCCCCAAGGGCAACGGTATCAACTGGCGCGACTACATCATCTACATGGTGTTCGTCGGCATCTTCGTGTTTTTTTCGGTGGTGCTCCATGACAAGGGCTTCCTGAGCTCCGTCAACCTGATGAACATAGCGCGCCAGACCGCCACCATCGCCATCATGGCGGTCGGCATGACCTTCGTGCTGAGCGCTGCCGAGATAGATCTCTCCTTCGGCGCCACGGTCGCCCTCAGTGCCATCGTTTCGGCCCTGACCCTGCAAGAGACGGACAGCATTTTGCTGGCGGTCTCGGCGGCGCTGCTGGTCGGCACCATGATAGGCGCCATCAACGGCCTGTTCGTGACCCAGGTCGGCATTCCCTCCTTCCTGGTGACCCTGGGCACCACGGGCATCATCACCGGCATAGCCCGCTGGTCCACCTCGCTGCAGTCCATTCCCATCGACAACGATCTCTATGTGTTCATCTTCGGCTCGGGGGACATAGGGCCCATCTCGGTGCTCTTCATCTGGACCATCCTGGTGACGGTGATCGGGGCCTTTGTGCTGCGCAACACCCGTTTTGGCAAACAGGTGCTGGCTACCGGCGGCAACAAGATCTCCGCCATGTACTCGGGCATCAACATCAACCGCATCAAGCTCTACGTGCTGATGCTCAACGGCTTTCTCGCGGCCCTTGCCGGCATTCTCTATTCGGGGCGGCTGCAGAGTGCCCGCTACACCCTGGGAGAGAGCGATCTCATGCTGGTGATCGCCGCCGTCATCATCGGTGGTACCAACCTCTTTGGTGGCAAGGGCATGGTGGTGGGTTCCGTCATCGGTGCCCTCATCATGGGCATGGTCAACAACGGGTTGATCCTGATGGGGCTCAACGTGGATCAGCAGCTGATCCTGCGCGGCATTATCGTCATCGTCGCCGTCACCTTCACCATGGGCCAGCTCAAACAGCTGCGTAAGAAGTAAGTTAACTTTTGAGACTTAAGGACGAGAGCATGAAGATAGATCCCAAGGTGGCGAGCATCATTTCCGGTTGGAGCTTGAAGGAGAAGGTGGGTCAGCTGTTCATCCTGGCCTTCCCCGGCAAGTCCGCCGAGCAGGCGCGTACCATGATAGCCGAGTACAACTTAGGGGGCTGCTACCTCAGCCAGGACAATGGCGATACTTTCGCCGAGGCGCAGCAGCTGACCCGGGATCTGGCAAAGATAGGCGCCGAGCAGAGCCGTCTGCCGCTGCTGCTCGGGGTGGATCAGGAGGGTGCCTGGGGGGTGCTGGTGGGGGAATCCACCACAGGGCCCGGCAACCTGGCCCTCGGTGTGGCTGATGGCGGGCAGGGCACCGAACTCATGTATAAAACCATGGCCGAGGAGATGCGCTTTGCCGGGTTCAACTGCATCCTTGGGCCCTGCTGCGACGTCAATTTCAACCCCAGTTCTCCCATCATCGACAGCCGCGCCTTCGGCGACCGACCGGCCAAGGTGGCGCTGCACTCGGCGGCGGCGGTACGCGGCCTGCACCAGGGCGGGATCTGCGGTAGCGGCAAGCACTTCCCGGGTCACGGAGATACCCATGGTGACACCCACAGGGAGATCCCCAGGGTCGACAAGTCCCTGAGTGAGCTGCGCGAGCAGGATTTGGTGCCCTTCCAGGCGGCCATCGATGCCGGAGTGGACCTGATCATGACCAGCCACATCCTCTACCCGCAGATAGATGCCCATCATCCGGCCACCTTGTCATCGGTCATCTTGCAGGATCTGCTGCGCGATGAGATGGGGTTTGAGGGCATCATCATCTCCGACAGCATGAACATGGGTGCCATCGTTCATCACTATTCACCGGCCACGGCGGCGGTGCTGGCGCTCAAGGCGGGCATCAACATGATCATGCTCTCCGAAGAGCATTACGATCACAGCGACTCCTACCTCGACAAGCAGTTCGCCATGATCCACGGCATCATGGCCGCGGTGGCGGCGGGGGATCTGGACGAGGCACTGATCGATGCCGCTCTGGCTCGCATCGTCGCCTTCAAGCTCGCCAAGCTGGTGCCCATGGCGCTCTATCAACCCATCGACATGGCCGCAAGCCAGAAGGTGGCCAACGCTTGCGCCAGTCAGGCGCTCACCTGGCTGCGTCAGGTACCCGAGCTTGGCGAGGGGCCGCTCTATGTGCTCAATGCCACACCGGTGGCCAGTTATCACAACCTCACCAATCCCCGTGGCATAGGCCCCAATCAGCGCGAACCGGCGTTTGATCACTTTCTCGCGGCCCTGGACAACGGCAGCAGACTGGTGCGCCCCGTGACCCGGGATCAGCTTGGGGCAGTGGGAGACGGCTGGCTCTTGGTGGTGACCGAAAATCATCCCCTGCCCGGGGAAGATTTTGCCCAAGGGGAGGCTCAGGCGCTGGTTCGCCAGCTCAGTCGTGAGATTGACAAGTTGATCGTGGTGGCGCTGCGCAGCCCCTATGACCTGCTCGGCTATCCGGATGTGCGTTACTACCTGTGCAGCCACTCGGCCCGTCCCGAGAGCGCTCGTGCCGCTGCCCAGGTATTGAATGGCACCCTAGCTACCCAGCAGAGCCGGGCGGTGAGTCTGGTCAGTTAAGTTTTTGATTTTCCCGCCATGGCAATGGCGGGGGATTTCTCCTAGGG
>NZ_AQGQ01000081.1 GCF_000388115.1 Aeromonas molluscorum 848
TGCCAACAAACAGGACGCGGGGCGCTCAAAACTGGAGCTATGGCGCAAGCTGCTGGCGCCGCTGTCGGTAGTCGCCATGATACTGCTCGCTTCCTCTTTCATCTTCGGGCCGCTGCGCTCGGTGAGCATGGGGGCACGCATGCTGATGGGGATCATGACCGGCTTCGTGGTCTATGTGAGTGACCGCGTGTTTGGTCCGGTCAGTCTGGTCTATGCGGTGCCACCCATTATCGCGGCCGTTGCGCCCAGTCTGCTGTTTGGCGGCATATCCCTCTATATCCTCAGTCGGAGACGCTAATGGAGTCATAGTGGCTAGAGACAAGAAAGGGCACCGGCGGTGCCCTTTCTTCATCTCCCCATTCCTATTTATTGAGCATGTTCAGGTTCTCTTGCTTGCTCAGTACTATCACCTCGCACTCAGCCCAGATGTCCTGGAATGCCTTGGGACGCTGGCGATCGAACAGGCACATCAGATTGCCGAGTCCAAAGGCTGCCGTGGCCAGCCGAATGATGGCCTGGGTGATGCGAATATTGCTGCCGTCCACATTCTGAATGCGCAGTCGCCAGGCGCGCATGCCAATGGTCTGGCCGGCCCGGGTCCAGAACCAGATATAAAAGCCAAAGATCACCAGCGCCAGCCAGGCACTGTAGAGCGGGCCGGTCAGCAGCCAGCTGACATCTTTCCCTTCGGGAAGGGTCACCAGACCGGTCACAAGCAGCAGTTGGGCAATGCCCATGCCGATGAAGCCAGCGATCACCAGCAGCGAGATAACCACCAGGTAGTCATAGAGCAGGGCTCCGAGGCGGCGCAGTAGCCCGGCGGAAGGGTGCGAATGAACAGGGGGTGTGACCTGGGAAGGTTGGACTGTCTTGCGCTTGGCCATGGGTAGGTTTCCATTAAAAAGTTGAGGGCATTCTAAGTAACTGGGCAATCAACGGCAAGGCGTTGAATAAATGAGCAAACGAGAGGTCGTGCGCGAAAAACCCCTTGCATGCCGAAGCGCCATTCGTATAATCCCTCGCAGTTGCCCGGGTGGCGAAATCGGTAGACGCAGCGGATTCAAAATCCGCCGTTGAAAGACGTGTCGGTTCGAGTCCGACCCCGGGCACCATATTACAGTTTCATGCCGTATCACGGCAGACCAGAAACCCGCATAGCGTAAGGCTTGCGGGTTTTTTGTTGTCTCTTGTCGTATCATAAAGCCTCATGACATCCCCCCATTTCTGGGGGTATCTCTGGGGGTACAGTCCCTAGAAGGGGTAAAAAGTACCCCCACAGCTCGCTATCCCTTGCCATTCCTGGCCTGTGGAGTTGCGGCTTATACCCCCAGCGTCTGTCACGTACCCCCAAGTTAAAACGGGAGATACCCCCATGCCGCTATCCGATACCGCTGCCCGACAAGCCAAGTTCAATGGCAAA
The DNA here is from genome assembly GCF_000388115.1 of Aeromonas molluscorum 848. GTDB lineage: Bacteria > Pseudomonadota > Gammaproteobacteria > Enterobacterales > Aeromonadaceae > Aeromonas > Aeromonas molluscorum. The sequence continues at coordinate 1,421 of NZ_AQGQ01000081.1, forward strand.
CAGCAGAAGCTGTCTGATGAAAAGGGCCTGTTCTTGCTGGTCACTTCGTCCGGAAAATACTGGCGCCTCAAGTTCCGCTTCGGTGGCAAAGAGAAGGTGCTGGCTCTGGGGGTCTACCCAGAGGTTTCTCTGAAAGAGGCAAGAGTTAAGCGTGAGGATGCCCGCAGGCAATTGGCGGAAGGTATCGACCCCAGCCTTGCTCGTAAGCAGAGCAAGGTTGCCAGCCGGCTTGCCAGCGAGCACAACTTTGAGGCTATAGCCAGAGAGTGGCACCAGAGCCAGTTAGCTATCTGGAGTCCAGGTCATGCCAAGAGGGTGATCGAGTCCCTGGAGGTGGATGCCTTTCCAGACTTGGGGCTGGTGCCAGTTTCTGAGCTGACAGCTCCCATCATGTTGGATGCTCTGCGCAAGGTAGAGGCAAGGGGAGCCACCGAGACCGCTGGACGGGTACTGCAGCGGATCAGTTCAATCATGCGTTATGCCATCCAGACAGGGCGGGCAAGCTACAACCCGGCCCAGGATTTGAAGGGGGCTCTCAGGGCCACCAAGCAGGAACATCGGCCGGCACTGCCACGGGCTGAATTGCCGGAATTTTACCGACGCTTGGCTGCTGAGCCGTTGAACCCCGCAACCCGTCTAGCCTTCCATCTGCTGATGTTGACTATGACTCGCCCTGGTGAGGTTCGTTTTGCTCGCTGGGATGAGTTCGACATCGAGCGAGCCGAATGGCGCATCCCGGCTGAGCGGATGAAGATGCGGGCTCCCCATATCGTACCGCTATCCCGACAGGCTCTTGCTGTGCTTGAGGAGCTGCGCCAGGTATCAGGGCATTGTGAGCTGCTGTTCCCGAGTGAGCGTAAGCTGACCGACCCCATGAGTGAGAACACGCTGAGTTATGCCATGGGACGAATGGGCTACAAGGGGATTGCCACCCCACACGGCTTTCGGGCTTTGGCATCCACCACCCTCAACGAGGAAGGCTTTGATCCGGATGTCATTGAGCGTCAGCTTGCCCATGCTGAGCGTAACAAGGTGCGGGCGGCCTACCATCGAGCGGAGTACCTGGACGACCGGCGCAAGCTCTTGCAGTGGCTGGCTGATTTCTATGAATCGCAACAGGGTGGCAATGTTCGCCCGGTGAACTTTCACAGAGCAGGGTAAGCGGTAGGAGGGGGCGGGACGTTAAGCGACCGCTTGACTCGCTATCACTCCAGCGTTAGGATTTCCCCATCATGGCCCATTCTTTCGAGATTGGGCCTTTTTCATATCCAAACCCGGCCATCGTGCCGGTTTTTTGCGTTGGAGAATCCGAAGTCAAAATCAGCGTCATTCATCATCAACAACTGCTTTATCCCTTTCAAGCCCGACCACTGTGTCGGGCTTTTTCATTTCAGGAGAACTCACATGGCAATACCGGAAACAGGGTTTATTCGAGAGGCACAACTGGTTACCACGGCAAACAAGGTGGGCCCGTTACCGTTCAGCAAGTCAACGCTGTGGAGGATGGTTGGTGAAGGCAAGTTCCCTAAGCCAATCAAGCTGGGAGTCCGGGTCACAGCCTGGCGCTGTGAAGAGGTTCACGAGTGGATCAACGCTCAAGGTCAAGCAGCGTAAGGAGGGAAAGATGCAAAACGAAAAAAGCCGTACCGCGAACTGCACGACCCAGCTTGAGCAGGGTCAGCGTATCACCAAGTACGAATTGGTCGCCACCCACCTGCTGGAGCAGGGAGCCCAGGGCGTCAGCGCCTTGTCTGGCCTGGCTGGGCTCCATGACCTCAACTTGCGCAACAGCATAGGCCTGCTCCGTCGAAACCATGGGGTAGCTATCACTGATGCGTTCTTTGAGCACCAGCATAGCGGCGGCGGGACTACTCGTTTCAAGCGCTATTGGCTGGCTGACCGTGATCAAGCCCATAAGCTGGTGACTCTGATCAACCACTGGCGACACCAGAGGCAGGCCGCACCACTGGCAGATAACTACGTTGCCATTCTGTGCGCCCGCACGCCGGCAGCGGTCCCCCTTCCTCCCGCCGCTTAACCCCGAGGTATTCCATGCAAAAACATTATGGGCTCATTGCCCAGGGCGAAGCCTTGCCCAAAAACAGCCATCCCTTGTCTACATTGCTGCCCATCCATCAGCACGAGGTCGGCGGTAAATGGATCCAGGTCGTCCACGCCCGAGAGCTTCACGCCTTCCTCAAGGTGGGCCGTGACTTCTCCACATGGGTACAAGAGCGGATCCGGGAGTATCGCTTTTTCGAGGGGCTGGATTACACCGTTGTCGAAACTTTGAGCTCCCCCATTTCGGGGAGCACAAAAGCACGCCCGCAGCGGGTGAAGGAATACCATCTTGCGCTCAACATGGCCAAAGAGCTGGCAATGGTCGAGCGCAACGACGAAGGCCGGCAGGCTCGCCACTACTTCATCGACTGTGAGCGTCGCCTATCCATCGTTGCTCCCGAGCAACAAGCTGTCGCGGTGGCTCATTGGCAGGCTCAGCGGGAGGTGACCAAGGACTACCATGGGTTGATGTGCCGTGCTCTGCAGCAGACCCGTATCAGCGCAGGTAAGGAGACCAAGGCTCACCACTACAGCAACGAACTGAACATGCTTAACCGGTTGGTGCTAGGGGTGGATGCCAAGCATTGGGCCGAGTTGCATGGTGGTTGCAGGGAAGTGCGTCAGCACATGGATTCTCATCAGCTTGAACAGATCGCCTATCTTGAGCGCAGCAACGCAACCCTAATTGACGCCGGGATGCCATTTACCGAGCGCAAAGCGCGTCTCTCCAGCATGCTGGCGGCACATGTAGATAGGGAGGGGTGGGCATGAATCACCTTCCTCTCTTGTCCCACAACGTCCAACAGGGTACGATTCTCCACGCAACGGCAAAATCCGTTGCCGAGATTGGCGTCTCGGAATTAAAGTTGGAGCCGACCCACGCCCCTATTGCGTGGTTTTTTGTCGGTACTCGTTCCTCATTCCTTGGGGCGCTGTTGGCCTACTTTGCTGACAGCCCCTGCAGCGTTATGGCGGTTCGGGTGAGGGCCTCGAAAGGGGCGCTGGGTTCCTTCTTTACCAGTTACGCCAACCTCGTCCGGGCTGCCACCAGTTGGAGATTGGCGTCTTCCTGTGGCAGTAACAAACTGCTAAAGAAGGAGGCTGCCATCATGGCTACTGTCCCCACCCCAGCTTTACCCAAAATATTCACCTTCCTGATCCAGCGCCCCCGCGCCTGCCGCTTGGCAGAGCTTCGTCGTATCCGCACTATCGCCATCATCGCCAACACCGAGGCCCAAGCCCGCGCCAACTTGCCGGGCTTGTCACTGGTGTTCATGTCCCGCACCCCGAGCAAGGGGGTGGCAGCATGACCAAGTTCACCCCATCCCGTCTGGAGTCCCTGCTCGAGCAGTTTGCCAACGTTCTGGAACAAACCGATTTATGCCGCCAGGAGCGGGCTCAGTTCCACGCTTTGCTCGATGCCCTGCGTATTGAGGTTGGGCTCTGCCAGGAGGTGCTGGCATGACCTACTTCGCATGGGCCAATGGCAGCGAGCCGGCCAGCTTCATCGGCCCTACTCATCCACGTACTGGGAAACGGTCACAACAAGGCAGCCTGAGTGCCTTCATGTGTCGAAGGGACCGGGATCGTTTCCTTGCCCAAACCAAAGGCGCCGCGGTGGCTGTCACCGCTAAAGAGGCTCGAGAACTGAAAGCCGGTTTAGATGATCGGGCGTTCAAGGAGCTGGTTGTTGTTCTGCTAGGAGGTGCCCGCCATGAGTAATCGACTGATCCACACCCTGAATGGCCGCATGTGGCGCGAGCTATCACGCAATCCACTGCGCCCTGCGGTGCTGCGAGAGCTGTTCAAGCGGCTGACCAAGGCCCAAAAACAACCAGGCGAGAGCAATGCAACAGGGGGTTGCCATGACTGATATAAACAAGCTGGTGGAGCAACTGGCCCAAGCCTATCTGTCTGAGCGAGGCTCAGAGTTTACCCACCTGGATGTACGCCTCCCCCTGGCATTGGACACGCTAATACTCGCAATTCAAAACAACATTGTTGCCGCTCACCTGGAAAACGCTGGGGAGCAACAAGGGCGGGCGGATGCCCTGCTGATGCTGCGGCACATGGTGGTTAATGGTGTGCTCAGTCCGTTGGGGGCTCTGGTGATGGACCAGATGAACTGCGCCTTCTGCGCCGATGTTCGGCAGATGCTGAATGAGGGCAAGGATCCCATGGTTGAGCTGGCAAGCGAGAGCAAGCGGAGGGCGATGCAATGACAATCCCAACTGCAACCAAAGGTACGGTTGATATGACCGTCCCCGAGCTGGCCCAACGGGTAGCTGATGGTTACCGATCTACTTGTGGCGATACATTCCAAGACCGGGGGGTGGCGATGCCCCTCAACCATGCCGAGTTTCCCGCGTCCATTGCGGCATTCGTGAGGGAGTTGCACAAGGTGAGTGCCGACGATGTTGGTGGAGAACAAATGGCAGCCCTGATGCTACAGGGCATGCTGACCGGCGATGGAAGCAGACTCCTCCCTTCGGGGCTGGGATTGGTCGATGCTCTCCTCTACTCCATCGTGGATGAGATCCATCGGGTGATGAAGGATATTGCCGATACCGGCAGCCCTGCGGCACTGGCAATGCTTCTTCGGATAGGGGAATTCAAGTCATGACAACTGCAATGAAGAGAGCAAATCGCCCCCATTACGTGTCTGACGTTGTCACTGCTGCCTGTGGCCACTGGCCTGATCTGTTAGCTGCAGTGGGCATTGAAACCCCACCCCGCGGTAAGCATGGCCCATGCCCTGTCTGTGGCGGCAAGGACCGCTTTCGGATGGATAACAAAGCCGGGCGTGGTACCTGGATTTGTAGCCATTGTGACCCACAGGCCGGCGATGGATTGGATCTGGTGTGCCGAGTGACAAACAAGAGTGCCAAGGAGGCCGCCGAGCTGATCGCCCCGCTGGTAGGTCTGTCTGCTGGTAATCTGGATCCTGCTGAACGAGAGCGCATCTATCAGCAACAACAAGCCAAGGCCGGAGCCGAGCGCAAGCGGGCCCAGCAACAGCGGCAGAAGGCCATCCTCCGTGCCGGGGCCATTATGGCTGACTGCGATCAGGGCAATGCTTCCTACCTGGCCAGCAAGGGCTTGGGCGCACTTCTGGGGGCTGTAAATCGAACCTTAATCCGCGAGGGAGGCGAAAGCTTCCCCCCGGCGAGCCTGGTTGTTCCCCTATTCAACGAGATGGGCGAGTTGATGAACGTTCAGCTCATTCGTGATGACGGTACCAAGCGCTATCTGGCTGGTGGGCAGAAGGCTGCAGCTTTCCATCGCATTGAGGGCGGTGAGCTGGTGGCCGTGGTGGAGGGCTACGCAACCGGGTTATCTGTTCATCTGGCGAGCGGTGCTACCGTCTATTGCGCCATGGATTGTGGCAACTTGCAGGCGGTGGCTGCCATTGTCCGTCGCCACCATCCAGACGCCCAGATCCTGCTCTGTGGCGACAATGATGCCCACACCCAGGGAAATCCCGGTAAGACCAAAGCAGAGCAAGCTGCCACCGCGGTAGGCGGTCTGGTGGCACTGCCGCCAGCAGCAGGAGATTGGAACGACTACCACCAGGCGCACGGGCTCACATCAACGAAGGGAGCCATTATGAGCGCCAGCAGTACACCGACTACCCACCATCCGAGCTGTGAACTGGTTATTCAGAATGTGAGTACCCTTAGTGAGGTGATCCCGCTCCAACGGGGACATGAGTCGTCAGCCCCCATGATCGACAAAATGAGCGCCAGTCAACGGGCCGCTTTGCTGATCGATCGGCTGGGAGAAGTCGCTATCAACATCGAGTCAGAGCGGGTCTACCGATACAGCGGCAGTCTGTGGGAACCTCTGACCGATACCGAGCTGCGCCGCCAGATGGCTGTCCTCTTCACCGAGCAGGGGGCGCCGTTTAGCGAAAAGGGGATCGCTGCTGCCGTTGCTACCATGAAACTGATCATCCCAGTGATGGGGCAACCATCCCAAGACCTAATCGGCTTTGCCAACGGTGTCTATGACATGGCTACCCGTGGCTTTCGGCAACACTCTCCTACCGATGGCCTGTTGAACCACAACGGGATCCACTATGGTGCGCCGCAACAAGGCGAAACCGTCGAACGAGATGCCCCTAGCTTTATGCGCTGGCTGGGTCATGCGACCGGCCAGGACGTTGCCAAGATGGAACGGATCAAGGCAGCGTTGTTTATGGTGCTGGCTAATCGCTTCGACTGGCAGCTATTCCTTGAAGTGACGGGCGAAGGCGGCAGCGGTAAGAGCGTGTTTGCCAATATCGCTGCTCTGTTGGCGGGTGGTCCACGTAATACCGGGTCCGGCAATATGGCTGCGCTGGACCACGCCCGAGGTCGAGCCCAGTTCGTAGACAAGCGGCTTATCCTATTGCCAGATCAGCCCAAGTACATCGGTGATGGGAGTGGCATTAAGGCGATCACTGGCGGGGATATGGTCGAGATTGATGGCAAGTATGAGAAGCAGTTTGCGGCGGTGCTACGAGCGGTAGTGTTGGCGACCAACAACGAGCCGATGGTGATCACCGAGCGCAACGGGGGCGTGTCGCGACGCCGGGTGATCTTCACCTTTGACCGGGTGGTTGCCGAAGCTGACAAGGACCCCGCTATTGGAGTCAAGATTGCCGCTGAGCTGCCGGTAGTGATCCGTCATTTGTTGGCCATCTTTGCCGATCCAGAGCAGGCCCGCCTCCGACTGTTGGAGCAACGCAACTCTGAGGATGCTCTGAACATCAAGCGGGCAACAGATCCGGTGATCGACCTGTGTGCCATGCTGACCTTTCTGGACAAGCCGGAGGGGCTATTTATGGGCGGTAACCCCAGCGTGAAGCATGAGCCCCGGCGTTACCTCTATCACCTCTACCTGGCTTACCTGGACTACCACGGCTTGGGTCGTCCGTTGTCAGTGCAGAAATTCAGCCAGGCGGTAAAGAGTGCGACTAAAGAATTTGGTCGGGAGTACAAAACGCGCAAAGTGAAAGGCTATGCCCAAACCAATGCCGCACCGACTGATGCCGCAGAGGTGTTCATGCCTCAGGCTGCCCATGTTGATGAAGGATGATGCCAACCAGAATTAACTCCAGGAGACGCTCGGTGCGGCTCTTTTTTTATCCCTTTTCCCAACACGTAGGACTTTTTGAAAAGTCTCTCTACCTTGTCTACCCAGAGCGTTGAAAGCCTTGCTACACAAGAGATACAGAGGGGTAGACAGTAATTATTTACTCTCTACCCACTGTCTACCTTCTCTACCTCATTGAATTGTTTCATATTTGTTTGTGGTCCGATGAGTTGGTGGCGGTGCAGGGGGAGAGAGCAGGGTGATTAGGTAGGGAGTGGGTAGGGAGTGAAAAAACACTCTCTACCCGCTCTAGGCCTTGCTGCTATTGGGTTACACCGTTTTGGTAGAGAGGTAGACAGTCACCCCCTAAAACTTTTCACCGGGGGGTACACCAGCGAGTGATGCGTCGCCTTGTTTCATAAATGTAAATAATGCGACTAATGCAATAGGGGGTTGCCTTGAGATTGACCAACGAACAACGAGAGCAGGTGCTTGAACTACGCCGCCAGCACTCAATGAGGGAGGTGGCCGAAATAGCAGGCCTACCATTGGGGACCGTGAAGGCCATCATCAGTCGGTCTGGACTGTTCGCCGATAACCCAAGGCATCGGGCTATGTTCACCCTGCCTCCATGGCAAAGCAGGGAAACCCTGCCGGCGGTACCGGATCTGCCACCCCAGCAGGTGGTGACCGGGGATAAAGAGATCGATGCTCTGCTCTGGCTACGCCAGGTGATTGAAACCGGTGATCCGGTTCGTATTGAGCAAGCCAAGGAGGCGGCAGGACGGATAACCACCCCACTCGATGAACTGGAGAGGCGCTATGGCAGATGGCTGGTGGTCAGTGCCGGGCATGTCATGGCTGGCCTTGGTAGCATCGGCTTTGCCAATCTTGATGGCCTGGCTGAGCGCACCATCAAACGACGAGCCAGGGAGGGCGAGGCGATCGGGCGCTTTGGGGATCAGCTGTGGTATGACACGCCGGCAGAGGTATTTTGTCTGGAGGCCCTGCGCACGGTTGAGCGGGTGGAATGGGACTACCCGCCGGAACAGGTAGCCGATCGGTTCAAGGCTATACCCGAGTTGATGCCACACACCTTGAGCGATTGTCTTCACGAGCTGGCCTACTGGAATGACCTTCACTACTTGCGAAAGGCCTGTGATACCAGTGGCGAGTACGAGCACCGCATGGAGTCCTCTGCCTGAGACTGGTTCATCTTCGGCCTGCTGGCAGAGCTACGGCCGCGGACCCGGGAAGAGGCCAAGAATGCGTTTCGCTACCTGATGACTAGCGATCGCCAAGACATGCCAGAAGCGGAGCAGATCCTGGAGAACCTCGTCAGTTAACCCCAGCGAATCTTCCAGAGTGTCATATCGTATCAAGGCGTCTTTATTCGTAGCCTTTATGAGTCCTGGATCAACCACATATGACCGATTTTATGAGATGATCTGGACCATACCGTTTCGCACACCACCTTTGCCCATGACCGACCCGATACCCAGTTATGAAAGCATGATGCCCATTGTGCTCGCAGCGCTTCAAGATGATGCCCCGCACCCATTACGCCAGGTGTATGAAGCTGTCTGCGCACATTACGCTTTTACACCGGAACAACTCACCCAAGCCCTGCCCAGTGGCCGTCAAACCACAGTGAGATCGCGGGTCGGCTGGGCCAAGACCTACTTGGTGAAGGCCGGGCTCATTGCTCAGCCCAAGCGGGGTATCTGTGTGATCACGGCCCGCGGCAAAGCTGCTTTGGCATCTGGTCAACCTATCGACAATCGCTACCTCAGTCAGTTCGGGGAGTTTGTTGCATTCACACTGGCCTCCAGTGAAAGCAGCACGACAGCATCTGAAGCTGTTCATCAGCCGATCGTGATCCCTTCACAGCAAACCCCTCAGGAGCAGATAGAGCAGGCGCTAGCTTCCCTCAACCGCTCCCTGGCAGATGAGCTGCTGGCTGAGGTGCTGGCCCTGTCCCCCCGCTTCTTTGAGCAGCTGGTGGTCGATCTGATGGTGGCCATGGGCTATGGCGGCAGTGGGCAGGAGGCGGGGCAAACCACCCGCTCCAGCAGTGATGGCGGTATCGACGGCATCATCAAGGAAGACAAGCTGGGGCTCGACTCCATCTACCTGCAAGCCAAGCGCTACACCGACAGGACGGTGGGCAGTCCAGAGGTCCAGTCCTTCGCCGGGGCACTCGACCGCTACAAAGCCCGGAAAGGGGTCTTTATCACCACGTCTGGCTTTAGCCGCGAGGCGCAAGAATATGTGGGGGAGATTGAGAAGCGCATCGTGCTGATCGACGGTACTCGTCTCACCGCTCTGATGATTGAACACAACGTGGGTGTCTCCACCCGTCAGGTCTTCGCCATCAAGGCGCTGGACTCCGATTATTTTTTAGAAGAATAAGAGAACACAGATACATGGCTAAATCGCCCGCCAAGAAAGCTAGCAAAGGCTTTGAAGAAACCCTCTGGGATACCGCTAACCAGCTGCGTGGCAGCGTGGAATCATCCGAATACAAGCATGTGGTGCTGAGTCTGGTGTTCCTGAAGTTTATCAGCGACAAGTTCGAGGCCAAGCGCGCACAGCTGCTCGCCAACGGCCAAGAGGCCTTTGTCGATATGGATGTGTTCTACCAGCAAGACAACGTGTTCTTCCTGCCCGAAGAGGCCCGCTGGTCCTATATCTGCGCCCGCGCCAAGCAGGATGATATCGCCGTTATTATCGATACGGCCCTCTCGACCATCGAGAAGCGCAACGCCTCACTGGCCAATGCCCTGCCCGATAACTACTTCTCCCGCCTGGGGCTGGACTCGACCAAGCTCGCCTCCCTCATCGACAGCATCGAGAACATCGACACCCTGGCCAATGAATGCGATCTGACCGAAGAGGATCTGGTAGGCCGGGTCTACGAATACTTCCTCGGCAAGTTTGCCGCCAGTGAAGGCAAGGGGGGTGGCGAGTTCTATACCCCCAAAGCCGTGGTCACCCTGCTGGCCGAGATGCTTGAACCCTATCAGGGCAAGATCTATGACCCCTGCTGTGGATCGGGCGGTATGTTCGTCCAGTCCCTCAAGTTTGTTGAAAGCCATCAGGGCAAGAGCAAAGATATCGCCATCTATGGCCAAGAAAATACCTCCACCACCTACAAGCTGGCCAAGATGAACCTTGCAGTCCGCGGGCTTACTGGCAATCTGGGGGATCTTGCGACCGATACTTTTCATAAGGATCAGCATCCCGATCTCAAGGCCGACTTCATCATGGCCAACCCTCCTTTCAACCAGAAGGATTGGCGAGGTGAAGCCCAGCTCACCAACGACCCGCGCTTTGCCGGTTTCCGTACCCCGCCCACTGGCAATGCCAACTACGGCTGGATACTCCATATGCTCTCCAAGCTCTCCGAGGATGGCATCGCGGGCTTTGTACTGGCCAACGGCTCGATGAACTCCAACACCAGCGGTGAAGGGGAGATCCGCCAAAAGCTGATCGAAGATGACCGCATCGAATGCATGATCGCCCTGCCGGGCCAGCTGTTCTACACCACCCAGATCCCGGTTTGCCTGTGGTTTATCAGCAAGAGCAAGCAGGCCAGCCTCAAATATGGCTACCGCGATCGCCGTGGCGAGACCCTGTTTATCGATGCCCGTAACCTCGGCACCATGATCAGCCGCACCCAGAAAGAGCTGACGACTGATGATATCGCAACCATCGCCGACACCTTCCACGCTTGGCGCAGTGACGAGGGTGAACTCAAGCGCCGGATTGAAGCCAAAGAGATCAGTGTCGAGCAGTATCAAGACCAAGCCGGTTTCTGCAAGGCAGCCACCCTAGATGAGATAAAGGCCAACGACTATGTATTGACCCCGGGCCGCTATGTGGGGGCTGCCGATATTGAAGATGATGGCATCGCCTTTGAAACCAAGATGCAGAAGTTGACCCAGACCCTCTATCGCCAGCTGGATCAGGCTGCTGTGCTGGATCAGGCGATCCGCACCAATATGGAGGCGCTGGGTTATGGGGAGTAATTGGAAAACTACGAAACTGATTGAGCATTACGATATTCGTTCAGGGTTATCCAAACCGGCAAAAGACTTTGGTTCTGGCTATCCGTTCCTGACGTTCAAAGATATTTTTTATAATTATTTTGTGCCAGATGTATTAGGTGATTTAGTTCAGTCTAACGAAAAAGAACGAGAAACAGGTTCAGTTAAGCGCGGCGATGTATTTCTGACTCGTACCAGTGAGACTATGCATGAGTTAGGGATGAGCTGTGTTGCGCTCAAAGATTACGAAAACTCAACCTTTAATGGGTTTTGTAAGCGACTTCGTCCATATGATAATAGCGAATTAATTCCAGAATATGTAGGATATTATCTACGCAGCTCTAAATTCCGACAAGACATGCTCGCATTTTCAACAATGTCAACTCGAGCAAGTCTTAATAATGAAATGATTGGACGTCTCGATATCTCTTATCCGTCAAAGGGTGAGCAGATTAAGATAGCAACAATTTTAAAGACCCTAGATAACAAAATCACCCTCAACCGCCAAATCAACCAGACCTTGGAGCAGATGGCTCAGGCGCTGTTTAAGTCATGGTTTGTGGACTTCGACCCGGTGGTCGATAACGCGCTGGATGCGGGCTTCTTTGAGCAAGAATTGCCCTTCTCTGACGAGCTACTACGCCGTGCCGAGACCCGTAGAGCAGTGCGTGAACACGATGGCTTCAAGCCGCTGCCAGACGCTATCCGCCAACTGTTCCCCGCCACCTTTGAGGAGTGCGCAGAGCCTTCTCTTGGCCTCGGCGGCTGGGTGCCGAAGGGATGGATAGCTGGAGCGTTGGGTGATGTTCTTTCATTGAGAAATGAGCGCACCAAGCCTTCAGCTGAAACTAAAAATCTTCCATACGTACCAGTTGAGTGTATTGGTACCAAAGAACCTTTTCTTTCAGAATTCAAATCAGGTGATGAGGCTATGAGTAGCCTCATATTGTTTAAAAAAGGGGATATTCTCTTTGGAGCCATGCGACCATACTTTCACAAAGTATGTATTGCTCCGTTTGATGGTGTTACTCGTTCAACAGTCTTTACTCTTACAGCTAGAGATACTGAATCTCGTTATTTTTCATTATTCCAAGCGTATCAGGAGTCAACTATTGAATATGCAACACTCCATTCTGAAGGCTCAACAATTCCATATGCAAAATGGCGAGGTTCACTTGAGCGTCAACCTACTATTTTACCGACAATCCAATTGCAACGATTGTTTCATGAGAAAATAAAGTTGTTTATTGAGTGGGGTGGCTCAAATAACGAGCAATCCAAAACGCTCTCCAAACTACGCGATACTCTCTTACCCAAGCTGATCTCCGGCGAACTGCGCCTCGATAATATTGAGACTGACCTTACCAAGGTAGAGGTGGCCTGATCCGGTGGGCAGCGCAGCTATTACTGCGCCGCCCTTGCGCCATCGCTGGTGCGCCCATCGTTAACGAACGCTATTTGAACGAACAGAAGAAGCCATTGCCATGAGCCATATTTTCACGGAAGCAAAGCTGGAACAGGCCATCATCACCCTGCTGGGCCATCACCTTAACTCAGCTGGCCAGCCCTGTTACCCTCACTATGTTGGCAGTGATGTGCCACGCAAGGATAACAGTGAGGTGCTGATCGCCGATGACCTGCGCAACTACCTTGCCCGCCAATATAAGGCCGATGGCATTACCGAGGGGGAGATTGCGACCATTCTGCACCAGTTGCAGACCCTGCCTGCCAGTGACCTGTACCAGAGCAATAAAACCTTCTGCCATTGGCTCAGTAATGGCTTCTTGCTCAAGCGCGAAGACCGGGATCAGAAAGACCTCTATATCGAGTTGATGAACACCCAAGCCTTGCCCGGTCAGCTGGCCAGCATGTTTGTGGGGCAAGAGGAGGTAACTGCAGAGGCCGACCACAATATCTACCGGGTGGTGAATCAGCTGGAGATTGAGGGGCAAACCCGGGATGGCGGGCTACAGACCCGCATCCCCGATGCCATCCTCTACGTCAATGGCCTGCCGCTGGTGGTGTTCGAGTTTAAATCAGCGGTGCGCGGTGAAGAGGCCACCACCTATGACGCCTGGCGCCAGCTCTGCGTGCGCTACCGGCGCGATATCCCCAAGCTGTTCGTCTATAACGCCCTGTGTATCGTCAGTGATGGGGTGAACAACAAGATGGGCAACCTGTTTGCCCCCTACGAGTTTTACTATGCCTGGCGCAAGGTGACCGGTAACGAGTCTACCGAGCAGGAGGGTATCAACGGTCTCTACACCCTGATCCAGGGGCTGTTTCACCCGGTACGGCTGCTCGATGTGGTGAAGAACTTCGTCTTCTTCCCTGACACATCCAAGAGTGAAACCAAGATCTGCTGCCGCTATCCGCAGTATTACGCGGCCCGCAAGCTCTACTACAACATCAAAAAAGAGCGCAAGCAGCTGGTTAGCCGCCCTGACAGCACCGGGGTGATGGTGGTAGAAAATCACGGGGGTAGCGGTAAGGGTGGCACCTACTTTGGCGCCACCGGCTGTGGCAAGAGCTACACCATGCAGTTTTTGGCGCGCCTCTTGATGAAGAGCATCGACTTTGCCAGCCCGACGATCATCCTGATTACCGACCGCACCGATCTTGATGAGCAGCTATCCAAGCAGTTCTGCAGCGCCACCGCCTTTATCGGTGATGCGGTGATTGAGCCGGTCACCAGCCGTCAGGATCTGCGTGACAAGCTGGCTGGCCGTGCCAGTGGCGGGGTATTCCTCACCACCATTCACAAGTTCACCGAAGATATCCAGAAGCTCTCCGATCGCAGCAATATCATCTGTATCTCTGATGAGGCTCACCGCAGCCAGATCAACCTCGATCTGAAGCTCACCTTCGACCAAGAGAAGGGCACAATCAAGAAGACCTATGGCTTCGCCAAGTACCTGCACGACTCGTTGCCCAATGCCACCTATGTGGGCTTTACCGGTACCCCCATCGACGCCACTCTGGATGTGTTCGGACCCACCATCGACAGCTACACCATGACCGAGTCGGTCAACGACCAGATCACGGTACGCATCGTTTATGAAGGGCGCGCCGCCAAGGTGGTACTTGATAACCGCAAGCTGGAAGAGATCGAGCAGTACTACCAGGAGTGCGAAGCGCAGGGGGCCAGCGAGCACCAGATTGAAGAGAGCAAGAAGACCACGGCAAGCATGAACTCGATCTTGGGCGACCCGGATCGCATCGAGGCGCTGGCCAAGGATTTCGCCAAGCATTACGAGCAACGGGTGGCGGAAGGCTCGACCGTCAAAGGCAAGGCGATGTTTGTCTGCGCCAGCCGCGAGATTGCCTATGCCTTCTATCAGAGCCTCAAACTGAAACGCCCCGAGTGGTTCGAGCCCAAACTAGCCAGCGATGGCGTCTCCCTCACTGAGCAGGAGGCCAAGGTGCTGATACGCCTGCCCCAGGTCAATATGGTGATGACCCGTGGCCAGGATGATGACTCGGTGATGTACGAGCTGCTCGGCACCAAGGAGTATCGCCGGGAGCTGGACAAGCAGTTCAAGAACCCCAAATCCAATTTCAAGGTCGCCATCGTGGTGGACATGTGGCTGACTGGCTTTGATGTGCCAGAGCTCGATACCATCTACATCGACAAGCCGCTGCAAAAGCACAACCTGATCCAGACCATCTCCCGGGTCAACCGCCGCTTTGAAGGCAAAGAGAAGGGGCTGGTTGTCGATTACATCGGGATCAAAAGCCGGATGAACATGGCGCTGGCCATGTACTCGAAGGCGGACAAGTCAAACTTTGAGGATGTTCAGCAGTCGTTGATCGAGGTGCGCAATCACCTGCATCTGCTTGGCCAGGTGTTCCATACCTTCGATAGTCGTGATTACTTCTCTGGCACGCCGACCCTGCAGCTCGATTGCCTCAACCGCGCCGCCGAGTTTGCCCTGCAGACCAAGAAGATTGAGTTGCGCTTTATGGGCCTGGTGAAACGGCTCAAGGCGGCCTATGACGTGTGCGTGGGCAGTGAAGAGATTGGTCAAGAGGAGCGCGAGCTGATCCACTTCTATCTGGCGGTGCGCTCCATCGTCTACAAGCTCACCAAGGGGGATGCGCCGGATACCGCACAGATGAACCAGAAGGTGCGGGAGATGATTGCCGAGGCCCTCAAGGCTGAGGGGGTGGAGGAAATATTCACCCTGGGTGAGGACAAGGCAGAGACCATCGATATCTTTGATGACGAGTACATGGCCCGCATCGGCAAGATCAAGCTGCCCAACACCCGGATGCAACTGCTGCAAAAGATGCTGGCCAAGGCCATCAGCGACTTTCAAAAGGTGAACCAGCTACAGGGGATCAACTTCTCCAAACGCTTCCAGGCACTGGTGGAACAGTACAACCAGCGTAAAGAGAATGACGTGCTCAACGGTGAAGAGTTCGATGCCTTCACCCAACAGATGGCCGACATGATCTACGACATCAAGTCCGAGATGATGTCGTTCGCCGATATCGGCATCGACATGGAGGAGAAAGCGTTCCT
>NZ_AQGQ01000082.1 GCF_000388115.1 Aeromonas molluscorum 848
TTCACTCTGAACTCCAACGAGATCCTGGAAGCGCTGCAAGAGCCGCTGTCCGGTATCGTCGCCGCCGTGATGGTGGCCCTGGAGCAATCTCCGCCGGAACTGGCGTCCGACATCTCCGAGCGCGGCATGGTGCTGACCGGTGGTGGTGCCCTGCTGAAAGACATCGACCGTCTGCTGATGGAAGAGACTGGCATTCCGGTTGTCGTGGCTGAGGATCCCCTCACCTGTGTGGCCCGTGGCGGCGGCAAGGCGCTGGAGCTGATCGACATGCACGGTGGCGACCTATTCCACTACGAATAAGACCCAAAGCCGGCCGAGCGCCGGCTCTTTTTGACGACTCATGAAACCCATTTTGGTAGAGGCCCTTCGCTTCAGTTACGGTTGTTTCTCGCCGTCATCATCTCGGTTGCTGCCATCGTTGCGGATTCCCGCTTCGGTGTGTTCAGTCACGTCCGCGTTTATCTGAGCTCCCTCGTCAGCCCGCTGCAATATATCGCCAATGCCCCCAGCTCCCTGCTCGACACCATGTCGACTCAGGTGCAGACCCGATCCGACCTGATTGAGCAGACCAAGCAGCAGGAGCAGCAGTTGTTCACCCTGCGCTCGCGCCTGCTCAAGATGGATCATCTGGAGCATGAGAATCAGCGGTTGCGAGAACTGCTCGGCTCCCCAGTTCATAATGAGTCCCGAAAGATGGTGGCCGAGCTGCTGTCGGTAGATTCCGACCCTTCAGCCATCAGGTACTGATCAACAAGGGCGCACTGGATGGCGTCTATAACGGCCAGCCGGTGATCAACGATCAGGGGGTGATAGGACAGGTACTGCACGTGGGATCCACCACCAGTCGCGTCCTGCTCATCACCGACACCAGCCACGGCATTCCGGTACGGGTGCTGCGCAACGATCTGCGCGCCATCGCCTCCGGCAGTGGCGAGCTGGACAAGCTGGAGCTGCGCAACCTGCCGCGCAATACCGATGTGCAGGTGGGGGATCTGCTAGTCACCTCGGGCCTGGGCGGCCGCTTCCCGGAAGGCTATCCGGTGGCGACCGTGACCCGCTCCGACTATGTGGAGGGCAAGCCCTTCGCCCAGATAGAGGCCAAGCCGCTGGTGGCGCTCGACAGATTGCGCTACCTGTTGCTGCTGTGGACTGACAAGAAGCCCGAGGTCCATGACGCAGAGGCCGTGGTACCGGCTGCCTCGGCCGCGGGAGCAACCCGCTGATGCTGGAACCCGCTAGCGGGCGAGTCTGGATCTGGCTCTCGGTCATGCTGGCCCTGAGCCTCTCCATCATGCCGCTCCCCTTTCAGTTCGAACCTTTCCGGCCGGACTGGCTCGCCATGGTACTCATTTACTGGGCACTGGCCTTGCCTCACCGGGCCAATGTCGGCACCGCCTGGGTGGCCGGTCTGCTGCTGGATGTGCTGCTGGGCAGCACCCTCGGCGTGCGTGCCATGGCCATGGCCATCAGTACCTACCTAGCGGCGTTCCAGTTCCAGAAGATCCGCAACTTCTCCCTCTGGCAGCAGGCTCTCATCATAGGTCTGCTCTCCCTGGTGGGTAAAGTCACCATCTTCTGGGCCGAGCATCTGTTTGGTCGTGCTAGTCTCAATCTGGCCTATTTCTGGTCCACCCTCTCCACGATGTTAATATGGCCTTGGGTGTTTCTGGTGCTGCGCAAAGTGCGCCGCCGCTTTAATATCAAGTGATTATGAGCAAACATAACGAACTGCAACTCTATCTGGCCTCCGGCTCCCCCCGTCGCCGCGAACTGCTGACCCAACTCGGTTACCGCTTTGAGGTGCTCAAGCTGGATGTGCCGGAACAGCGTCTCGAGGGTGAGAAGCCTCAGGATTACGTCTGCCGCCTTGCCCGTGACAAGGCGATGGCCGGGGTGGCGGCAGCGCCAAGCGTGCTTCCCGTACTCGGTGCCGACACCATAGTGGTGCTCGGTGATCGGGTGCTGGAGAAGCCCTCGGATCTGCTCGATGCCAAAGACATGCTGGAGGCGCTCTCCGGTCGCGTGCATCAGGTGATGACGGCGGTGGCCCTAGCCACGAAAGATCGCTGTGATGTGCGACTGGTGACCACCAATGTGGCCTTTCGCAAGCTGGATGAGAGCGAGATCGAAGCCTATTGGCGCACCGGCGAGCCCTGCGACAAGGCCGGGGCTTATGGTATCCAAGGGATTGCTGGCAAGTTTGTCAGCCGCATCGAGGGCAGTTACAGCGCCGTGGTCGGCCTGCCCTTGCTGGAGACGGATCTACTGATCAAGGCACATCTGGAACAGGCGGGCTGAGTCTTTCCCCAGGTTTTACCCTGTTACCTCCGCCCCTGTTCCGGATGGCTGCCCAGAATTCAAAACTAGAACAGACAAGGTAACTTATGTCGGTAGAACTGCTGGTAAACGTCACTCCCTCAGAGACCCGGGTCGCCTTGGTCGAGAACGGCCTGCTGCAAGAAGTGCACGTAGAGCGTCAGGCCAAGCGTGGCATTGTGGGCAACATCTACAAGGGCAAGATCAGCCGGGTGCTGCCCGGCATGCAGGCTGCCTTTGTCGACATCGGCATGGACAAGGCCGCCTTCCTGCACGCCTCCGACATAGTGCCCCATACCGAGTGTGTGGCGGTCAAGGAGAAAGAACAGTTCCAGGCGGGCAACATCGCCGAGCTGGTTCGTCAGGGTCAGGACATCATGGTACAGGTGGTGAAAGATCCGCTCGGTACCAAAGGTGCCCGCCTTACCACCGACATCACTCTGCCGTCCCGCTATCTGGTGTTCATGCCGGGCAGCGCCCACGTCGGCGTCTCCCAGCGGATCGAGTCCGAAGCTGAGCGTGAACGTCTCAAGCGCACCGTGGCCGGTTATGTGGACGATCTCGGTGGCTATATCATCCGTACCGCCGCCGAGGGAGTGGGGGAGCAGGAACTTGAACAAGATGCCGCCTTCCTGAAGCGGCTGTGGCGCAAGATCCTGGAGCGCAAACACAAATACCCCCCCTGCAAGATCCTCTATGAAGATCCCAGCCTGGCGTTTCGGGTGGTGCGTGACTTCGTCGGCGCCGAGCTCGACAAGATCCGGGTCGATTCCAGACAGAGCTTCGAGGCACTCAAGCGCTTCACCGAGGAGTATGTGCCCGAGCTTGCCAGCAAGCTGGAGTACTATGCGGGCGAGTCGCCCATCTTTGATCTCTACGACGTGGAGAACGAGATCCAGCGCGCCCTGGAGCGCAAGGTGGAGCTGAAATCCGGCGGCTACCTCATCATCGATCAGACCGAGGCGATGACCACGGTGGATATCAACACCGGCGCCTTCGTCGGTCACCGTAATCTGGAAGAGACCATCTTCAACACCAACGTCGAGGCGACGGCGGCCATCGCCCGTCATCTGCGGCTGCGCAACCTCGGCGGCATCATCATCATCGATTTCATCGACATGCAGTCCGAGGATCACAGGCGCAGGGTGCTGCACAGCCTGGAGCAGGCCCTGGCCAAAGACAGGGCCAAGACCAACGTCAACGGTTTCTCCCAGCTAGGTCTGGTGGAGATGACCCGCAAGCGCACCCGCGAAAGCCTGGAACATGTGCTCTGCTCCGAGTGCCCGGAGTGCAAGGGGCGCGGCCGGGTCAAGACGGTGGAGTCGGTCTGTTTCGAGATACTGCGAGAGATCATCCGCGTCAACCGTGCCTACGATGCCGATCAGTTCACCGTCTACTCGGCGCCTGCAGTGGCGGATTATCTGCGCGGGGAGGAGTCCCACAGCCTGGCCGAGCTGGAGGTCTTTATCGGCAAGCAGGTTCGACTCATCAGCGAGCCGCTCTGTGGTCAGGAACAATTTGATGTGGTGATGATGTAGTGATCCACCGTTGGTTGAGTCGGGGCTGGCTGGCCCTCGGAGTCTGCTTCGTACTGCTGGCACTGCTGGTCAGCCTGGTGCGCCTTGGCGGTCCTCTGATCAACCAACATCGCCAGGCCCTGCTCGATCATTTGCTCGCGGGGAGTCAGCTTGAGGCCAGTGTCGATGCCGTCGGCTTGGGGTGGACCCAGAACGGTCCTGCGTTGGCCCTTGAGAACTTCACCATAGCCCCGGATTCGGGGCGTTTTGCTATTCGCCTCGGCAAAGTCTGGGCTCATCTCGATTTCTGGCAATCTCTGCAGCGGCTCAGGCCCGTGTTTGGCGAATTGCAACTGAGCGATGGTGATATTCACCTCGATCTCAGCCAGCCAGCCGAGGCGCAGAAGGAGAAGCCCCATGACCAGCAGCGGGCCCTGCTGCGTTTCTTGCTGACCCAACTCGACACCTTCGATGTGCACAACACCCGCGTCAGCATCACCACTGCCCTTGGCGCGTTGCGGGCACTGGATGTGGCCAATCTGCGCTGGCGAAACAGCGGCAAGCGCCATCAGGGGGTGGGCAAGGCTTATCTGGTCAATGGCGTGGGCGAGCGCACCCTGGATCTGATCCTGGATGTCACCAGCCCGGCGCGCAGCTTCGACAGGCTTGAGGGGCAACTCTACCTTGGCGCCAAGCAGCTCGATCTGGGCCCGCTGCTGGCCCGGATCCATCAGGGGGAGCCCAAGGTCGATGGCCAGCTCGACTTCCAGTTGTGGAGCAGCTTCGCCGGTGGTCAGATTGGCGACTCCCTGCTCGCTTTTGGTAACAACTACCTCATCTGGAAAGATCCCAAACAGGGCGAGACTCACCGTCTGGGCCTGCAGGGGGGCAAAGTACAACTGCGTCGGGAGGGGGATGACTGGCAACTGGCCAGCCACGACATGACCTTCAAGCTCGACGGCAAACCCTGGTTGCGCAGCAGGTTGCAACTCGAGCGCATCGGCGACAAGATCCAGGGTTATGTGCCCGCCGTGGATCTCAAGCAGGCGGCCAGCCTGAGCCAGCTGGTCTCGGGCCTCTATCCCGAGTTGGCCGAGACCCTCAAGCAGACCCAGCCAGAGGGGGAGCTGCAGGCGTTGTCCTTGCAGGCGGCGGGTGACTGGCAGGGACTCTCCCTGAGTGGCCGCCTCGCTCATCTCACACTCAAGGCCTGGCAGGATGTGCCAGGGGTCGAGGATCTCAACGGCGAGTTCTGGCTCACCCCGACCGGCGGCAGCGCCCGGCTAGGGATGAGCAAAGACAAGCTGGATCCGGCTCGTCACTTCAAGCGTGTCATTCCCATCGACGATTTCTCGGCCCGTCTCGATTGGTGGCGCGCCCCTCAGGGCTGGGTGCTCTATGGCCAGGACATTCGCCTCGACAACCCTGACTTGAGCCTCAGCAGCCGTTTTCGACTCGACTTGTTCGAACACCCCTTCCTGGCCCTGACCGGCCACGTTGACGTCAAGAATGCGGCCCACGCTGATGGCTACTTCCCCCTCGCCGTGATGGACAAGAGCCTGGTCGATTACCTGAGTGGCGCCATTCAGGGGGGGCAGGCCAAGGGGGCAGATCTGCTCTGGTATGGCGAGTTCAAAGATTTCCCTTATGCCAAGGGAGAGGGCATTTTCCAGGTGGCCGTGCCCCTCGAGAGGGCGCGCTTCCAGTTTGATCCCGGCTGGCAACCCCTCACCGACTTGCAGATTGACTTGCTGTTCCAGAATGCCAGCCTGGATATGCGCAGCCACTCAACCCGGCTCGGCAAGGCGGGATCAGACGATGTCCATGCCTGGATCCCGGATCTCTACCCCGGAGCCCATCTCTACATCGACGCCAAGGTAGCAGGAGAAGGCAAGGCCATCAGCGACTACCTGCAAGCCTCGCCCCTGAATGATTCGGTCGGTCAGGCTCTGCGTGAGCTGGAAGTGCGCGGCCCTCTCAAGGGGTCCGTCAAGCTCGATATTCCTCTCGATGGCGAGGGGGAGGTGAAGGCCGAAGGCCACGCCGACTTCAACAACAACCGGGTACGGGTGGCTGCTCTGGATCTGCCCCTGACGCGGGTGCAAGGCCGACTCGATTATGACAACGAGCAGACCCGTTTTCGCGGCCTCAAGGCCAGCCTGTGGGATCAGCCCCTGACCCTGGACTATCAGGGCAAGCAGCAGCCAGGGGCCTATAAAGTCGAGCTTGGTTTCAAAGGAAATTGGGACAGTACCCGCCAGCCGAAGCAGATAGGCGACCTGGCCATCTTGCAGGGGCACAGCGACTGGCGCGGCACGCTGGCTTTGAATCTGCCAAGCGACAAGCCGTTCAACTTCCAGCTCGGTCTCGATTCGACGCTGCAAGGCATGGCCCTGACCCTGCCTGCCCCGCTCAACAAGGCGGCTGGGATGCGCCAACCGCTCAAGGTCAGGGTACGAGGTCTGGATGGAGTTGCCGAAATTCATGGCACCCTGGGTACAGATATCGCGCTGCAAAGCAGTCTGGTCTATGACGAGGCGAGCCCCTATCTGAGCCGACTACGGCTGGATGTGGGCGGTGCCGGTGGCCGAGGGCTGCGTGATAAACCCATGCTGATCGCCATCAACCAACCCAACGCCGATGTGGCAGGCTGGATAGCCAAGCTCAATCGCTGGTTACCGGAGCACGGAGACAAGGGCGCGGCCCTGGTGGGGCCCGCCTTCTTGCCGCAAGACTGGTGGGTGGACGGTCAGCTGGTACAGGCTAGCCTGGGCAGTGCCCTGCTCAAAGCGGTGCACTTCACGGTCGGACCCGTCGCCGGGGCGACCGAGGTAATGATCGACAGCCCGGACGTGATGGGGGTGGTGCGTCTCCCCCTGGCAGCCCGTCAGCCGGTCGATGCCAAGTTTGCCCGCATTTACTGGTCCGGCAGTAGCAAGGACCTGCGACCCGGTGCCGATGCCAATCAAGACAGGGCAATCATGGATGCCATGCCCTGGCTCAAGTTCAGTTGCCTGGATTGCCGTTTTGGCGCCTTGCCCCTGGGGTCGGTCAAGGGAGAGCTGGTGCCAACTCCCGGCAAGGTGAGCCTCAAAGGGCTCGATATGCGGCTGGCGAACAGCCAGCTCAGCGGCAGTGCCGACTGGACAGCGAGCGCCACTGGCATGCAAACCCGGGCCCGGCTGAACGTGAACAGCAAAAACAGCGAGTTGCTGCTCAAGCGGCTCGGTTACATCTCCCCCATCGGCGATGCCCCAGCCAAAGCCAAGGCGAGTCTCAGCTGGCAGGATGTACCCTATAGATTCGATCTGGCGAGTCTGAATGGCACGGCCGAGTACCAGCTGGAAGGCGGGACCCTACGTGAGGTGAACGACAAGGGCGCCCGGCTGCTCTCCTTGCTGAGTCTGGACTCCATAGTGCGCAAGCTGCGCCTCGATTTTCGTGATGTGTTCGACAAGGGCTTCTACTTCGAGTCCATGTCCGCCACGGCCAGGATCGACAAAGGCACAGTGCAAAACAATGACTTCTACATGAAGGGGGCAGCGGGTAATCTCAGAGGTGAAGGGGTGCTGGATCTGGTACGTTGGCAGATAGATTATGAGTTGAGCTTCTCCCCCAATCTGGGCGGCACCCTGCCGGTGGTGGCGGCTTTCTCCTTGACCCCCATCACCGGGCTCTATGTGCTGGCGCTCTCCAAGCTGCTCGAACCCGTGGTGGATGTCATCACTCGCATCGATTTTCGAGTCTCTGGCCCCATCGACGCTCCCAAGCTTATCGAGGCGGGACGGGACAGGGCCATGATCAAGCTCAACCGGGGCCAGAAGCAGGCAGTGGAGCAGGTGGCACCGACCCTGCCCCCCAATGAGGTGAGTCCTTTCCTGCTTAATCCCAAGCACGATGGCCCGTCCCAGCGCTGAACCTCCAACCGGATGATGAACAAGGAGTGAGTCATGTGGCTATGTGCTATGCAGTTGATCTCGGGGCGACACTGGGCCGATAACAGGGCGCAGATCGCCAGTTTGCTGGCAGCGCTTCCCTCGGCGCGCCCCCTGCTGGTGTTGCTGCCGGAGAACTTCGCCCTGTTTGGCGAGCGGCAGGGTTATCTGGATGGGGCCGAAGCGTTGGCGACCGCGCCAAGCGAGGCTGAACCCATTCAGGCTCAGTTGGCCCGGTGGGCTCAAGAACAGGGTATCTGGCTGGTGGCGGGCGCCATGCCCACCACCATTCCCGGCTCGGACCATATCCACACCAGCTCCCTGGTGTTCGATCCGGCGGGGGTTCGCCGAGGTCATTATCACAAGATCCATCTGTTCGACGTGGATGTGGCGGACAACCATGGTCGTTACCGGGAATCCGAGACCTTCAGCCCGGGTCAGGAGGTCAGTCTGATCGACTCGCCCTTTGGCCCCCTCGGCCTCTCTATCTGTTATGATCTGCGCTTTCCCGAGCTCTATCGTCGGCTGAGCGCCCAGGGCGCCCGGGTGTTGCTGGTGCCTGCTGCCTTTACCGCAGTGACGGGGGAGGCGCACTGGGAGCCGTTGTTACGGGCCCGCGCCATCGAGAACCAGTGCTATGTGGTGGCGGCCAATCAGGGCGGCAGCCACGAGACGGGCCGCCAGACCTGGGGCCACAGCATGATCATCGATCCCTGGGGACGGGTGTTGGCCCAGCAGGCCAATGGCCCCGCCAATGTGCTGGCACCAATGGATCCGGCTCTCATTGACGACTTGGCGCGTGCCATGCCGGTGTTGCAGCATACTCGCTTGCGTTGAGATGCCCACCGCCTGCGCCCGCAACAGTGCGAGTGCGCCTCTGCAATATGCCGCGCCGAGTGGGGCGACCTGACGACGCGCATTCCATATCAGGTCAGGCCAACTTGAGGCCGATGATCCTGTTCGCAATGGGATCCTGAACCGAACATTGCCGCTCGTGCGGCACTCGCCGCCTTATCGGATGGCGAGCCTGGCCTCCCAAGAGCGCCGGGCACCTTGAGCCCTATTTTTGACCCCGGACGGGGATGGAGAAGAAGTTGAGTCTATTGAATCAGGTGAGTGCCTCACTGTTGGCCCCCCATGGTCTGGATGAAGGCCGCTTGCAGCAGCTGCTCGGCAGCCTGATGAGCCACCAGGTGGAGTTTGGCGATCTCTATTTCCAGCGCAGCTGGCATGAGTCCTGGATGTTGGAAGATGGCATCGTCAAAGATGGCAGTTACAACATCGACCAGGGGGTCGGGGTGCGTGCCGTCAGTGGCGAGAAGACCGGTTTTCGCCTACTCGGACGAGCTGAGCCTGCGCGCCTTGCAGCAATCCGTGACCGCCGCCCGTGGCATTGCCGCCGCTGGGGCAGAGGGCAAGGTGAAGGCCTGGGCCAGAACCTCGGCCAATTTGCTCTATCCCGCCCTGGATCCTCTGCAGACTCTGGACAAACATCAGAAGATTGCCCTGCTCGAACAGATGGACAAGTTTGCCCGCAGCCTGGATCCGGCGGTGACTCAGGTGATGGCTTCCATCAATGGGGTCTATGAAGAGATCCTGGTCGCAGCCACCGACGGCACCCTGGCCGCTGACATTCGCCCTCTGGTTCGTCTTTCTGTGACAGTGCTGGCCGAGCGGGGCGATCGCCGCGAGCGCGGCAGCGCCGGTGGGGGTGGCCGTTTTGGTTATGATTGGTTCCTGGAACTTGATGGTCTTGAGAGTCGGGCTTTTGGCTTTGTGCGCGAGGCGGTACGCCAGGCGCTGGTCAATCTGGAGGCGATAGACGCCCCGGCCGGCACCATGCCCGTCGTGCTCGGCTCAGGCTGGCCTGGGGTGCTGCTGCACGAGGCGGTCGGTCATGGCCTCGAGGGGGATTTCAACCGCAAGGGCTCCTCCGCCTTCGCCGGGCGTATCGGTGAGCAGGTGGCCTCCAAGCACTGCACCATCGTCGATGATGGTACCCTGCAGGGGCGCCGTGGCTCTGTCACCATAGATGATGAAGGGGTTCCCGGCGGCTATAACATGCTGATCGAGAACGGCATCCTTAAAGGCTATCTGCAAGACAAACAGAATGCCCGCCTGATGGGGGTAGCGCCGACGGGCAATGGTCGTCGCGAATCCTACGCCGCCCTGCCGATGCCCCGCATGACCAACACCTACATGCTGGCGGGTGAGTATGATCCGGCGGAGATCATCGCCTCGGTCAAGAAGGGTATCTATGCCCCCAACTTTGGCGGTGGTCAGGTGGATATCACTTCCGGCAAATTCGTCTTCTCCGCCTCCGAGGCATATCTGATCGAGGATGGCAAAATAACCACTCCCATCAAGGGGGCAACCCTGATCGGCA
The DNA here is from genome assembly GCF_000388115.1 of Aeromonas molluscorum 848. Taxonomy (GTDB): domain Bacteria; phylum Pseudomonadota; class Gammaproteobacteria; order Enterobacterales; family Aeromonadaceae; genus Aeromonas; species Aeromonas molluscorum. The sequence continues at coordinate 10,155 of NZ_AQGQ01000082.1, forward strand.
ACGGCCCGGAAGCCATGAGCCAGGTCTCCATGGTGGGCCGGGATCTCGCGCTGGATCGCGGCGTTGGGGTCTGTGGCAAGGAAGGGCAGAGCGTGCCGGTTGGGGTCGGTCAGCCGACGCTCAAGCTGGATCAGCTCACCGTGGGCGGCACCCAGTAACAGGTCATCCAGCTTGCCCGTGCTTGAACAAAGACCCCGGCCCAGTGCCGGGTTCCTTGTTTTATCGACGTGGGAGGCAACAAAAAGCCCCGGACCATGCCGGGGCTGTGGGAGGGGGATCAGTTGACCGAGATGGCTCTGGCATCGATGTAATATCGGGTATGGCCCTGAGGATCTGTCTTGATCCTGGCCAGCAGCCGGTCGGCATCCTTGTATTCCCAGTCCTGGACGAACCGGGCAGGAGAGGGGGTGGCGACGCCAACCACGTTCAGGTATTCATGAAACAGGCTGTAGCTACGGATCTCAGTCAGCATATCTTCCATGGCATATCTCCTGAGGGGTAAATGGTTGAGGCAATACCACCTTAATCCTCGCAAACTGAATCACGGCTGTACAAAAAACAATCCAAAAAGCCCTGCTCTCCTCTCTTTCAATCCGGCTTGATCAGGAGCCGTCGCCTTCCCACGCCTACTCGATAGCTTGGTTGGTTGAACTTGCACTCTTGTGTTCTACCTGGACGGCAGGGGTGGTGTGGAACACGGGATCCTGGGCAACTTCCTTGATGCCGTTGATGCAGAACTGCATGCCCATACAGACCAACAAGAAGCCCATGATGCGGGTCATGGCATCGATGCCCGTCTCCCCCAGCAGCTTGCAGACCGGATCCGCCAGCTTGAGCACGCCCCAGCTCAGCAGGCTCATCAGGGCGAAGGCGGTCACGACACCACTGTAGATAGTCAGGCGCGGGCTATCTGCCGGTAGATCCGCAATCTGGGCGGCACCACTTATCACCAGAGCCATGGTGCCCGGACCGCACATGCTGGGCATGGTAAGCGGCACAAAGGCGATGCTCTGGTTGGCATCCGTTTCACCGGCCTGGGGCGGGGCCGGGAACAGCATGCGAAAGCCGATAAAGCCGATGATGAGGCCACCGGCCAGACGCAGTCCCGGTATGGAGATACCGAACAGATCCAGGATGGAGGAGCCGATGAAGAAGCTGACACAGAGGGTCACTAACAGATAGATGGCGGCGAGATTGATCTGGCGACGCACATGTTCCCGGGACATGCCCTTGCTCAGACCCAGCAGCAGAGTAGCCGTGGTGGGCGGGTTTACCATGGGCAACAGGGCCAGCAGGGTCAGCAGTACAGCCTGAAAGAACATAAATAGCCTCGTGAGAGTGGTGATGAGGGCGCAGGACGGGGTGAGCAGCCCGGCGGAGGGTTTGTATTATGCAGCCTAAGCCGACTGGAAACCGTATGGAAAAGCCCCGTCTGGCGGGGCTTCATTCATCATGGGATGTCAGGCGACCTGAGGGGCACTCTGACGCGCGCTGCGATCTCGCAGCCAGAGGAAGAGGCCAAGCAGGAAACCCAGCGCCGACAAGGCCACCACATAGTGGGAAGGAGCCAGCACGTCATTTTTCATCCACAAGGTGACCAGCATGGGGGTCAGGCCGCCGAAGATGGCGTAGGCCACGTTGTAGGAGAAAGAGAGCCCGGAGAAGCGTACCACGGCCGGGAAGGCATTCACCATGACATAGGGTACCGCGCCCACAATACCCACCGCGAAACCGGCCAGTATATAGAGGGGGATCAGCTGCTCAGTCCCGTTCAGCAGGCCGTGATAGAAGCTGTAGCTGGCAATCGCCAGCAGCAGGGAACCCAGCATGAAGGTAGGGCCGCTGCCCAGGCTGTCGATGAGACGGCCGTAGCAGATGCAGCCCAGAGTCAGGGCGACGATGGCCAGGGAGTTGGCCGACAGGGCATCGGCCGGGCTGACCCCGTGCAGTTTCTGCAGATAGGAGGGGGTCATCAGGATCACCACCACTATGCCGGCGGAGAGCAGCCAGGTCAGCAGCATGGAGATCACCACGCTGCTCTTGTGTTCACGCAGCACCGTCTTGAGGGGCAGCTCTTCGGCCAGGGCCTTGTTGGCTTGCATCTCGGCAAACACTGGTGTCTCGTGCAGCCAGCGGCGCAGGTACATGGCGACGATACCGAAGATGCCACCGAGCAGGAAAGGCAGGCGCCAGCCCCAGTCGCTGACATCGCTCGGGCTCATGCTCTTGTTGACCGCAGTCGCGACCAGGGAGCCGAGCAGTATGCCAGCCGTCAGCCCGGCGGTGAGGGTGCCGCAAGCGAGACCGACCCGACGGGCGGGCACGTGCTCGGCCACGAAGACCCAGGCGCCGGGGACCTCACCGCCGATGGCGGCGCCCTGCATGATGCGCAGCGCCAGCAAGGCCAGGGGGGCACCAATGCCGAGCACGGCGTAGGTGGGCAGCAGGCCGATCAGCAGGGTCGGCAAGGCCATCAGCAGTATGCTCAGGGTAAACATGCGCTTGCGGCCGATCAGATCACCAAAGTGGGCCATGATGATACCGCCAAGGGGGCGGGCCAGGTAGCCGGCGGCGAAGATACCGAAGGTCTGAAACTGGCGCAGCCACTCGGGAATGTCGGGTGGGAAGAAGAGCTCCCCTATCACCACGGCGAAGAAGACAAAGATGATAAAGTCATAGAATTCGAGGGCGCCGCCGAGGGCCGCCAGACTCAGGGTCTTGTAATCCTGTCGATTCAGTGGGCGGGCGTGGCCATCCGCATGTGTGGCTGTTGTCATATCCTTATGTTTCCCCATCATTTTTTAGTTATTGTTCCCCGATGCCGAGGATACGCTCAGCCTCGAGAGTATGCTTTTGTGTCCCTAGGTGTAAATCGCACAATTTGCAATACAGTCTTGCAACCCTGTATTGCCCACGAAGAGAGAATCGCATGAAACAAATGGATAGGCCCCGTACACAGGTCCTGCTCTCCTGGAGCAGTGGCAAGGACAGCGCCTGGGCCCTGCATCGACTGCAGCAGGATCCGACGATTGAGGTGGTGGGGTTGTTCAGCACCCTGAATCAGGAGTTTGAACGGGTCGCCATCCATGGGGTGCGTAAACAACTGCTGATGCAGCAGGCTGAGTGCCTGGGTCTGCCGCTGCGCACCCTGGATCTGCCCTGGCCGTGCAGCAACGAGTATTACGCCCGCATCATGACCGCTTTCGTGGCCGAGGTGGTGGCTGGCGGGATCCGGCATATGGCGTTCGGGGATCTGTTTCTGGAAGATGTGCGCGCTTACCGCGAACAACAGCTGCAGGGTACCGGTATTCAACCGCTGTTCCCGCTGTGGGGCAGCGACACGACCGAGCTGGCACAGACGATGATAGCCGCCGGCTTGAAGGCGCACATCAGCACCCTGGATCCCAAGAAACTGGATGCCCGCCTGGGAGGTCATGAGTTCGATCAGACCCTGTTGGCCGCCCTGCCTGCCGGGGTGGACCCCTGCGGTGAAAACGGCGAGTTTCACACGTTGGCGGTCGATGGTCCCATGTTCCTGCGGCCCTTGGCGATAGAGATAGGGGAAACGGTGACTCGGGACGGCTTCGTGTTCACCGATCTGCTGCCTGTTGAGCCAACACACGCTCAGTGTGGTTAGTCTTTCCTCCCTCGCATGGGATAGCAAAGGGGCCGGATCATGGCAGGATCCGGCCCCTTTTTACATCACATCAGCGGCTGGCGAAGGTGTTGCAGCGAGCAGGGTCGCCGCTGTCGAAGCCACGCCTGAACCATTCGAGACGCTGGGCCGAGCTGCCGTGGGTGAAGCTGTCTGGCACCACGCGCCCCTGGCTCTGCTGTTGCAGGCGATCATCTCCTATGGCCTGGGCGGCATTGAGCGCCTCTTCCAGATCACCGCGTTCGAGTATCTGCTCGCGTTCCATCCGGTGTCCCCAGACCCCGGCGAAACAGTCTGCCTGCAGCTCCAGCTTGACCGACAGCAGGTTCTGTTTAACCTGGCTCAGCCCCTGCTGCTGTTGACGCACCTTAGTGGAGATGCCAAGCAGATTCTGGACGTGATGACCCACTTCATGGGCGACCACATAACCCTGAGCGAAGTCGCCATCGGCCCCCAGCTTGGTCTTCATGTCCTGATAGAAGGAGAGGTCGATATAGACGGACTTGTCGGCCGGGCAGTAGAAGGGCCCCATCACCGATTGCCCCTGGCCGCAACCGGTGCGAGTCGTGCCGCGATAGAGCACCAGCTTGGGGGGCTGATATTGGCTGCCGGATGCCTGGAAGATCTGTTCCCAGGTGTCTTCGGTCGAAGCCAACATCACCGAGGTGAAGCGCGCCAGCTCGTCGTTGGCGGGGATTGTGCCCTGTTTGCCGGGGCCGGGTTGCTGCGACACTGATTGACTGGGATCCGTGCCATTGAGCAGCGGGCTGAGATCCACCCCGTAGTAGCCAGCAACCATGACTACCACCAGCAGCACCAAACGCCCCTTGCCGCCAATGGGCAGGCCCCCGCTGCCGCCACTTTGCTGACGGCGATCCTCGACATTGTTGCTCTCACGACGGTTTTGCCAGCGCATGTTCACATCTCCTCAATCCGGTGGGAGTAATGATAATGGCTGCGGAGGAATTCTACCTAGTCGCCGGCCGACTCAGCCCTGGGCATGGCTGCCGCCGTGTCCAGGCTCGCGCATTATTCGGCCCAGGGCATCTCGGGCAGGCTGTCCAGAAACTGGCCATAGCGAACCAGGTTGAAGGGGCCCTGATCTGCATCCATCGCCATCAGCTCGGCGCCGAGGGCGCAGGCGATATATTGCAGAGCCTCTTCCCGGGGCATGCCCTTCATGGTGAGGCGCATCAGGGTCGCCTTGACCTGGAGCGGATTCCCCTCGGCCAGCTGGTTTTCCACTGTTTCCAGCAGAGTCTGTTCGTCAAAAAATTCAGCGGTATCTTGGTTATGGTCGGTCATGCTCTGGCTCTTGGCGCCCGATGTGGACAGGGTAGAAAATAAGGGCGGATATTATAGCCTGCTTGAGATACCGAGTCCGGTCTTAGTGGTGAAAGCCTCATCAGGTGGCGGCCCGCGTTGGCAGGAAATCCGATCCAGGCCCGGATTTAATGGCGTGACGCTTGTCATCGGGCCCCCTCGGGTGCAGTCTTGAGGCTCTCTATTTCCGTCTTCAAGCCACGAGAAACCCATGATCCGCACCGATCGCCTGCACCTGCGTGAACTCGACCCCAGTGATGCCCCCTTCATTCTTGAACTGCTCAATGACCCCGACTTTCATCGTTTCATCGGCGATCGCGGTGTGCGCGATCTGGCGGGAGCCGAGCAGTACATCCAGCAGGGCCCCAGGGTCAGCTATGGCCAGCATGGTTTCGGCCTCTATCTGGTGGCGCGAAAGAGTGATGGGGCCAAGCTTGGCATCTGTGGTCTGGTCAAACGAGAGACTCTGACGCACGTGGATATTGGTTATGCGTTCCTGCCAGCTTATCGGGGTCAGGGTTATGCCCTGGAGGCGGTACGTGGTGCACTGAAAGATGGCCGGGAGCGGCTTGGTATCGACTACGTGGTCGCCATCGTCAGCCCGGACAATCAGAGTTCACTGGCACTGCTGGCCAAGTTGGGGATGGAGGAAACTGCGCGTATCCGGTTGGGAGAGGATAGCGATGAGTGTCTGCTGCTCGAACCTGTTTGCTAACGAGCAAGTCCGGATATGCAACAGGCCACCCCTTGGGGTGGCCTGTCTGTTTCGGCTGGCGGCTATTATGAACCCGGTTAATCGAGGTCTTCGATGGAGAACTCGGCCGGGAAGCCGTCGCACTGGATGGCAAAGCCACCGCTGAAACGGGTATTGAACTGGATCAGATAGCCGGGGCTCGGATCCATGGGCGGCAAGTTGATGGGTTTGCTGCGACGCAGTGGCTTGTGTATTTGTATGGTAGTCATTATTAAATTTCTCTATATAAATTAAATGGTTGCTCCTTGTTTGGCAAATTTCAGGTTAATGGGCGCGGTCAACTCATGGGTTAACAAGCGCGCAGGAATACCCAGCCCGAGTGACGGGCGTCTGCACTATCAAGGAATATGCTGATGCATAAATCAAATTAGGTGGGCAGAGCGGGTCTGCACCGTGAGAGCCGGGCAACGCAGGCAGACAGCCTGGCGGTTCTCAAGGCGAGTAAATCAGAAGAAGGTTATGCGGATACTGACAGGGTTCATCGTGAGGTGAAGCATTGCAGGGTAAACATAAACAGGGCTGATTAACTAGCCAGCGCGCACTATGTCGTTAACTTGTGTAAAAAGCAAACATTTATTTGCTCGTTTAGCGACGAGCCTGAACTTACCGTTGCCTATTTTCGCCCAAGCCGCAGTGTTTATGACGATGATGCAGGGGGAGAACCAGCGTCTTCTGCGTTGTGTTTAGTGCGGTTGTCGGGCAGAGTTGGAGCAATTTGATCGGTTCAAGGAGTAGAGATGAGAAACCTGGATCAGCTGGATCTGGATATCCTGGCGCACCTGTTTCGGGATGCCGGCATGACCAACAAGGACTTGGCAGCCCTGGTCGGGGTGGCTCCCTCCACCTGTCTGGAGCGGGTGCGGAAATTGCAGCAGGACGGCGTGCTCAAGGGGGCCCACTGCGAGGTCGATCATCAGGCTCTCGGCGGTCATATACAGGCCATGGTCTCCTTGCAGCTGGCGCGCCACAGCCGCCAGATCATCGATGAGTTTCGCGATAGCATATTGCGGCTGCCCGAGGTGATCAGCCTGTTCCACATGGGGGGCAAGGACGATTTCCTGGTGCATCTGTGCGTGGCTGACACCGAACATCTGCGCAACTTCGTATTTGATCACTTTACCTCCCGCGAGGAGGTGGTCCACCTCGAGACATCCCTGGTGTTCGAGCACAGATTCAGCCGCTCTTTGCCCTGCTTTCTGACGACCTGAGCCAGGTTAGACCAATAAA
>NZ_AQGQ01000083.1 GCF_000388115.1 Aeromonas molluscorum 848
CCGCCGAAGTAACCGGCGGTGATGCCGATGCCGATGGCCAGGGCGCAGACCAGCAGGCCAGCCCCGAAGCCCACCATCAGCGAGATGCGGGCGCCATTGGTGAACTGGGCCCAGATATCGTGTCCCATGCGGGTGCTGCCCATCACGTATTCGGCACTGGGCGGCTGGTGGGGACGGGCAACCCGCTTGGTCGGTTCATTGCTGGCGAGCAGCGGAGCAAACACGGCCATCAACACGAAGGAGACGACGATGGCCAGACCGAAGGCGGCCTTTTTGTTGCCCAGTAAAATCTTGAGGATGGTAGGCATACGCATCTTATTTACCTCCGGTACGCAGACGGGGATCCAGGAAGACGTAGAGCATGTCGGCCAGGAAGTTAAAACTGAGCATGGTGATGGTCATGATGAGCAGCTGCCCCTGAATGAGCGGGTAGTCGCGCGCCAGTATGCCCTGGTACAGGGTCAGGCCCAGGCCCGGGTAGTTGAAGATGACTTCGGTGATGAGGGAGCCGCCGATGACGAAACCCAGTGCCATGGAGAGCGCGGTGACGCTCGGCAAGATGGCATTGCGGGCGCCGTAGTTGAAGATGACCCGTCTGTTGGAGAGCCCCTTGGCCTTGGCCATGGTGATGTAGTCTTCCCCCAAGAGGTTAATCATGTTGTTGCGCATGGTGATGAGGAAGCCCCCCACCTGCACGATGGCCAGGGTGCCGACCGGCATGATGGCGTGCAGCATGATGCTCTTGATGTGTTCCCAGCCAAAGTCAGCCTTGATCTCGGGGCTGTAGGCATAGCCGATGGGCAGCCACTCCAGACTGACCCCGAACAGGAACAGGGCGAGCAGGGAGACCACCACGGGGGGGATGGCCTGCATCACCAGGGTGAGTGGCGAGAGGATGCTGTCCATGCGGCCACCCCGGTACCAGGCGGCGAAGATGCCGACGATGGAGCCGAAGGAGAAGCTGATGATGGTCGAGGTGCCCACCAGGAACAGGGTCCAGCCGATGGCGCGACCCAGTACGTCGGCAACCTGCTGCGGGTAGCAACGCACCGAGGTGCCGAGATCCCAGGTGAAGACGCTCTTCACATAGGTCAGAAATTGAGTGCCAATCGGACCATCTACAAAGCCGAAGGTGGCCTTGAGTGCCTCGAGGGCTGCGGGTTCCATCATGGCGCCGGCCCGGGCAAACATGACGGAGACGGGATCCCCTGGCATGGCTCTGGGTAGCAGGAAGTTAATGGTGGCGGCCACCAGGAAGGCGACCAGATAGAAGGAGAAACGTCTTAGTATAAATCCCATGATGATACCTTTTACTGCAAGTCCGCCCCGCACCGGGCATAGCTACCCCAACCCCGGCAGATCCGGGAGATGAGTAGGCGGCGGGGAAGAAGGCCCCCCGCAGGGGGCCAGGAGGATTTAGCTGTTCGGCTTGAGGGACAGCACGTGCAGCAGACGCTCAGGCGTATCCGGGTGGAGCTGCGGCTTGGCGACTGGGTTGTCGGCGCTGAACCAGCCATGGAAACGCTTGGTGCTGTACTCATACCAGGTCGGGTTATTGAACACCGGGATGATGGTCTGGTTGGCACCGACACGTTCCTGAATGGCGAACATGATCTCTTTTTGCTTGGCAGCATCGGCAGTCTGGGTGAAGTCATCGATCAACTTGTCCAGCGCCGGGTCCTTGTAGCGGTTGGCCGCGAAGCGGTTGCCACGCTCACCCATGTTGCGCGAATGGAATGCGGTCTCGAAGTACTTGTGCGGGTTGGCACCGGCAAAGTAACCCTGCAGGGCGACATCGAAGTCACCGGTGACCAGGGCGTCTGTCCAGACGGTCGCTTCCGGGGTGGAGGTCTTGGCGTTCAGACCCAGAGCCTGCAAGCCTTCGACGCCGATCTGGACGGTGTTGACCCAGTCGGTCCAGCCGTTGGGCACCAGTACCTTGAACTCGATCTTCTTACAGGTCGGAGTATCGAGGAACTTGTCGCCGTCACAGTCTTTGTAGCCCGCTTCCTTGAGCAGAGCCTTGGCCCCTTCGACATCAAACTTGCTGTACTTGCCATATTTCTTCTCGACGTCCGGGTTGTCCCAGGACGCGAAGGCCTTGCCCAAACCTGACGGATAGTCGTTGACGGTCGGGTAGCCATAACCGGCGATGTCCACCATGGACTGGCGATCCATGACCATGGAGAAGGCGCGACGGAAGTTGATGTCGTTGAAGGCTTCGTGGTTGCCCGGGTTTTTGCTCTGGAAGTTGACGTTGAACGCCACTGTGCCGGAGGCCGGGAACCAGTACTTGTTGTTCTTGGGATCGTTGCCGACGTAGAGGCGCTCGATGTCCGGCACAAAGGAGCCGAACCAGTCCACATCGCCCTTCATGACGGCGGCCAGCACCTGGTCATTGGTGGCCATCTGCGGCATGCGGATACAGTCGATGGCGAGGTTGGCATTATCCCAGTAGTGCGGGTTGCGGCACTGGGTATAGAGCTGGGCGGAGAAGTTGTCCACTTCGGTGAAGGGACCAGTTCCGACCGGCTTGTCGTTGGTGAAGGCAACCGGATCCTTGACGGACTTCCACTGGTGCTCAGGCACTATGGGGATCAGCACCAGATCGTTGACCACGTTGGTGTTGACTTCGGTCAGGTCGAACTTGATCTTGTGGTCACCCAGCTTCTCGATGCTCTTGATCTGGGTCCAGATAGAGCGTTCATCCAGCGCCTTGTTGGCTTTGACCAGATTGAAGGAGAAGATGATGTCGTCGGCGGTGAAGGCTTCACCATCGGACCACTTGACCCCGTCGCGCAGGTCGAAGGTGACGGACTTCAGGTCATCGCTGAATGCATAGTTGGTGGCCAGACGATAGACGGGTTTGCCCCCTTGCATATCGTTGAAGATAACCAGTGGCTCATAGATGAAATGACGGGTGGTGTGCAGCAGACCTGCCTGCAGGAAGGGGTTGAAGTTCTTGACCCAGGCGGTCTCCTGCTGGGCGACCATGGTCAGAACAGTCTTGTTCTCGGCGGCCATGGCACTGCTGGTGGCGCCAGCAATCATCAGGGTTCCCAGCATGACTGAGGTAGCTATTTTGGATACTTTGGCAAGCATATGTTTTCCTTTCTTATTGGTCTTCCATATTTTGGAATGGAGCACCGACATCGCATGCTATGCATATCGGCCCTCTGTGTTGGGCAGGTTTTGCACCCTTGTCTTTATCTAATCCAACGCCCCTAGCAAAGCAGAGTTAACAGAAGAACAACAAGGTCTGATTTCGTCGATTTCGTAAAAACCCAGACCCTTTCGTCATTCTCGTCAAATTAAATTTCAAACCCTTTAAAATTATATAGTTACATTTATTTACGCCAAATATAAAGTTAGCGTTCAAATGGGGTAGAAGCCGAATGTGTGAACTCGATCGCCCCAGATTTTTCCGCTGCCTTCGAGGCTTTTTTTTACATTTGAAACAAGCTGGGAAAGTGCCATTCAGGACGTGATCCCACGCACGTCATCGACCATTTCGCTGAGATTTTCATGAGTCTTTCATCGTGAGGGGACAGGACAGTCGCAGCATGCCTGTTCTGTTCTGTTCTGTTCTGGGCGGGTCGCGGCGCTGGCATTGCCTCGTTCGATGCAGTCTTGCAGGATTGGGTTGCTCGGACGAGCTAATCCGTGGGAGGGCGGCTTGTCACTTCGATGGTGGGCAAGGGATGCAGGGTCTATCTAGTCAGACAAGCGGCAGGCCTGTCGGCGCGTTCATAGGCTGAGTCCCGCCTTATTCGCAGACCCCATTGGCAGAATGGCTGATGGCCCATCCTTGAGATGCAAGGCTTGGATGTCCAGAGCCAGAGCCAATGCCAATGTTAGTGCCCAGGAGCCAGGCCTCTCCTGGCAGCTGAGATGGCGGAGCTCTCTTTGCTGCTCACCGGCAAGGGCGCGGCAGATGGCGGTTCGGACAGCGTGGCTGCGCTCGTGTTCCCAAGAGGGCGCGATAGCTCACTGCCATCGGCAGGCTGTTACCGGCACCGATTTTTCGCCCTTCTTTTCGCCCTTGCTTATATGAGGGCTGCGTGATGGGTCGGCTTGTACGCCTTGTCATCGTGCTCTGGCAGCGTAACCCCCTGGGGCTTATTCGCTCGGCTCTGCCCTGATAGCTGAAAAGGCAAAGGGAGCTTAGCGTCGCAAGTCCTGTTCGCCTGGCCTGCCGAGTCCGGCAGCAATCAAGCTCGCAGCGGGCAAGCCTGTTGGCGCACGGAGTGACCTGGATAGGGCGCTTGGCTCAAGGGATGGGGGAAATAGAAACGGGCCCCGAGGGGCCCGTATTGTCAAGATGCGAGTGGCTCTCTTAGACGTTGGGTTTGAGGGAGAGCACGTGCAGCAGGCGCTCAGGAGTATTGCTGTGTACCTGGGGTTTGGCGACCGGGTTGTCGGCGTTGAACCAGCCATGGAAACGCTTGGTGTTGTACTCGTACCAGGTCGGGTTGTTGTAGACAGGAATGATGGTCTGGTTGGCACCGACTCGCTCCTGGATCTCGTTCATGAGGCGTTTCTGCTTGGCCAGATCCGCGGTCTGGCTGAAACCGTCAATCAGTTTGTCCAGGGCGGGATCCTTGTAGCGGGGGGCCGCGAAGCGGTTACCGCGTTCACCCATGTTCCGCGAGTGGAAGGCAGTCTCGAAGTAGTTCTGTGGGTTGGCACCGGTCAGGTAGCCTTGCAGGGCAACGTCGAAATCACCCGTGACCAGATTGTCGGTCCAGACTGCCGCTTCTGGAGTGGAGGTCTTGGCATCGATCCCCAGGGCCTTGAGCCCCTCTACCCCGATCTGGACGGTGTTGACCCAGTCGGTCCAGCCGTTCGGCACTATGATTTTGAACGCAATTTTCTTGCAGCTCGGGGTATCGAGGAATTTGTCGCCGTCACAGTCCTTGTAGCCGGCTTCCTTGAGCAGTGCCTGAGCGGCCGCCATGTCGAACTTGTTGAACTTGCCAAACTTCTGATCGACATCCGGGTTGTTCCAGCTGTCGAACAGCTTGCCAAGGCCGGACGGATATTCGTTGATGGTGGGATAACCGTAGCCGGCGATGTCCACCATGGATTGTCTGTCCATCGCCATGGAGAAGGCGCGGCGGAAGTTGACATCGTTGAAGGCTTCGTGATTGCCCGGGTTCTTGGTCTGGAAGTTGACGTTGAAGGCCACTGTGCCCGAGGCGGGGAACCAGTACTTGTTGTGCTTGGGATCGTTGCCGACATAGAGGCGCTCTATGTCCGGCACGAAGGAGCCGAACCAGTCCACATCGCCCTTCATGACGGCGGCCAGCACCTGGTCATTGGTGGCCATCTGCGGCATGCGGATGCAGTCGATGGCGAGATTGGCATTATCCCAGTAGTGCGGGTTGCGGCACTGGGTATAGAGCTGGGCGGAGAAGTTGTCGACCTGAGTGAAGGGGCCTGTCCCGACGGGCTGATCGTTGGTGAAGGAGACGGGGTCCTTGACCGATTTCCATTGATGCTCAGGTACCAGCGGCACCAGCGCTATCTGGTTAACCACGCCGGTATTGACCCCAGCCAGCTTGAATTTGACCTTGTATTGGTCCAGCTTCTCGACCCCGGTGATCTGGGTCCAGATGGCCCGTTCGTCCAGTGCCTTGTGAGCCTTGACCAGATTGAAGGAGAAGATAACGTCATCGGCATCGAAGCCTTCGCCATCGGACCATTTGACTCCCTGACGCAGATCGAAGGTGACCGATTTCAGGTCTTTGCCAAATTCATAGTGGGTAGCGAGCCGGTACTCGGGTCTGCCTCCCTGCAATTCGTTGAAAATAACCAGGGGCTCATAGATGAACTCCTTGGTGGTGTGCAGCAGACCGGCCTGCAGGAAGGGGTTGAAGTTTTTAACCCAAGCTGTTTCCTGTTGGGCGACCAGGGTCAGCACAGTTTTGTTGTCGGCGGCATTGGCGGCCCCGGCAGAGAGCATCAGGCTCCCCAGCATGCAGGCGGCGGCGACCCGGGATACTTTGGCAAGCATATTGTTTCCTTGTTATATGGACGTCCCTGTTGATCTTGTTGAGGGGCGCATCGCTGGCGCTCAACCTCATGTCTGGGTCTGTATGACCCCCCTTAGCTAAGCAGGTTTAACAAGAAATAAACATTTAATCCTTACGTTGATATCGTAAAAATCCCCGTCCCGACGTTGAAAACGTCAATATCATGAATTAATGATTTAAAATCATGTAATTAAGTTATTTGTGTTCGCGCAAAAAGTACTAATAAAACCCTTTATTTGACGATAATGTGACGAAGATCTGGTCGGTTTTTATCCTCTATTTGAGCTCTTTGTTCTCTTGAAGAAAAAACCTGATGCGGTAGTTGGGCTTCTCTCCTTCAGCGGGGAGGGCCGGCTAGAAAAATGCCGTCGCCATCTTCTGGCCTGGAGGCTCGGCCCCTGACTGGGGGAGGCCCATGAGTGGGGATTAACCTGGGCACGGACTCCCGGCGCTGACCCGGGATCACCTATCGACGAGGTGCCTTCAGGCGGGGGGCGCAGCCAGGCCCACTCTGACCCAAGACATCTCACCTGCGCTGATCTATGGCTGAGGCTGGTGATGTGCATCTGGCGTGATGGACGCTGCAAATGGACCCGTGCTGTTGACAGAGAAGGAGCTTGGAAGAGGGGGAAAGGGTAAAAGTGCTGCCAGGATGAAAGCCATCGGCTGCCGGGGGAGATATAGCCACTCATGGCGGCCAGAGGCAATGCAAAAAAGTGTCAATAGCGAGGGGGCAACCAGCCGGCCCCGGACTTGGTGTTGCGAAGCTGGCGCAGGCATTGAGAGGCGTGCTCAGCCCTTCAGTGCCTGCCCCACCGGGCACCGCGAGGAGCCTGCTCAGTGCCCGCTGGGCTACCAGAACCTGAGGGTCAGCTCTTGCGGTTGGCGAGCTGGCGCAGTAGCTGGGCGCTCTGGTGCAGGCTCTGTTGCTGGGCCTCGCTCAGGGGGCACTGCTTGATCACATACTCGGCTGTGGCGACCACCGTCTTCCAGCGTGGCGCCTTGGGCAAGGTATCCAGGCTCAAATACTTGTCCAGCGTGCGGGTCTGGGGACTGGACCTGTCCATGTAGACTCGCCACAGCTTGCTCTTCTCCGCCAACACTATCTTGCCCTTGCCGGTGCTGTGCTGCCAGGCATCGAGGGAGAGGCGCATGGTGTCGACCAGGGCGTGGCGCAGGGGGTCATCATCTTGCTGGCGGATCAGATTGTCGGCCAGGGAACGGAACTCGCCACCGAGCCGACTCAGCTCTCCGAGCAGGTGCTCATCTTCGATGATGGCTTGGCGTGACAGGCTCTTGAGGGCATTTTCCAGGGCCGCGACTCTGTGTTCGTCCGGCGCGCTCTGGCTGCAGATGAGGGCGTAGGCTAGACAATCGTTGAGCTGGATAGGCAGGGCGCGCACCAGGGTGAGTTCACTCTGGCCCGCCACGCAAAACTGCAGGCTCTGCTCGCCATGGTTGGCCATATCCGGCCACTGGGTATGCAGGGGCTGGCTCAGCCACTCGTCGAGGGCCTGGCCCTCCATGGCCTCCGGCTCCTGACCGAGGCGGGTGGCCAGGGCGCGGCTGGCAAAGAGCACTCTGCCCTGTTGGTCGATGAACACCATGGCATCTCCCCCCTCGCTGATGAGGGCAAGCAGGCGTTGCTGATCCTGACGCAGGCTCTCCTGTAGATTCAGTCTGTGTTCTATCTCCTGTTTGAGCAGTCGGTTTTCAACCAGGGTTGCACGGCCTTGCTTGGCCTCGAGCAGCGCTCGTACCCGGGCGAACAGCTCTTCCTTGCAGAACGGTTTGACCAGATAGTCGTTGGCGCCCGCATTGAAGCCCTCTTCGATATCCTTGGGCTGGTTGAGGGCCGTGAGCAGCAGCACCGGCAATTGATCCTTGGGGCTCTTCTCGCGCAAACGGCGACAGACATCGAACCCTGACAGGGTTGGCATCATCACATCGAGCAGTACCAGATCCACCGGCTCGGTGGCGAGTTTGGCCAGGGCATCATGGCCATCGCTGCTCGGCAGTATCCGATAGCCACAAGGTTGCAGCAGGTGGCGCAAGATGTGCAGGTTGATGGGTTCGTCATCCACGACCAGCAACAGAGGCACATCCGGTGGCGGCGGGGGCAGATCCTCACTCTCCCATTCGGGCAGATTCAGGGGGACATGGCGCACCAGCGCATGATCTTTGGGGCGCAGTTCGCTGGGGCCGGGCAGGGCATTGTGATGAGAGAGCGGCAGGCTGAAGCAGAAAGTGGAGCCGACACTCGGCTCGCTCTGCACCGTAAGCCGGCCGCCCATCAGCTCGATCAGCTGGCGGGTGATGGAGAGCCCCAGCCCCGCCCCCTGCTTGCCCGCTTCATGACTCATCTGCACCAGGGGCTCAAAGATGTGCTCCAGATTCTCTTGCGCGATGCCGATGCCGGTATCCGTGACCTTGATCCAGAGGAAGTGTTCATCCTGGCTGACACTGAGCACGACTTTTCCCTGAGGGGTGTATTTGATGGCGTTGCCGACCAGGTTGTAGAGCACCTGTTCGAGCCGTTGCTCGTCTGCAAGCACGGGAGGGAGTTCCTGTGGCGTGATGTCGACCAGAGTCAGCGGCTTGGCCTGTACCAGATGCTGGCAGAGATCCAGCACCAGGCGCACCACGCCCTTGGCGTTGACGGACTGGGAGTGGATCTCCAGCTGGCCGTAGCGCATCTGATGGTAATCGAGCAGATCATCCACCAGTCGCGCCAGTCCATCGGCACTCTTGATGATGAGCCCAAGCTGTTGTTGCTGACCCTCGGTCAACTGCTGCTGACCGGCCAGCATGGCTTCCGCCATCCCCTTGATGCCATGGATGGGGGTGCGCAGTTCGTGGGAGGTGTTGGCGAGCAGTTCGTCTTTGAGTTTGTCGGCCTGCTGCAGGCTGAGGTTCTGCTTGTGGGTCAGCTTGACCTGCTGTTGCAGCTCCTGAGTCTGGCGTTCAATCAAGTCAATCTTGTCCTTCACCGAGCGCTGCATATGGCGAAACGCCTGGGCGAGGCGGTCTATGTCATCTTCGGTGCGAGGAATGGCGATGGGGTGATCCAGGGCGCCATCCGCCACCTGTTCGGCGGCGGCAGTGAGGGATCGCAGTGGCGCTGTGATGGAGTTGGACAGCCAGCGGGAGAAGAGAATGAGCAACACTAGGGATCCGAACCCGAGCAGCACAGAGAGCGTCTCCAGCTTGCGGATGGGGTCATAGGCTTCCCGGGTCGATATCTCGGCGATAAAGGCCCACTCGGTATCATACACCTTGACCTGGGTGTAGGCGGCCAGCACCTCGTCCCGTTGATAGGATTCGAAGAGCCCGACGCCCTGCTCACCGGAGAGCGCCTTGAGGATAAGGGGGGTCTCCAGGGGGCGGAAATCGGGGGAGAAGCTCTTCTCTACGCTGAATTCCGGTGCCAGCCAGGCATTGGCACGCATCCGTTTATCCGGGCCTATGAGAATGGTCTCGCCGGTTTCCCCCAGCCCTTCACGCTCCCCCATGATCTCGTTGAGCTTGTCCGGACGCAGCTCGAAGACAACCACACCACGCACATAGTCATACTGCATCACGGGAGCCGCCAGGTAAGCGACCACTTCACCGGTCAGCTCGTTGCGGCTAAAGTCGGTGAACTCGAAAATCGTCTGGGGTGATTCACCGCTGTCCAGTCGGCGCTTGATGCGGGTGAAGGTGTCACCCAAGCCGCTCGACTGGTAGGGGCCGGAGAGCAAATTGGTCGCGAAGTTGGCTCGCTTGGTGACCGAATAGACGACATCCCCATTGATGTCTATGAGGAAGATGTCGCTGTAGTTGGACTTGCGCACCATGTCGGCATAGCCGCGATGAAACCGCTGATGGACTCGGCCGTACATCTCGTCCGCCAGAATAAGGGCGCTGATGGAGGGCTCTATGTCACTGTTTTGGGGATCGGGTTTACGCAGTTGATCCCAGGAGCCGGTGATGTAGCGATTATGGGCCCGCAGGCGCGCTTCTTGAGGGGTAGTACCCAGTTTTTCGAAGGCCCCGGTGAAGCCATAGAAGCGGCCGATACTGTTACCGGCAAAATCCTGCTGGGAGAAGCCCAGCACCTGAGCCTTGAGGTTGGCGAAATAGTCTTCCAGCTGGTTTTTCTTGATGTTGCGGACCGAGACCAGATGGTTCGAGGTCTGGGCGGTGAGATCCTTGCCGTGGGTGTGAAGGAAGAAGAGGGCGACCACCAGAAAGGGCACCATGCCCAGCATGAAAAACGCGAGCATCAGTTGTGTTTTGAGTCCGCGCGCCTTGAAGATCCATTTCATCGTATGAGGTTCTATTGAGAATCCAATTAGTAACTTGGTCAGTTTCGGGCCAAAGGCGTTGTATTTCAATGGCTTTATCCTAAATTCGCCTGCCGGGTCACAGCGGGACGTGCTTTTTTTACCCAAAGCGAATAAAGCCTGAGCAAACGGTCGTGCTCCTGGCCTTGAGGCGTAAAAAAGGGTTGTGCTGCCTGCGGGGGTACGTATAATGCGGCTCGTTGTCAGGCAAGACCGGACAGCATGAGTTCAGGCGGGAATAGCTCAGTTGGTAGAGCACGACCTTGCCAAGGTCGGGGTCGCGAGTTCGAGTCTCGTTTCCCGCTCCAAATTATCCCATCGACACCAACGATGAGATGTCAGTAACAAAATTCATGTATTGACCCTGTGGCGCGTTAGCAAAGCGGTTATGCAGCGGATTGCAAATCCGTTTAGTCCGGTTCGACTCCGGAACGTGCCTCCATTACTTCCCTCGCTTACCCCTGTTCCAACGCCGAGTCACATCGCTGTGACAACCACTGCGTATCCAGATATCTCCTCAATTCGACCATATCCTGCCGTTGCATGGGCGAACCCTGCGTCCTGATTTCATCCAGATCTGCCATGCGTTGCTTGAGCAAACCACACTGCCACAGACTAGCAGTGGGAACCCCCTTGTCATCGAAGGCGATTCTGTCATTGATATTGCTGCGCCACTCCTGCCATTCGTTTTGGGCGAACAGGCCGAGCAGGCCTATGAGCATCAGGTTGCCAATCTTCATTCCTCATCCCTCCTCTCGCGTCTGCTTTAACTCTGGTCAAGGGTTGCCTCTTGGGCAAATATTGTTGTCGCTTAGTTAAAAAACGTAATTTAATTTCATTAACACCATTGAATACGGAGTTGCGTGACCGCATGAGGATAAATGGTGTAGTAATTCAACAGTTCGTGGCGTAAGCTCTGTTTAGTGGTCTTACCAGTGAGGCGTTCAATCATGTTCCATCCCTTCTCCCTGACTCGCATCATCCTGCGTCGCACCTTGGTGCTCCTGGCTGGCGTGCTGGCGTTTCCCATCATGTTGTTTCGCCGCGATCGCGCGCGTTTTTACAGCTATCTGCACAGAGTCTGGAGCAAGACCAGTACCAAACCGGTCTGGCTGAAGATGAGTGAACGGGGCGATCGTATCTTCTACTGATGGGATAACTCCTCGGCAAGAAAACAAAAAGGCAGCAGCGGCTGCCTTTTTTTATTTTTCATTTAAAACAGAACCTTGTTTACTGTTAAGTGGATTTTTCTCCATTGGCTTTACATTTTTTCTGACATTCCCTGAAAGATTAGTGGGAGGAGGCCGGTTCTATTTACTGACCCGCGCCGCGGTTCATTCAACCCCGACGGCCTCTTTTCAGAAGGAATATGAACATGAAGAAATCGATCGCTCTTGCTTCTGCCATGACTGGCCTGCTGGCCCTGGGCACCCAGTTTATCGCAACCCCTGCCATGGCTGCCGACGAGAAAGAGAAGTGCTTCGGTGTGGTCAAGGCTGGCCAGAATGACTGCGCGACCAAGACCAGCTCCTGCGCCGGGACCGCCAAGGCTGATGCGGCGGGTGATGCCTTCGTGGTCGTGCCAAAAGGGCTGTGCGAAAAGCTGGCCGGTGGAAGCCTGCAGCCGAAGTAAGCACTCATGGGGCGGCGCTGTTCACTCGTCGCCCCTTCCTCCTTGTATGCAAGGGAGACAGGGTTAATGCACTCCTCCATCGGAATTGGCCTGCGCCCCCCTCACTACCAGACTCTGCTGGCAGAACGCCCCGATATTGGCTGGCTGGAAGTTCACAGCGAAAACTATTTTGAGCCCCACAGCCGGGCTTTTCATGTACTCAACCAGTTGGCCGAGCACTACCCCATCAGTCTGCATGGCGTCGGCATGTCCCTGGGCTCGAGCGATCCCCTCGATGAGGTCCATCTTGCCCGGTTGCGGGCCCTGGTCACGGCAATCAAGCCTGTGCGGATCTCTGAGCATTTGAGCTGGGGCAGTGTGGATGGCCGTTACTTCAATGATCTGTTACCCATGCCCTACACCCGGGCAGCTTTGGCTCAGATGAGTGACAAGATAAAGGCGGTGCAGGATCAGCTGGGGCGCGAATTGCTGATCGAGAATCCCTCATCCTATCTGCAATTTGCAGAGGGTATGCCGGAGTGGGACTTCCTGGCACAACTGCAGCAGCACAGTGGCTGTGGCCTCTTGCTCGATCTCAACAACCTCTATGTCAGCGCCTCCAATCATGGCTTCAGTTGCATGGATTATCTGGCAGCCATCGACCTCGAGACGGTCAAAGAGATCCACCTGGCCGGCTTCACCGACAAGGCACTCGAACAGGGCCACCTTTACATAGATACCCACAGTTGCCCCGTGGTGGAACCCGTCTGGGCACTCTACCGCGCTATCTGCGCCAGGCGCAGCATACCGACCCTCGTTGAATGGGATCTCGAGATCCCGGCGCTCTCTGTGTTGATTGCCGAAGCCGACAAGGCCAGCCAGATAGCAGAGCTTGCCATGGCTCGGCGCCAGGAGAATCACCATGTCTGAGCAGGTTGACTATCCATCTGACTCAGGTTCTGTCGGGGCGCTGCAGCGGGAATTTGCCGCCAGTCTGCTCGGCGAGCCAAACGAGGTTGCGGCACATATCCAGCAAGGGCGTTTTCCTCCCGAGGCCTTGCTGCAGGTCTATCGCAACAATTTCATCCTCAGTCTCACCGACGTGCTCTCCATCAGTTATGCCGCGACCCAGGTCATGGTGGGGGAGGTTTTTTTCGCCGCTGCCGCCCGTGGTTTCATTCTGGCCAACCCGCCAGGAGAGGGCTGTGTGACCGGCTATGGCGCCGGTTTCGCCGACTGGCTCGGGGCGTTGCCGACCACGGCGCATCTGCCCTGGTTGGCAGAGTTGGCTCGTTTTGAGTGGCAGTTGGAACGCGCGAGCCTGTTGCCATTCGAGGATCGCCAGTGGCCGGCGCAAGCCCTGGCGGCGTTGGCGCCGGATGAGTGGGACAGGGTGCGTCTGCTGGTTGCCAGCAATCTTGTCTTGCTGTCGGTTAGCGCCGACGTGGTCGGCCTGTGGCGGATGGCATTGGCAGACGCCGAGACGCCCGCCCAGCCACTGCAGCCCGGTTGGCTCGCATTGCAAAAACAGCCTGACTTCAGCGTCATCCCATTGGCGCTTGACGAAGCGCAGTATCAATTGCTCCAGGCTTGCCGCCAGGGGATCCCCTTGGCAGAGCTCGATGGCGAGCTACCGCCTGGCGCCCTTTTGCCACAACTTGTCACGCAAGGCCTGTTGGTGTCATTTTCACTCGGCGCCGAGTCGGGCCCTGGCGCTCAATAGGAAAACAGAAAGGAATCATCGGATGGAACATCTCATTGTACGTGGTCAACAACTGGCCGAGCGCTGGCAGGGAGCCCTGTCGGGCTGGGTATTGTTGCTGGCGCGTCTCTGGGTCGCCCAGGCCTTTTTTCGTTCGGGCTGGCTCAAACTCAATGCCTGGGATTCGACCCTCTATCTGTTCGAGTTCGAATACCAGGTGCCGTTGCTGCCCTGGCAGTGGGCCGCTTATATGGGGACGGCCACCGAGTTGCTGATCCCCGTGCTTGTGCTCCTCGGCCTGCTGACCCGACCCGCCGCCTTGTTGCTGTTTGGCTTCAATATCATCGCCGTCATCTCTTATCCGACCCTGTGGCCGAGTGGTTTCTTCGATCACCAGTTATGGGGTTGGATGTTGCTGACCTTACTGGTGTGGGGTGCGGGTCCCTTCTCGCTGGATCGCTGGCTCACCAGGCATCGATGAGGCGGCAACCAACCGGAAGTCTCGCCTCTTTGGTGACTTGGGCCACCGGCGAGTCACATTGCCAAATGGAAATATTTTCATGCACCATGGTGCCGGTCATTGACCGGCATTTTTATGGGCGAGGGCCCGGGGAGCAGGGATGAAGATAGCCATACTGGACGACTATCAGGAGGCCGCGCGCGAGCTGGCCTGTTTTGCCAAGCTGGCAGACCATGAGGTGATACTGTTTCGGGCTCCAGCCCGAAGCGAGGCCGAGCAGGTTGAGCGGCTAGGTCCGTTCGATGCCCTGGTGCTGATCCGTGAGCGCAGTGAGATCGATGAACGCCTGCTTGCACAGCTGCCCCGGTTGCGGCTGATCAGCCAGACAGGCAAGGTCAGCCAGCATCTGGATCTGGCTGCCTGTAGTCGCCATGGGGTCCTGGTCGTGGAGGGAAATGGCTCACCGGTGGCGCCCAGCGAGCTGTGCTGGGCGCTCATATTGGCGGCGAGCCGTCAGTTGCCCGCCTATTGGCAGGGGCTGCAACAGGGGCGCTGGCAAGATAGCGGCAGCCTGGGGCTGGGTCGCTCTTTGGCGGGCCTGACTTTGGGGATCTGGGGGTTTGGCAAGATAGGACGCAGGGTTGCGGCTTTCGGTCAGGCCTTTGGCATGGAGGTGCTGGTGTGGGGCAGTGAGGCGTCCCGCGCCCAAGCCCGCAGCGCAGGTTATCGGGCGGCGCCGAGTCAAGCGGCGCTGTTTCTCGCGAGCGATGTGCTCAGCCTGCACCTGCGATTGTGCGAGGCCACCCGCCACTGCGTTACTGGTGCAGATCTGGCGCTGATGAAGCCCGATGCCCTCTTGGTCAACGTCAGCCGGGCGAACTGGTCGGCTCCGGTGCCTTGCTCTGTGCGCTCCGCGCCGGACGGCCCGGTTTTGCCGCTCTCGATGTGTTCGAGCGCGAGCCATCGAGCCAGGATCCCTTGCTCAGCCTGACCAATGTGATAGGCACACCCCACTTGGGCTATGTGACTCGCGACAGCTACGAGCTCTATCTGGGGCAGGCTTTTGACAACCTGCTCGCGTTTGCCGCGGGGGTGCCGGTCAACATGGCTAACCCCGGTTGTGGCTGGGAGACAAGAAAGTGAGGGTCCGTCAGGCCACTCTGGCCGACATCCCTGCATTGGTGG
The DNA here is from genome assembly GCF_000388115.1 of Aeromonas molluscorum 848. Taxonomy (GTDB): domain Bacteria; phylum Pseudomonadota; class Gammaproteobacteria; order Enterobacterales; family Aeromonadaceae; genus Aeromonas; species Aeromonas molluscorum. The sequence goes on from NZ_AQGQ01000083.1 coordinate 15,320, forward strand.
CGCTGCGCATGGCGCTCTTTGTCGAGCTGGGGGAAGCGTTGGGTGGGCAGGAGGAGGCGCTGCATCAGGCCAGCGTCGACTATTTCAGTCGCGCAATGGCCGAGGGCAGGCTCATCTCCTGGGTGGCCGAGGATGAAGAGGCGGCCGGCGGATTGCTGGCGGTGGGCAGCCTGACCCTGTTCGAGAGGCCCCCTTACCCCGGCAATCTGGCGGGCAGGGAAGCCTATCTGCTCAACATGTATACCAGACCGGCCTGGCGCAAGTGGGGGTTGGCTAGCCAGCTGCTTGATGCCATGACCGCCTATGCCGACCAGCGCGGGCTTGGCAAGCTCTGGCTCCATGCCAGCGATACCGGCCGCCCAATCTATGAGCGGGCCGGCTTCGTGGGTCATCCTGGTTATCTGGAACGGGAGCCGGGTTAGCTGCGTTTACCTGGCAGCATATTGGTCAGGGTGTTGTCCTTGAGCACATGGTGGTGATAGATAGCAGCCAGGGCATGCAGGCCTATCAGGAAGTAGCCCAGCGTTGCCAGTGTTTCGTGCCACTCCTTGATGGATCCCTTGAGTGCGTTATCTGCCGGGATCAGCGCAGGCAGAGAGAGGCCAAAGAAGGGGATGGGTTTGCCGCCGGCGCTGAGCAGCAACCACCCGAGCAGGGGGAGCGCTATCATGAGGCCGTAGAGTGCAAGATGGCCCAATTTGGCAAACTGTTGCTGCCATCTGGCGGGCGGCGGCGTAATGGCGGGGCGGCTAAACAGCAGGCGAGCCAGCAGCCGGATCCAGACCAGGGCGAATACCAGCAACCCCAGCATGAAGTGCCACTCCTTCATGGCATCACGCCCCTCACTGCCTTTGGGAAAGAGGTCCCGCAGCTCCATGGCGGCATAGACGGCGGCGATCAGTAACAACATGGCCCAGTGAAGCAGGATGGATATCCTGTGATAGCGTGGATTGACGGAGCTAGGCATAGGGAAGGGCATTTGCCCGCACAGTTTGCAAGGTTACGCCTCCTGGAGGCAGTAGAAAAGAGGGCAACCGGCTCTGCTTGAAACAAATACCCATCAGTGATTGAGCGTCATCCCCTGCCATTGTCGATTCATTGCGCGATCGCACCGCTAAACTGAACCCTGCCTGTACTGAACCCCCCTTGCCGATTGTGGCCATCTCCCCCCTTGTTTAGGCTGGCCGCCTTTTGATTATTCAAGATGGCGGACATGACGGATATGGCACAACAGACAGGCAAGAAGGTAGCATTGTCGCTGCTGCTGGCGATGGGCACCCTGGGGCTTGGCGGCTGCATGGGGCAGATGGGGCTCTCCTCCATGGTGACCAAAGGCAACCTCAAGGTGGTGGATAACCGTTATGGCCGCGCCGGTGTCTTCGTGCTGCTCTCTCCCGTCTATGGCCTGGCAGCGACAGCGGACCTCTTCATCTTCAATACGGTGGAGTTCTGGTCCGGTACCAACCCCATTACGGGCAAGTCTCCTGCGCTGGTCGACCATCAGGTGGATGCGGCCATCAAGGTGAACCAGCACCTGGATGGCGCCCTCAAGACAGTTCCCCTGGCGAGCCTGCCCAGCAGAGTGCGCAGCATGGACATTAGCTACCCGGATGCCGACAACGCCCTGATGGGAGCTGCACTATGAGGATGGCAGCCGCAGCACGATGC
>NZ_AQGQ01000084.1 GCF_000388115.1 Aeromonas molluscorum 848
GTGTGCCTTGAACGGGGTCAGCTGATGATGGGTGAGTGGCAGGGCCACTCCTTCCCAGGTGAGGGTCTCGCCCAGGAAGGCTTCGGCGCGCTCGGCCAAGAGCGGCATGACGGGCTTCAAGTAGGCCATCAGCACGCGGAACAGGTTGATGCCCACGGAGCAGACATCTTGCAGCTCGGCATCTGCACCCTCCTGCTTGGCCAGCACCCAGGGCGCCTTCTCATCGACGTAGCGGTTGGCCTTGTCGGCCAGGGCCATGATTTCGCGGATGGCGCGACTGAACTCGCGCGCCTCATAGGCTTCGCTGATGGAGGCGCTGGCGCTGGCAAACTCGCTGTAGAGCGCGGGTTCGCTGCAACTGTCCGCCAGCTTGCCGTCAAAGCGCTTGGCGATAAAGCCTGCGTTACGGGAAGCGAGGTTGACCAGCTTGTTGACCACGTCGGCGTTGACGCGCTGCACGAAGTCGTCGAGGTTGAGATCCAGATCGTCGATGCGGCTGTTGAGCTTGGCGGCGTAGTAGTAACGCAGGCATTCCGGGTCGAGATGCTTGAGATAGGTGCTCGCCTTGATGAAGGTGCCCTTGGACTTGGACATCTTGGCGCCGTTGACGGTCACATAGCCGTGCACGTTGACCTTGGTCGGCTGACGGAAACCGGCGCCTTCCAGCATGGCTGGCCAGAACAGGCAGTGGAAATAAGCGATGTCCTTGCCGATGAAGTGATAGAGCTCGGCGCTGGAGTCTTTCTTCCAGTAGCTGTCAAAATCGATGTCGCCACGCTTGTCACACAGGTTCTTGAACGACGCCATGTAACCGATGGGGGCATCCAGCCAGACGTAGAAGTATTTGCCGGGTGCCCCGGGAATTTCGAAGCCGAAATAGGGGGCGTCACGGGTGATGTCCCACTGCTGCAAGCCGCTCTCGAACCACTCCTGCATCTTGTTGGCCATCTCTTCCTGGATGGCGCCTGAGCCGCGCACCCACCCGGCAAGCCAGGTTTCGAACTGAGGCAGGTCGAAGAAGAAGTGCTCGGAATCCTTCATCACCGGCGTGGCGCCGGAGACGGCGGATTTGGGATCGATCAGCTCGGTCGGGCTGTAGGTGGCGCCGCAAGCATCGCAGTTGTCACCGTATTGTTCCGGGGATTTGCACTTGGGGCAGGTGCCCTTGACGAAACGGTCCGGCAGGAACATGGACTTTTCCGGATCGAACAGCTGGGTGATGGTGCGGCCCTTGATGAATTCACCCGCTTTCAGACGGCCATAGATCAGCTCCGCCAGTTCGCGGTTCTCGTTGCTGTGGGTGGAATGATAGTTGTCGAAGCTGATGTTGAAGCCAGCGAAATCGGTCTGATGCTCTTCGGACACGGCCGCTATCATCGCTTCCGGGGTGATCCCAAGCTGCTGCGCCTTGAGCATGATAGGGGTGCCGTGGGCATCGTCGGCACAGACGAAATGCACCTGATGGCCACGCATTCGCTGATAACGAACCCAGATATCGGCCTGGATATGTTCCAGCATGTGGCCAAGATGGATAGAGCCATTGGCGTAGGGGAGGGCGCAGGTTACCAGCATTGTACGAGGATCAGTTGCCATAATACGTTCTTTATGTGCCTGTTGGGATGATACAGTGCCGAGCATGTTACCCGAATTGGGGGCGGCCTGCCTAGGTCTGCGGCCCGTCATGGACGCGGGCTTGGCCCTAGTGAGCCAGGTTCGCCACTCACCCTCAGCATAATGACGACATAATGGGGATTTCATGGTGATTGATTCAGTTAAACAGGTACTTGCCGAATTTAAGCCCATAGGTTGGGGCAAGGATCTGGTTGACGCCGGCTTTGTCCGTACCATCAGCGAGCAGGAGCAGACCCTGCAGATCAGATTGGTGCTTCCCTTTGCCGGTCTTTCCTGGCTTGAACAGATCCAGGCCGAGTTTGACGACAGACTGCGCACTCTGACCGGGGCGAGCCAGATAGCGTGGCAATGCGACATCGACGTGGCCAGCATGCCCCGAGCCCAGAATCTCAATGCGGTGCAGGGCATTCGCAATATCCTGGTCGTCGCTTCTGGCAAGGGTGGTGTGGGTAAATCCACCACCGCCGTCAATCTGGCGCTGGCGTTGCAAAAAGAGGGGGCGCGGGTCGCCATTTTGGATGCTGACATTTATGGCCCTTCTGTCCCCACCATGCTGGGTTCCCAGCAAGAGCGCCCCAGCAGTCACGATGGCAAGACCATGCTGCCGGTGGAAGCATGCGGCCTGAAGAGCAACAGCATCGGCTATCTGGTGGCCGAGCAGGATGCCACCATCTGGCGTGGCCCTATGGCGAGCAAGGCATTGGCGCAGATACTGAATGAAACCCGTTGGGGCGAGCTGGATTATCTGGTGGTCGACATGCCGCCGGGCACCGGCGACATCCAGCTCACCATGGCCCAGCAGGTGCCGACCTCGGGGGCCGTCATCGTTACCACCCCCCAGGACGTGGCCCTGGCAGATGCGCGCAAGGGCATCGCCATGTTCAACAAGGTCAATGTGCCCGTGCTCGGCATCATAGAGAACATGAGCTATTACCTGTGCAGCGCCTGCGGTCATCACGAGGCCCTGTTCGGCACTGGCGGCGGCCAGAAGATGGCGGAGCAGTACCATATGGACTTGCTCGGTCAGTTGCCACTGCACATCGACATCCGTCAGCACATGGATGACGGCTGTCCGACCGTCTTCTTCGCGCCGGAAGGGGAGCTGGCTCAGAGTTATTTGAAGCTGGCCCGTCGGGTTGCCGCCGCCCTCTATTTCAGCGGGAAACCGATTGCGACCCCTCTGTTTACCCTGGCGGTGGATGAATAATCGTCGGTTGACGGTTCTGTGGGTATTTAGGGTGGGCAGGCTCCACCCTTTTCCATATAATGGATCGGTTTAAACCTTTCCCGCAGCGCTTCTTTTTTAGGTATTTGTCATGTCTGATACTCAACATTCGTGTGTGATCATCGCCATTGCAGGGGCGTCAGCGTCCGGCAAGAGCCTCATCGCCCAGACCATCTACGAAGAGCTGGTGGCCGAACTGGGGGCGGGTGAGATCGGGGTGATCTCCGAAGATTGTTACTACAAAGATCAGACCCATCTGACCATGGAAGAGCGGGTCAAGACCAACTACGACCACCCCAGCGCCATGGATCACAGCCTGCTGGTCGAGCACCTGGTGCAGCTGATCAAGGGGGCAGGGGTCGAGATCCCCCAGTACTCCTACACGGAACACACTCGTATCAGCGAAACCAGCTATTTTGCACCGCGCAAGGTCATCATCCTCGAAGGGATACTGCTGTTGACCGATAGCCGACTGCGCGAGCTGATGGATGCCTCCATCTTCATGGATACCCCTCTGGACATCTGTCTGGTGCGTCGTCTGGTGCGCGATGTGCAAGAGCGTGGCCGTACCATGGACTCGGTGCTCAAGCAGTACCAGAAAACTGTGCGTCCCATGTTCCTGCAGTTCATCGATCCCTCCAAGCAATATGCGGACGTGATCGTGCCCCGCGGCGGCAAGAACCGCATCGCCATCGACATGCTCAAGGCGCGTATTCGCCACATGCTGGTGGGTTAACAACATGAGGAAGCCGGGTCACTGCCCGGCTTTTTTAAAATGCCATTTTTTGTCAGGAGAGTCGCTCAATGCGTCTTTGTGATACCGATATCGAACGTCATCTGGATGAAGGCAAGATAGTCATCGAACCCAGGCCCGGAGTAGAGCGGATCAGCGGCGTCAGCGTCGATGTGCTGCTCGGCAATGAGTTCCGCGTATTTCGTGACCACACCGCGCCCTTCATCGATCTCAGTGGCCCGAGCAGCGAGATGGCCAGTGCCATCGATCGGGTGATGAGCGAGGAGATCCACATCGCGGATGGGGATGCCTTCTATCTGCACCCGGGTCAACTGGCCCTGGCGGTGACCTATGAATCTGTAACCTTGCCTGCCGACATCGTTGGCTGGCTCGATGGTCGCTCCTCGTTGGCCCGTCTCGGGTTGATGGTGCACGTGACTGCACACCGCATCGATCCGGGTTGGTCCGGTCGCATCGTGCTCGAGTTCTACAACGGCGGCAAACTGCCGCTGGCACTGCGTCCCAAGATGAAGATAGGGGCGCTCAACTTCGAGATGCTCTCCGGCGCCGCCGCCAGACCTTACAACAAGCGTGAAAATGCCAAGTACAAGAGTCAGCAAGGTGCGGTCGCCAGCCGCATGAGCGAAGACTGAGTGGCTTTTTCTCCCGGTAAAGGCGCCTCTGTGGCGCCTTTTTACTGCTCGCTGCCCCCAAATTGCCTCTGAACAGGGTGTGTCGATCGGCATGAGAGCCGTAGGCCTGATCAGTCAGATTGAACGGCGATGACATAGGGGAGGATGCGTTCTGCTCGTAATGGATACCCGTTGCACACCCCATCACCATCGTGGCCATACAGTGCAGGGTCAGCCGATGGCATGGGGGCGAAAAGCGGCGGGGAATCGGCGCATCACAAAGGGACCATGCCACCTGGCGCCGCTGATAGATGCGCTATCTGTCATGAATGTGTGGCTATCACCCAGCTTTTTCTCGCCATAAGGATTGTCATGGTTTCTATTTTTGGCCACGACATCGCTAATGTTGAGCGTATTTTAGCCACTGTTCGCGTTTTTTGGCCCTGCTGCCGATCGTAATCCTTATATTAATGAATTGTTGACAGGCCCATGGGGCAAGGGGTCTGCCTTGGTTTTTTAAAATGCGCTTTATTTTTATGACTTAAATATTTCAGCGGTGGCTATTGCCCCCTGAGCCATCTGGGCATAATCCGCCGCAACTCATAAACAGGTTCGTTTTTATGCTGGAAATGATTAACGGTTTGGGTTTGTGGTGGTTCATCGGCTTGGCGCTGGCCGTGCTCTTTGTCCTGACCTATGAATTCATCAATGGTTTTCATGACACTGCCAATGCGGTAGCAACCGTGATTTACACCAAGGCCATGCCTGCAAACATGGCAGTGGTGGCCTCCGGGATGTTCAACTTTGCCGGTGTCATGCTCGGTGGCCTTGGGGTGGCTTATGCCATCGTCCACCTGTTGCCTATCGATCTGCTACTGGGCATGGATTCAAGTCAGGGGTTGGTCATGGTCTTCTCCCTGCTCTTCTCCGCCATCGTCTGGAATCTGGGAACCTGGTATTTCGGTATTCCGGCTTCCAGCTCCCACACCCTGATTGGCTCAATTCTTGGGGTGGGTGGCGCCTATGCCTGGATCAACGATCAGCCCCTGTCGCAGGGGATCAACGTTGGCAAGGCCATCGACATCATGCTGTCGTTAATCGTCTCTCCCACGCTGGGCTTTATCATTGCGGCCGGGCTGCTGCTGGCGCTCAAGCGCGTCTGGCGAGGCAGTAAAATCCACAAAACCCCGGAAGAACGGTTGTTGGTGGATGGCAAGAAGCACCCGCCATTCTGGGCCCGCTTGACCCTAGTGGCATCAGCCATGGGGGTGAGCTTCGTGCATGGCTCCAATGATGGTCAGAAAGGAATAGGTCTGGTGATGCTGGTACTCATCTGCATGGCCCCCGCTTATTTTGCGCTCGACATGGGCAGCCGTCCTTATGACATAGACAGAACCCAGGATGCCAACCGCCGCATTACCGAGATCTATCAGCGCAATCAGTATCAACTGGCTGGCCTCATCGATTTCCAGCGCTCCGCCAAGGTCAATCATGAGCCGGTGACCCATTGCGAGGCAGGCGATGCCATGTCCGCCATGGCCACCCTGGATGACAGACTTGGCAAGGTACGCAGCTATGATGGTCTGAGCCTGGAAGAGCGCCGTGAAGTGCGCCGTCTGCTGCTGTGTGTCGATGATACTGCCCGTAAAGTCGCCAAATTGCCGTTACCCAGCAAGGAGCTGACCGATCTCGCCAAGTGGCGCAAGGATCTGACTGCGACCGCAGAATATGCCCCGACTTGGGTCATCGTCTCCATCGCCCTGGCTCTGGGGTGCGGTACCATGGTGGGTTGGCGCCGTATCGTTCACACCGTCGGTGAGAAGATTGGCTCGAGCGGTATGACCTATAGCCAGGGTATTGCCGCCCAGATCACGGCCGCAACCTCGATAGGGATCGCCAGTCTGACCGGTATGCCGGTCTCTACCACTCACATCCTCTCCTCGGCGGTGGCGGGGACCATGGTGGCCAACGGCTCTGGTCTGCAGAGTCAGACCATCAAGACCATATTGATCGCCTGGGCGTTGACCTTGCCACTGACCATGGTGCTCTCGGGTGGGCTCTTCATCCTGAGCAATGCCCTGCTGGGCTAAGTCACCATGAGCAACAGACAATGCAAGCCGCCCGCAAGGCGGCTTTTTTGGGTTTGTATATCTGCCTCATTTACGGGAGGTTCGCCCATCCTCTGCAACTCCCGAACCATTCAGAGAGCAGACAGAGTGCAAATAAAAAGAGGCGCCCTCGGGCGCCTCTTTTCATGAACAGGGGAGAGTTCAATTGCAGCAGCGGCCCTTGACCAGATTGCCAATCATCACCACGGTTGCCACCAGCAGGTAGGCGGCGAAGATGGCGACCAGCCATTGGGGCATGGAGAAGCCGAGGAACTGCCAACTGATCTCGCTGCAATCCCCATCGGGGAAGAAGAGCCAGGGAACCCAGGTGTCCAGGGGCAGCCAGCTTGGGAAGTCGGCATAGGGGCTGCAGACATTGAAGGGGGAGGGAGTTTATCTGGTAATCAACGTGCTGCAGCGCCAGTTGCAGGCCGCGGAAGGCACTGAAGGCCCAGAGCAGCAACGCACTCCAGCGCAGATACCACTTCTGCGGATTGACCATGCCAATCAGGCCAGCGGTAAGTACGCCAAGGGTGGCAATACGTTCATAGATGCACATGACGCAGGGATGCAATCCCAGGATGTGCTGGAAGAAGAGGGCGCACAATTCAAGGAAAAGAGCGGAAGCGGCCAGCAGGCCCCAGGCCCAGCGTTGACAGGCAATATGGCGGAGAAATGCAATCATCTGATTGATCCTGAAGGGGAAGATGAGACGGATTAGAGCAGAGCAAGGCGCAAAGAAAAGGGACCCCTCCTGGGCCCTTTCCTCAGTGTGCCAGTGGCAATGCACTGCTGGCGGCACTGCTGTGATGCAACAACCAGCCCATCTCGTAGTACCAGTGGGTAAGAGGGCCGAGCAAAAACTCCACTGCGATGAAGCCAATACCACCCAGCACTATGGTATAGGGCAGAGCCATCCACACCATGCGACCGTAGGAGAGGCGCAACAGGGGAGCCAGTGCCGAGGTGAGCATGAACAGGAAGGCCGCCTGACCGTTGGGGGTGGCAACGGATGGCAAATTGGTCCCGGTATTGATGGCGACGGCCAGCATGTCGAACTGATCCCGGTTGATGGCACCGTTTAACAGGGCCGTCTTCACCTCGTTGATGTAGACGGTGCCGACGAAGACGTTGTCACTCACCATGGAGAGCAGACCATTGGCCAGATAGAAGAGGGCCAGCTGATCGTCCGGATCGGCGGAGAGCACCGTCTGGATCACTGGTCTGAACAGCTGCTGATCGATGATGACGGCCACCACGCTGAAGAAGACGGCAAGCAGGGCGGTGAAGGGCAACGCCTCTTCGAAGGCCTTGCCAAGGGCATGCTCTTCGGTGATGCCGGTCAATGAGGTAGCCAGCACGATGACGGTCAACCCGATGAGGCCGACGGCGGCCAGATGCATGGCCAGACCGGTGATCAGCCAGACGGCAATCAGGGCCTGGGCAATCAACTTGGCTTTGTCCTGAGGGGTGCGACGTTCGTCTTCGTAGCGATTGTAGTCTTCCATGATGCGGCGGACCGCGTTGGGCAACTTGGCGCCATAGCCGAACCAGCGACACTTCTCAACCAGTACGCAGGTGAGCAGGCCGCAGAAGAACACAGGAATGGTGACCGGTGACATGCGCATGGCGAACTCGCCGAAGTGCCAACCCGCCTGCTCGCCAATGATGAGGTTTTGGGGCTCGCCGACGAGCGTACAGACGCCACCAAGGGCAGTCCCTATGGCGGCATGCATCATCAGACTGCGCAGGAAGGCACGAAAATCTTCCAGGTGCTGGCGGTTGAGGTCGGCGACGGTGACATCATCCGTGTGGTCGTGATCATGACCAAACTCCTTGCCGGAGGAGACCTTGTGATAGATAGCGTAGAAACCGGTGGCGACGCTGATCACCACGGCGATGACCGTCAGGGCATCCAGGAAGGCCGAGAGGAAGGCCGACACCAGGCAGAAGGCCAGGGAAAGCAAGGTCTTGGAGCGTATGCGGATCAGCATCTTGGTAAACACGTAGAGCAGTAACTGCTTCATGAAGTAGATGCCGGCCACCATGAATACCAATAGCAAGAGCACTTCTATATTGGCTACCAGCTCATGTTTGACCTGCTCGGCCGAGGTCATACCGATCAGCACCGCCTCGATGGCGAGCAGGCCGCCTGGTTGCAGCGGGTAGCATTTGAGGGCCATGGCCAGGGTGAAGATGAACTCCACCACTAATAACCAGCCAGCGAAGAAGGGGTCCAGGTGGAAGGCGATAGGGTTAATGATCAAGAAGGCAATGATGGCGCTCTTGTACCAGTTTGGGGCATGCCCTAGAAAGTTCTTCGCAAAGGCTTGCCCTAGGCTAATCGGCATAATAGTGAGTCTCAGTGATTATTGTTGGACGCTGTGTTGATACCCTGGACGATGACGGGCACACACCAAGATGCTGTCGCTTATTTGATTGATTCCCCATGATTTTAATCAAAAATGGGGCTAACTATAAATTACATAATGGTGCTTGCCCATGACTTGCTTCAATTCAGGGGCATACATGAGTCTCTAACTCAACGAGTGATGGATTTATATACGTTTTGATAACAAAACTGCTCGGTTATGTGAGCAGAGGACTGACCTTCTGCTTGCCACGCCCCTCTGCTTTGCTATTATTCGGGAGCCTTTTTACGCACGAGAATCGAGTCACTTCATGGTTATAAAAGCGCAGAGCCCTGCCGGGTTTGCCGAGGAATATATCATCGAGTCCATTTGGAACAATCGCTTTCCTCCCGGATCCATACTGCCGGCAGAGCGCGAGCTGTCCGAATTAATCGGTGTTACCCGCACTACGCTGCGTGAAGTGCTGCAACGCTTGGCCCGTGATGGCTGGCTGACCATTCAGCATGGTAAGCCGACCAAGGTCAACAACTTCTGGGAAACCTCTGGTCTCAACATCCTCGAGACGCTTGCCCGTCTGGATCAGGACAAGGTGCCGGATCTGGTGGCCCAACTGTTGTCTGCGCGTACCAATATTTGCACCATCTTTATCCGGGGGGTCCATCCGCAACAACCCGGAACAAGCTGCCGAGATACTGCGCGCCGCCAATAGTGTCGATAACAGTGCCGACTCCTATGCCGAGTTTGATTACCGTCTGCATCATCAGCTCTCCTTCGCATCGGGCAATCCTATCTATGCGTTGATCCTGAACGGTTTCAAGGGGCTCTATAGCCGGGTCGGTCGTTACTACTTCTCCGATGGCCAGGCTCGCGCCACCGCGGATGCCTATTACAAGGCATTGCTGGTACTGGCCGAGACCAAGAATCACGAAGACGTCTACAAGACGGTGCGCCAGTACGGTATTGAGTCCGGCAAATTGTGGACTCGCCTGCGTACAGACATGCCGAGCAACCTGTGCGATAACTGATGAGGTCGAGCCCCTGCAGGGGATCTCGCCGTGTCACGACATGATAAAAGAGCGCGCCTTAGGGCGCGCTCTTTGCATTAGCTGTCATGGGGCAGGGTTAAGGGGAGAGGCGTCGCTCTGGGCAACGACCGATCAGATCACTTGGCAGATCGCCATTATCTTGCTCCAACACCACATCAAATCCCCACAGCAGATGCACATGCTTGAGCACTTCATGGTGGGAGTCCCCGAGTGGGATGCGGTTGTGCGGAATATAACGCAAGGTCAGCGTGCGATCCCCCTTCACCGCCACATCATAGACCTGGATATTGGGTTCCAGATTGCTCAGGTTGTATTGGGCCGAGAGTGCATTACGAACCAGGTGGTAGCCTTCTTCGTTGTGGATGGCCGCAATCTTGAGATAGTTTTTCAGGTCGTCGTCATCGATGGCGAACAGCTTGAGATCGCGCATCACTTTCGGACTGAGAAACTGGCTGATAAAGCTCTCGTCCTTGAAGTTCTGCATGGCGAAGTGCAGGGTATCTACCCAGTTTGTCCCTGCGTAGTCGGGGAACCAGTGTCTGTCTTCCTCCGTCGGGTTTTCGCAAATGCGCCGCAGATCGATGAACATGGCAAAACCCAGCGCATAGGGATTGATCCCCGAGTAATAGCGACTGTTATAGGGGGGCTGGTAGACCACATTGGTGTGGCTGTGCAGCACCTCCATCATGAAACGATCGCTTAGTTTCCCCTCGTCATAGAGGTGGTTGAGTATGGTGTAGTGCCAGAAAGTGGCCCAGCCTTCATTCATGACTTGGGTCTGTTTCTGGGGATAGAAGTATTGGCTTATCTTGCGCACTATTCGCACGATTTCCCGCTGCCAAGGTTCGAGCAGAGGGGCATTCTTCTCGATGAAGTAGAGCAGGTTTTCCTGGGGTTCTGAGGGGTAGTGTATGTCCTCCACATTGGAGGATTTGTGCTGTTTGGGCAGCGTGCGCCACAGCTCATTCACCTGGGTCTGCAAATAATCTTCACGGGCCTTTTGGCGACGTTTCTCCTCTGCCAGAGAGATCTTCTGGGGCCTCTTATAGCGATCGACACCGAAGTTCATCAGAGCATGGCAGGCATCGATCAGCCGCTCTACCGCATCTATGCCATGCTTTTCCTCACATTCGGTGATGTAGTTCTTGGCAAACAACAGGTAGTCGATGATGGAGGAGGCATCCGTCCAGGTCTTGAACAGATAATTGTTCTTGAAAAACGAGTTGTGGCCATAGCAGGCGTGAGCCATCACCAGGGCCTGCATTGGCATGGTGTTCTCCTCCATCAAATAGGCGATGCAGGGGTCCGAGTTGATCACTATTTCATAAGCGAGCCCCATCTGGCCTCGCTTGTAGTTGCGTTCGGTATGGATGAAGCGCTTGCCGAATGACCAATGTTGATAACCGATGGGCATGCCGACGCTGGAGTAGGCATCCATCATCTGTTCGGCGGTGATCACCTCTATCTGGTTGGGATAGGTATCCAGGCGATAGTGCCTGGCGACGCGTGCTATCTCCTGATGGTAGACCTCCAGCAGATCGAAGTTCCAGTCTGGCCCATCATCGAAGGGCGCAAAGGTTCTGGCTGTTTCCGTCATATGTCCCCCTAGGCCGCTTGCTTCTTGAACAGTTCCCGGAATACCGGATAGATGTCCTCCACCTTGCGGATATGCTCCATGGCAAAGTAGGAGTAGTGGCTCGCCACCGCCTCGTATTCGTGCCACAGGGTCTGGTGGGCCCGGGTGGTGATTTCTATATAGGAGTAGTAGCGAACCCGCGGCATGATGTCGCGCAGCAGGATCTCTTTACACTGGGGTGAATCGTCTGCCCAGTTGTCGCCATCGGAGGCCTGGGCGGCATAGATGTTCCACTGATTGGTGGGGTAGCGCTCATCTATGATGTCACTCATCATCTTGAGCGCGCTGGAGACGATGGTGCCCCCCGTCTCCTGGGAGTAGAAGAATTCGTGCTCGTCCACTTCTTTGGCCTGGGTGTGGTGGCGGATATAGACCACCTCCACGTTTTTGTAGGTACGGCTCAGGAAGAGGTAAAGCAGGATATAGAAGCGCTTTGCCATCTCCTTGGTGGCCTGATCCATGGAGCCGGATACATCCATCAGACAGAACATCACCGCCTGGCTGGAGGGGACTGGCCGTTTGACGAAGTTGTTGAACTTGAGATCGAAGGTATCGATAAAAGGCACGGCATCAATACGCTTTTTCAGGTCGCGTATCTCCTTCTCAAGCAGAGTGATCTCTGCAAAGTGTTCTCTCGGGTCTTGCTGGAGCAGTAACATGCGTGCTTCAAGTTCACGCAAGCTGCGTTTCTTGCCCGCTTGCAGCGCCATGCGCCGCGCCAGTGAATTGCGCAAAGAGCGCACCACGTTGATATTGGCAGGCACCCCGTTTGAGGTGTAACCCGCCCGGTAGGTCTTCATCTCCATCAGCTGGTTGAGCTGCGTCTTTTGCAGATGGGGCAGCTCCAAATCCTCGAACAGAAGATCCAGATACTCCTCCTTGGAGATCTGGAACACGAAGTCATCGTTTCCTTCCCCTTGATTGGAGGCTTGACCTTCCCCCGCGCCCTGGCCGGCACCACCGCCCTTGGGTCTGTCTATCTTGTCCCCGGAGACGAACTGATCGTTACCTGGGTGCACCATTTCCCGTTTTCCCCCCTGACCTTGGTGAAAATGGGGCTCGCCAATGTCCCGGGTCGGGATGCTGATGTTTTCGCCTTTGTCTACGTCCTGGATGCTGCGTTTGGAGACGGCATCCGAGACCGCTTGTTTGATCTGCTTCTTGTAGCGGCGGATGAAGCGCTGCCGATTGACAGCGCTTTTGTTCTTGCCGTTGAGCCTGCGGTCGATAAAATGCGCCATAACTCCCCCTTGGCAAAGCCGTCAGGCTCAGGATGATTTGCGTACCCTGAGATACCATTCGGAGAGCAGCCGCACCTGCTTACGGGTGTAGCCCTTCTCCATCATCCGCTCGACAAAGTTATCGTGTTTCTTCTGCTCCTCCGCCGAGGTTTTGCTGTTGAAGGAGATAACCGGCAACAGCTCTTCGGTATTGGAGAACATCTTCTTCTCGATGACGGTACGCAGCTTCTCGTAACTGGTCCAGTTCGGGTTACGACCGGCATTGTTGGCTCTGGCCCGCAGCACGAAGTTGACGATTTCGTTACGAAAATCTTTCGGGTTGCTGATCCCGGCCGGTTTTTCTATCTTCTCCAGCTCGCTGTTGAGCGAGGAGCGATCGAACAGTTGGCCTGTCTCGGGATCCCGGTACTCCTGATCCTGGATCCAGAAATCGGCATAAGTGACGTAGCGATCAAAGATGTTCTGGCCGTACTCCGAATAGGATTCGAGATAGGCGGTCTGGATCTCCTTGCCGATGAACTCCACATAACGCGGCGTGAGGTAGCCCTTGATGAACTCCAGATAGCGGTCATGGATCTCTTGCGGGAACTGCTCCCGCTCTATCTGCTGCTCCAGCACGTAGAAGAGATGCACTGGGTTGGCTGCGACTTCGGCATGGTCGAAGTTGAAGACCCGCGACAATATCTTGAACGCGAAGCGGGTCGACAGGCCATTCATACCCTCATCGACACCGGCGTAATCCCGGTACTCCTGGTAGCTCTTGGCTTTGGGATCCGTATCCTTGAGACTCTCACCATCATAGACCCGCATCTTGGAGTAGAGGCTGGAGTTCTCTGGCTCCTTGAGGCGAGACAAGACGGTAAACTGGCCAAGTAGCTCCAGGGTACCCGGGGCACATTTGGCCTCGGTCAGTTCGCTGTTGGTGAGCAGCTTCTCGTAGATTTTCACCTCTTCCGAGACGCGCAGGCAGTAGGGCACCTTGACGATGTAAACGCGGTCGAGGAAGGCTTCGTTGTTGCGGTTGTTTTTGAAGTGCTGCCATTCAGATTCGTTGGAGTGAGCCAGCAAGATGCCGTCAAAGGGGAGGGCAGAGAGGCCTTCGGTGCCGTTGTAGTTGCCCTCTTGAGTCGCGGTCAGCAGCGGGTGCAGCACCTTGATGGGGGCCTTGAACATCTCGACGAACTCCATCATGCCCTGGTTGGCCTTGCACAGGGCCCCGGAGTAGGAGTAAGCATCGGCGTCATCCTGGGCAAAATGTTCCAGCATGCGGATATCGACCTTGCCGACCAGGGAAGAGATATCCTGGTTGTTCTCATCACCGGGCTCCGTCTTGGCGATGGCGATCTGGTGCAGTATGGAGGGGTTGATCTTCTCAACCTTGAACTTGCTGATGTCGCCACCATATTCGGTAAGACGTTTGGCCGCCCAAGGCGACATGATGGGACGGAGGTAGCGGCGCGGAATGCCGTACTCTTTTTCCAGCAGCTCGCCATCCTCTTCCATGTCAAACAGGCAGAAGGGGTGATCGTTGACCGGGGAGTCTTTGATCCGGTAAATGGGCACCTTCTGCATCAGAGATTTAAGCTTCTCGGCCAGGGAAGACTTACCGCCGCCAACCGGCCCCAGCAGATAGAGGATCTGCTTCTTCTCCTCCAGGCCCTGGGCCGAGTGCTTGAGGTAGGAGACTATCTGTTCGATAGCCTCTTCCATGCCGTAAAAATCTTTGAATGCCGGATAACGGGCGACAACCCGGTTGGAGAAGAGACGGCTGAGCCTTGGATTGGTGGCGGTATCAACCATCTCGGGATCGCCGATGGCGACCAGTAGACGTTCGGCGGCGGAGGCGTAGCAGGATTTATCCTGTTTGCACATGTCCAGGAACTCCTGAATGCTGTACTCCTCTTCCCTGGCTTGCTCATAACGCTGTTGGTAATGCTCGAAGATGCCCATAACTTAGCCCTCGTTATAGTCGCTTACCCTAAAATGACCGGTTTCTTACCCTTGTTGTACTTTCCTCTTAAGCCTAGTCAACAGCCCCCAGTAATCCATCACCGCTAACGGGTTTAAATCGGTTGGCTCGCTTCCCCGGCCCTTTGGGTGGGAGGCAGTCAGCAGATGCTCTATGTTACTGACTGTTAAATTATTTCTGCCACGATAGCTAGGTGAATGTCAAAGAGATAAAAAATAAATGTTTCATCATTATCTGATTGAAAAGTACGAATGGGATGGGGGAAGAGGATCGCTGTCGCCCTAGGGCAGGCCGGCCGTGCCTCAGGGGAAGTTGCAGTGAAATGCTCTTTACGTCAACGTCAACGTAAATGGTGTTGGGGTAGATTGTTAGCTCTAATTTTTACATTGACGCTACATTGTGGCTGCTCTAAATTGGCCCTGTGTTCGGTGCTGCGGTGCTTTAGCAAGAAGGTGTCTCAGTGTCCGAAAACAAAGCTCTGTTTAAGCACGTTTCCGTTGGCTTGACCCTCGCATCTGCGAGGGTCTTATTTTTTCGGCGCAGGCCACTCTCCTTTTTATCCTTGGTTTTGTCTTTCTGCCCGCAACCTAGGTTAACCGCTATCTATTGATCACCCCCAACTCAGCTCAAACGACCCTATGTTGAATGGTGCACGCCATAGGCCTGGGCTAGCAATGCCATTACCTGGGCAAAAGGGACTTCGCTCAACCGGCCAAAGCCGGCCAGCTTTCCCGACTTGAGGCGAGTGGTAAGCGGCGTGCTGATACCGCACAGGAAGCGAGCCAGTACCCTGGGCTCTGGGTGAGGCAACTGGCTAGCCAGCGGATCGCACCAGGCGCGGAGCCCGGCTTCATTGGGCAGCTGGGGGGCGGGCTGAGCCGGCAGCTCAGCCACCTGGCCGCGACACACCGAGCAGTGACCGCATGATGCAGGTGCTTGCTGATCGGCAAAGTAGTAGGCCAGGGATTGGCTCAGGCAAGTGGATGAGGTGAAGAAGGCGAGCAGTGCCTGTAACCTGGCGAGTTCGCTCTGCTCCTTTTGCTCGAACAGACCATGAAGCTCGGCGGTGAGAGCATCGAGGCTGGCCGGGTAATGTTGCACCTGATAGACCTCCGTCATCTGCTTGCTCTCCAGCTCGATGAGCCCCTGTTGCTGCAGATAGTCTAGGGCGGCCACGGCGCGGGAGCGTTCCCCCTGATACCCCTGCCAGAGGGCTTCAAAATCCATGGTGCACCAGCTGCGTGCTTGAGGGGCACAGGCGAACAGGGCCTCGAGGAAGTGGCGGCGCCCCTCGCCAAAGCGCGCCAGGATGGTGGCTTTGTCCGCGATGAATTTGAAGCGATAGTCGGCAAAGTAGCTATACGCCGGACTCAGGACGCCGGCCAGCTCCAGATAGACCAAGAGTGTCTTGAGGGGCAATTGGCGAATATTGGTCTCATTGGACAGCCGCAGCAGCACGAATTCCCAGGTGTCACCCGCAGGGGGCAGTTGGGCCAGCAATTGACGGATGGCGGCACTATCGGGGGTATCCCCATAGACGAAGTTCTCCAGCACCGGCAGCTGAGCCCGGTTGGCCAGCACAGTGCAATGGGATAGCTGGCCATCGCGTCCGGCTCGACCTATCTCCTGGCTGTAATTCTCGATGGATTTGGGCAAGTCGTAGTGGATGACCCGGCGGATATCGGCCTTGTCTATCCCCATGCCAAACGCAATGGTGGCGACAATGCAGTCGAGCTGGCCCGCCATGAAGGCTTGTTGTATCTCCCGGCGAAGATCTGCACCTAGCCCTGCATGATAGGCACTGGCCCTAAACCCGGCCCGGGCCAGATTGGCGGCGCACGTCTCGGCAGTATGCTGCAGGGTGACATAGACGATGGTCGGGGCGCCAGGCGCTCGTCCTATCTCCTGCGCCAGCCAACGGTCACGCAAGTTGGGTTCAATGGGAACTACATTCAAGTCCAGATTGGGGCGATAGAAGCCCGTCACCACTAGCCCCTGATCATCAATATCGAACTTGCGTTGCATATCCTGCATCACGGCCTGAGTCGCGGTGGCGGTCAACAGCAAGACCTGGGGGATAT
>NZ_AQGQ01000085.1 GCF_000388115.1 Aeromonas molluscorum 848
GGGCAAGATGCAGCTGCGAGGCCCTATCCGGTAACGCTGCCCTTGCCAGTGAAGCCACTCCTGATCCCACCGCAGGGAGGCCTGAGCACGGCTAGCCTGACGCTGTGCCAGCCCCAGCCCCAGCAGCCAAAGCGGCAGAAACAGACCCCCACAACCACCCCTGGATCAGGGATGATACCGGCCAGATCAGCAACAAAAACAG
Source organism: Aeromonas molluscorum 848 (assembly GCF_000388115.1). Lineage (GTDB taxonomy): Bacteria > Pseudomonadota > Gammaproteobacteria > Enterobacterales > Aeromonadaceae > Aeromonas > Aeromonas molluscorum. The sequence continues at coordinate 203 of NZ_AQGQ01000085.1, forward strand.
CGCCAGCAGACAGCACTGCTGGCGTCGGGAGACGGAGACGGGGATCTGCACTCAACTCTCAGCGATTGGCATCATGACGGGCCTGGTTACGGGTGAGGATCAGCGGGATCATGGCGGCAAAATCCGGATCCGCCGGTGCCCCATGGCCCATGCACCACTTGAACAGATCCGGGTCGTCGCTCTCCAGCAGACGGATGAAGGTCAGCTGCTCGGCATCGCTCAGGCTGTCGAACTCGTGTTCAAAAAACGGCATAAAGATCACATCCAGCTCGAGCATGCCGCGGCGGCAGGCCCACTTCAGGCGGGATTTCTCGATGGGGCTCAACATGGCACTCTCCTTACAAAGACCCGTGGATGGTAACAGCAGGATTTTCAGGCTGACAAACATTCCTTACGTCTTTACCATGCAGGTCACATACTTTTGTCTCAGGAATGCGATCGTGAGCCTGCACCCCCCTGTTTTCCCGGCCGAGCCTACCCAATTTCTCCTGACCGACCTCTCTCTGGTCCGCCTGACCGGCGAGGATAGAGTCAAGTACCTGCAAGGCCAGGTTACCTGCGATGTCAGCGCCCTGACCCCGGGTCAGAGCACCCTCGGCGGCCACTGCGATGCCAAGGGCAAGCTGTGGGGGAATTTTCGCCTCTACTGCCTGCCCGAATGCCTGCTGCTACAGACCAAGGCGTCCCTATTGGCACGCCAGCTGCCGGAGTTGAAGAAGTTTGCCGTGTTCGCCAAGGTCGACATCCAGCAAAGCGACTGGACAAGTCTGGCCATCGCAGGCACGGGCACCGATGCCTGGGTCGCCGCCCAGCTCGGCCTTGGCGACAGTGGCCTCACTCCTCAGGGCATGGCGGTGCGTGTCGCCACCGATCGCTGGCTACTGCTGTGCGAGCAGGATCCGGCCCTGACCTTGCCCAAGGCCGAACAGGCCCTCTGGTGGGCGCTGGATATCCAGGCGGGCATACCGCACCTGGAGGCCGTCCATCAAGGTGAGTACATTCCCCAGATGATCAACCTGCAGGCCCTTGGCGGCATCAGCTTCACCAAGGGTTGCTACATGGGTCAGGAGACGGTGGCCCGCGCCAAGTATCGCGGTGCCAGCAATCGCGCCTTGTTCGTGCTGGCCGGTGAGGCGACAGCCCCTGTGGCGAGCGGCGACACCCTGGAGCTGCAACTCGGCGAGAACTGGCGCCGTGGCGGCCTGGTGCTCAATGCCTGGCAGCAGAATGGTCAAGTCTGGCTCACCGCCGTGCTGCCCAAAGATACCGAGGCCGATGCCATCTATCGCCTCAAACAGGAAGAGGGCTCACGCCTGCACCTTCAACCCCTCCCCTACTCCCTGGCGGAGTAGCATCAGCGTCTCGCTTGCCAAGGCCCCTCGCGGGCCTTTTTACTGGCTGAGATCCTCTCGGCCAGTCCCGGGCTCCCGCCACCGCCTCCTGATGGGCAATGACCACCAGCACCGGGGCTTTAGCGTCGCATTCAGTCCCGAAACACCTGGCGGGCGTGGGCGACCAGAGCCTCCTTGAGCCAGCGGCCAGCGGGCCCCAGGGATCGGTCCCGGCGCCACAACAGCTCCAACCCCAGGCTCTGCTGCTGAGCAAGAAAGTCCACCGGCAAGAGCACCACCTCCCCCCGGGCCAACGGACCCTGCAACAGATATTGGGGGACGGATCCCCAGCCCAGGCCGCGCTTGGTGAGCTCGAGCAGACCCCAGTCCCCCTCCACCCACCAGACGTTTGGCGAGAAGCGAAATCGCTCGCGCTCCCCACCGCCGCGCTGACCCGTCACCATCAACTGGCGCTCCAGCCTGAGATGATCGAGTCCCACCTTGACCAAGGTCGCCAAGGGGTGAGTCGGCGCCGCCACTATGGGCATGGCGAGCCGCCCCAGGGCATGAAACTCCAGCTCAGGGCTCGGCTGCAGGCGCTCGTAACTGATGCCAAGCTGGGCCCGTCCCTCGCGCAGCAGATGAGTGAGGTCCTCGAGCATGGGAAACAGCAGCTCCAGCTCGATGGCGGGGAAAGCCTCGGCAAAGCGGCTCAGCACCTCGGCCACCCAGGAGAGCTGGGAGTCATCATCGATGGCCAGGGTCAGGCGTGACTCCACGCCCCCATGCAGCTCAAGGGCCACGGCTTGCAGCTGCTCGCTGCTGGCGAGCACCGCCCTGGCTTGCGCCACGATGCGCTCCCCCGCCGAGGTCAGTTGCGGATAGCGGCCACTGCGATCGAACAACCCGAGGTCAAGATCGGCCTCCAGATTGGCGATGGCGCTGCTCACCACCGACTGAGCCTTGCCAAGCTGGCGGGCTGCGGCCGAAAAGGAGCCACTGTCGGCGGCGGCCAGCAGGGTCCTGAGCTGCTCCAGGGAGAGATTCATTAGCACGGGCCTTGTCATGGGGGTGGGATTGATAAGTAGCAGTATAAGACCTATCTACTAAAGAGATAGATACCAACGTGTATCCCTAGCAATTTGACGATAGATTGATGTCAGTACTTTCCGTGAAACCTGCTTGAAGAGAGAGATAGCAATGCGTACCTCCCGTGATCGTCTGCGCCACGCCATCGGCTTTGAATTGATTGGCCTGCTGATTGTCGCCCCCCTCGCCAGCTGGCTGACCGGGGTCGCCTTGAGCCACATGGGACCACTGGCCCTGTTTTTCTCGGTGCTCGCGACCGTCTGGAACTATGTCTACAACCTGGGATTTGACCGTCTGCTGCAACGGCGACAGGGTCATACCCGCAAGACGCTCTGGCAGCGGGTGGGGCATGCCATCGGCTTCGAGGGCGGTCTGCTGATCGTGGCCCTGCCAGCCATGGCCTGGTGGCTGAAAATAAGCCTGCTGGAAGCCCTGGTACTGGATCTTGGCTTTGTGATCTTCTACCTGGTCTACGCCTTCGTCTATAACCTGCTCTATGACAAGGTCTTCCCCATCCCGGCTCAGGTCACGCAACACGCCTGAGCCCGTCGCCACCATGCAAAAGGTCCACCCTGAGGTGGACCTTTTTACTGACATGCATGGACGAGTGAGTCGCTCCTTTAGGGTCAGGCAACCGCTTGCTCGGGCTGAACCTCCTCAACACCTATGCCATTCTCCGATTTGGCTACCACCACGCAGACGGCAGTGTCACCCACCACATTGGAGGAGGTGCAGAACATATCATTGATACGATCCACCGCCATGATGATGGCAAGGGCCTCCATCGGTAGGCCGAGTTGCATCAGCATGACCCCTATCATGACCACGCCACCACCAGGCACACCGCCTGCCCCGATGGAGAGGATCAACACGGTAAAGCCAATGGAGAGCAGATCCGCGCTATTGATGCTGGCCCCGGTGGCGTTGGCCACAAACAGGGTCGCCAGCGTGATGTAGATGGAGACGCCGGACATATTCATGGTAGCTCCAAGCGGAACACCAAAACCAGCAATGGACTTACTGACCCCGAACTTTTCGGTCAGGGTACGCATGGTCACCGGAATAGTGGCATTGGAACTGGCGGTCGACAGGGAGAAGAGCACCTGTTCGCGGGTCTTGCGGCGAAATTCGGCGGGTTTTATCCCGGCCAACAGCCAGACCAGCAGCGGGTAGACCAGGAAGATCCAGCCCACCAGCATGGCAACCACCAGCAACACATAACTGGCTACCGACATCAAGGTATCGGCCGCCATGGTGGCACCCAATTGCACCATGAGGGCAAATACGCCGTAAGGAGCCAGTTTCATCACCAGACCCACCAGCTTCATCATCACCTCGTTGGCAATGCGAAACGCATTAACGGCCGGACCGCCACGCTTATCCAGCGCCTGTATTGCCAGGCCGGTCAGGATCGCCATGAAGATGATCTGCAACATGTCACCGGAGGCAAACGCCTGGATCGGGTTGCTCGGCACTATGTTCATGATCATCTTGCCGATATCAGGGGTACTGGTATTGCCTATGTCCACCGCCTCGGCGGCCAGCGGCAAGTGAGCGCCCAACCCGGGTTGCAGCAGCAGACCCACGGTCAGGGCGGCCGTGATGGCCAACACTGTATTGCCGATGTAGAGCAGCAATGTCTTGGTTCCCAGGCGGCCGAAACTCGCCACATCCTTGAGTTCGCAGACCCCACAGACGATGGAGATGTAGACCAGGGGGATGACCATCAGCTTGATCAGGGAAACAAACATACCGCCTATGCCGCTGGCGGTGCCAACCACCCAACTGTCCAGCACTGGTTGGCCGGGGAAGAGATACTGGATGGCACTGCCTAGCACCAGGCCGACAAAGAGGCCGGCGAAGATGCGGGACGAAAGGGACTTATCCATGGGACTGCTCCTGTGTGATTGTCTGTCTTGTATTGTTTTTATAGTCAGTATCACTACCGTGACCCGACGAGGGCAGACTTTACACCCATGAAACAATTTTGCTACAAACAGCGTTTATCACTGTCAATGCCTGTGACATGGATCATATGTTCAGCATTTATCGCCACTTCCGATACATAAACAGAGCATTAACTCCAAGCAATGCCACACCAAACATTCATTTAGTTTTGTTTAACTAATAAATATTAGTTAAACATCGATATTAATCACTTACATTCAGAATTATTAACCTGAAAATAGCCAATACCACGGAGTTTATTACCAATATCATTTAGCCAATTAACCTGAGCGCCCCATGGCAGAGTGATCTGCTGACATAGTCCGCATCAGCCAGCAACAACGGCGCTCATGCCCCCCATCTTGCACCACAAGCAAGGCGCTACTGGGCAGAGCCAGCGATGAAGGTATGAGCCCGAGAAGTGGCCCACAACCAGGAGCAAGGCCTGAGCGGCGGCTAACCAGGCATTTGGGAGAGGATTGCGAGCGGATGAGATAAGCAGAGCAGAGAAAGAGTGGGGTTGCAACAACAGCGGAGGAGCGCCGGTTGCAACCCAGACAGGCTCCCGATTCAGGCCGGGGCGTTGACCAGGGGCGCTTCCTGTTCCTCAAGTGCCTGTTCTTTGCTCAGCATGGCTTCGATATCCTGCTGATATTGACTCAGCATACGCTGGGCCGCCGCCATATCCCCCTTGTGCAGCCGCTCGAACAGATGATGCTGGACCACGCCGCTCAGGTATTCGACCGTGATGGGCTGCTCCAGGGTCTCCAGCAGCTCCTCCTTGTCCAGTTCGGCATTGATCTCGTCCGCACAACTGCGCAACAGACCCGACAACTGGGTCAACATCCGACGCTCACCGTCGCGCAGCAGGCTCAACATGCGAGTTCTCTGCTGCTCATTCTGTTGGGTCATACATTTCCTTACGTCTAGGGGAACAGGCTCGCTCATTTTGCCCTGTCCGCTCAGGAGCGTCTATCCCGTCCAACACTCTTATTTTACCCTCTCGGGGGCTGGGCGCCGTGCTGTGCTATTTCAACCGCTTCTGGGTATAGTAACCCCCATAAGCAGGGGTATTTGACCCCTTGGCGACCCAGATTCGGAGACCCCTATTCCATGACAGATGCCATGCTGCTGCTCTGTACCTGCCCGAGCCAGGCGAGCGCCGACCTCATCAGCGAGCAACTGCTCGAGCGCCGCCTCGCGGCCTGCATCAACCAGTTGGCACCGGTGCGCTCAGTCTACCGCTGGCAGGGCAAAATAGAGCGGGCAAGCGAGATCCAGCTCATCATCAAGTCCCGCATCTCCCTCTTTGCTGACATAGAGCAGAGGATTTTGGCCCTGCATCCCTATGAGACCCCCGAGCTGCTGATGCTGCCCATCACCGGTGGCCACACGCCTTATCTCGCCTGGCTGATGGAGGAAACTTCATGATGGGCGTGCGCTTGTTTCGCTCCTTGTTGCTGCTCTGCAGCCTGCTGGTTCCCCTCTCCCAGGCTCAGGCCAGCGGCGATCTGCTTGGCTCCCTGGGACTGGGTCAACAGAGCCCCAGCTTCCTCAAGGTCGATCAGGCCTTCGTGCTCGACTCGGTGCAAGATGGTGACAGACTGACGGTGCGCCTGCAGATCGCCGATGGCTACTACCTCTACCGTCACCGCTTCACTTTCAAGGGAGAGAACGCCAGCCTCGATGCCCCCACGCTTCCCCCAGGCAGTGACCATGAAGATGACTTCTTCGGTAAAACAGAGGTTTACTACCAGCAAGTCGAGATACCGCTGCAGCTTACCCAGGTTGACGAACGGGGACGCCTGCACATCAGCTATCAGGGTTGTACCGAGGGACTCTGCTACCCGCCGACCGACAAAGTGATAGCACTGACTCCCCTTGCGGCCCAAACCACTGCGGAGCCAGGCGAAAACCAGCCAGTGGCTGAGAGTACGCCGACCAGCCAGCAGGACAAGCTGGCCGCAGCACTCGGCAACCAGGGCTTCTGGCTCAGCATTGCCGCCTTCTTCGTGCTGGGGCTCGGGCTCGCCTTCACCCCCTGCGTTTTCCCCATGTACCCCATACTGACCGGCATCATTGCAGGGGCTGGTGCGCGACTGTCGACCCGACGAGCCTTCCTGCTCTCTCTGGTTTATGTGCAAGGCATGGCCGTCACCTACACCCTGCTCGGCTTGGTGGTGGCGTCTGCTGGGCTGAAATTCCAGGCAGCCTTGCAGCACCCCTATGTGCTGATCGGCCTCTCGGCCATGTTCGTGCTGCTGGCGCTCTCCATGTTCGGCTGCTACAGCCTGCAACTGCCAAGCGGCCTGCAAACCCGGCTAGCCGACCTCTCCAACCGCCAGCAGGGCGGCTCAATACCCGGGGTCGCCATCATGGGCATGATCTCGGGGCTGGTCTGCTCCCCCTGCACCACGGCACCGCTGTCGGGTGCACTCATCTATGTGGCCCAGAGCGGCGACCTCTGGCTCGGCGGTGCGGCGCTCTATGCCCTCTCCCTGGGGATGGGGCTGCCGCTGCTGCTGCTCGGCACCTCAGGGGGCAAGCTGCTGCCCAGGGCAGGGGCCTGGATGGATGTGATCAAACAGCTCTTCGGGTTTGCGCTGCTGGCCGTGCCCATACTGCTGCTGTCACGGCTGTGGAGCGATCAGCTCGCCACCCTGGCATGGCTCGCGTGGGGCCTGGCCCTGTGCGGCTATCTCTATCACCACAATCAAGGATCCCCCCACAGCCTGGGCAAGAGCCTGCGCGGCTTTCTCATTCTGCTGGCCATGATAACCGGCGCACTCCTGGTCAAGGAGACCCTGTTCCCGGCACCCATCGCACAAGTCGAGGCCAAGGCGCCCCAGTTTGTCCGGGTCAAGACGGTGCAGGATCTGCAACGACAGCTGGCCGCAGCCCGCGGCAAACCGGTGATGCTGGATCTCTACGCCGACTGGTGCGTGGCCTGCAAGGAGTTCGAACACAAGACGTTCAGCGATCCTGCCGTGCGGGCGCGTTTCGATAAGATGGTATTGCTGCAGGCCGATGTCACCGCCAATGATGATGACGACGTCACCCTGCTCAATGAGCTGAAGGTGCTGGGGTTGCCTACCCTTATCTTCTTCGACCGCAAGGGCCAGGAGCTGACCGGGCAACGCATCACTGGTTTCATGGGACCTGATGAGTTTCTCGGCCAGCTGGACACCCTGCCGTGAGGCTGACGTCGCAGGGATTCTCCCATCTGCGACTGATGAAGTTGCTGCCAGCGCGCGCACCGCATCTGGATCTGCTCTGGGATCTGCTGATGGCCACCCCGGATTACAGCCTGCTGATCACCCGACGCTTGCCGACGCGCCAGGATGCCTGGGAGCTGCTCAACGACTGCCCCGCGGGGATCAGGGCCCAGGACAAGCTGGTGCTGGCCATCATGGACGAGCAGCACATCGTGGGCTGCATCGATCTGGTTCGCGGTTACCCCACCCCAGAGACCGCCTTTCTTGGCCTGCTGCAGCTCAGACCAGCAGCCCAGGGTCAAGGCCTTGGCAGCGCCATGCTCTGCGAGATCATGGCGCAGGCCGCAGCCTGGCACTGTACCCGGCTACGCCTGGCGGTGATCGAGACCAATGGCCCCGGCCTCACCTTCTGGCTGCGCCACGGTTTTTGCCAGGTGGGACGCCGGTCACTGCCCCAGTACGTCGGTGATGCCCTGCTGATGGAGCGGGCCGTCTGCCACCCCTACCCGCAGACGCAATGACCCGGTCGCTGTGCCGCCACATCACGCCTGCCGTTTTTTCTGCGCCCGGGCCGCCAATCCCCTTGTATATGACGAGCGCCATGGCAGAATCTGCCCTTTCCCCCGTAATGCCCTCTGGAGTCGTGATGAAAAAGTGGTTCATCCCCCTGCTAGCTCTCTGGCTGTCTGCCTGCAGCTCGGGACCCGGGGTCGACGAGATAGAGAGCCAGGTCAGGGCCCGCCTGCTGGCCGATAGCGATGCCAAGCTGTTTGATATGAGCGACTTTCAGGTACTGGACAAGAGTGAATCCCAGGAAGGCGTGTATCTGATCAAGGTCAGCTATCAACTGCACTTCAAACAAGGGCTGGATCAGCTGCAAGTTTTGCAGGACGAGGATCTGGTCTACGACAAGGTGGGCCCCTATCAGCAGGAGATGGCGCTGATGGAACTGGAGCGAAAATACGGCGACTTTGAGGCGGGACATGTCGTGGCGCAGCAGACCCAGGTATGGATGGTCAAAACAGAGCAGGGCTGGCGCCTGGCCGAACCCAGCCAAACATAGGGATGATGCCCTTCATCCCTATCAATCTGCAGGCCGCCTCACCCCTCTTAGAGCAGATCTTTCATCCTGTGCCACAGCATGCCCAGTGCCAGTAGGGGAGACCGCAAGGCGGCCCCCCCTGGGAAACTCATGTGGGGAACGCTGCTGAACAGATCGAACCCCCGGCTCTGCCCCACGATTGCCTCGGCCACCAGCTTGGCGGCCATGTGGGTCGCATTGAGGCCATGCCCCGAATAAGCCTGGGCATAGAAGACGTTGTCATGATCAGGCAAGCGCCCAATCTGCGGCAGGCGGTTGGCACCTATGCCTATCATTCCTCCCCACTGAAACTCGATGGCGGTACCCGCGAGCTCCGGGAAGACCCGCAACAATTTTGGCAGCATAAAGGCCTTGATGTCTTTGGGATCCTTCCCCGAGTAGTTGCAGGCCCCGCCAAACAGCAGGCGCCCATCTGCCGATAACCGGTAGTAATCGAGGGCCACATTCTGATCGCACACCGCCATGTTTTGCGGCAGCAAGCGCTGGCGCAACCGCTTCTCAAGCACCTGGGTCGCCAAAATATACGAACCGGCAGGCAGCACCCGTCCCCCTATCTCGGGATCCAGATCATTGAGGTAGGCGTTGCAGCCAAGCACCAGGTATTTGGCGCGGCATCGGCCATGGGCCGTGGTGACTTGCAGCGTGCTGCCATAGTCGATATGGGTCACCCGGGAGTGCTCGAACAGAGCGACCCCGAGGCTGGCGGCGGCGCGCGCCTCGCCGAGAGCCAGGTTGAGTGGGTGCAGGTGACCCGACCCCATATCGACCAGACCGCCGATATAGCGCGGTGAGCCCACCACGCTGGCCATGTCGCCTCTATCCACCAGGCGCAGTTCATGCTGGTAACCCAGGGCCTGAAGGTGCTTGAGCTCTTGCTCGAAGCCACGCACGTGCCGCGTCTTGGTGGCGAGATCGCAATAGCCCCAGCGCAAGTCGCAGTCAATGTTGAAACGCTCGATGCGCTCGCGCACCAGTTGCACCGCCTCCAGCCCCATCAGATCCAGCTCGCGCACCCCTTGCTCACCGATATGGCGGATGAACTGGCTAGTGTCATGGCCGATGCCGCGGATCAGCTGGCCACCGTTGCGACCGGACGCCCCCCAACCGATGCGATTCGCCTCAAGCAAAATCACCTTGTAGCCCGCCTCCGCCAGATTGATGGCGGTATTGAGTCCGGTGAAACCGCCCCCTATGACGCAGACATCCGCATCCAGCTCACCAGATAGCTCGGGCCAACTCGAAAGGTCATTGCGCGTCGCCGCATAATATGAGGCTGTGTGTTCCTGATTCCCTGTACCCATAAGTCAGCATCCTGCCCATGTCTGTTTACTAAAATAAACAACCGTTAACAGAGAATACCCATAGGGGGACGGCAATCCAGCCTCTCCACCACGAAAACCCCTGGCGAGTCACAGAAACGCAAAAGGCGCCCCTGAGGGCGCCTTGGTCAGCAATCGAGTACCGAGAATTACAGTACGTCGATGGCGTTCAGGTCGGAGAAGGCTTTCTCCAGACGAGCGATCATGGAAGTCTGACCGGCACGTACCCAGACACGCGGATCGTAGAACTTCTTGTTCGGCTTGTCGGCACCTTCAGGGTTGCCCAACTGAGCTTGCAGGTAAGCTTCGTTCGCCTTGTAGAAGTCCAGAACACCTTCCCATGTAGCCCACTGGGTGTCGGTATCGATGTTCATCTTGACCACACCGTAGGAGATGGACTCGCGGATCTCTTCCAGGGTAGAACCTGAACCACCGTGGAATACGAAGTCCAGAGACTTGGCTGGCAGACCGAACTTCTCGGAAACGAATTTCTGGGAAGCATCCAGGATGGACGGGGTCAGCTTGACGTTACCCGGCTTGTAAACACCGTGCACGTTGCCGAAGGAGGCAGCGATGGTGAAACGCGGGCTGATCTTGGACAGACGCTCGTAAGCGTAAGCCACGTCTTCCGGCTGGGTGTACAGGGAGGATTGGTCCAGGTGGCTGTTGTCCACGCCATCTTCTTCACCGCCAGTGCAACCCAGTTCCAGCTCCAGAGTCATGTTCATCTTGGCCATGCGGGTCAGGTATTCGCAGCAGATGTCGATGTTCTCTTCCAGCGGCTCTTCGGACAGGTCCAGCATGTGGGAGGAGAACAGCGGCTTGCCGGTCTCGGCAAAGTGCTTCTCACCGGCGTCCAGCAGGCCGTCGATCCAGGGCAGCAGCTTCTTGGCGGCGTGGTCGGTGTGCAGGATCACGGGAACACCGTAAGCTTCGGCAACGGCGTGCACGTGCTTGGCACCGGAGATGGCACCCAGTACGGCAGCTTGCTGGCCTTCCAGCTTCAGGCCCTTACCGGCGGTGAACACGGCACCGCCGTTGGAGAACTGAACGATGACCGGAGCCTTCACCTTGGCGGCAGCTTCCAGCACGGCGTTGACGGAATCGGTACCGACACAGTTAACAGCCGGCAGAGCGAAGCCGTTCTCTTTAGCGATAGCGAACACTTTCTGAACGTCATCACCAGTGATCACGCCGGGTTTTACGAAGTCGAAAATTTTCTTAGACATGTTAATCGTCCTGTTCTCGTATGCCGTTAATAAAAAGTGGAGGTTTATCACGAACTGCCGCAGCGGCCACATGATAAACGAAACGGGAGGCTTTTGCCCCCCGTCCCGGGTCAATTAGGCTTTGGCGCGCTGTTCCAGCATGGCCACGGCCGGCAGTACCTTGCCTTCTACAAACTCCAGGAAGGCGCCGCCGCCGGTGGAGATGTAGGAGACTTTGTCGGCAATGCCGAACTTGTCGATGGCGGCCAGGGTGTCACCACCGCCAGCGATGGAGAAGGCCGGGGAAGCCGCGATGGCTTCGGCAATCACCTTGGTGCCTGCGGAGAACTGGTCGAACTCGAATACACCAACCGGGCCGTTCCACAGAATGGTCTTGGCGTTCATGATGATGTCGGCCAGGGCCTTGGCAGAATCCGGGCCGATGTCGAAGATCATGTCGCCATCGGTCACGTCGGAGACGGACTTGATGGTGGCCGGAGTGTTTTCTGAGAACTCGCTGCCCACGACCACGTCGGTGGTGACCGGAATGTTGGTCTCGGCGGCCAGTTTCTTGGCGGTGTCGAGCAGGTCATGTTCACACAGGGACTTGCCGACGTTGTGACCGGCAGCGGCGATGAAGGTGTTGGCGATGCCACCACCGACCACCAGCTGGTCAGCGATCTTGGAGAGGGATTCCAGCACGGTCAGCTTGGTGGAAACCTTGGAGCCGCCCACGATGGCGACCATGGGGCGCTCGGGCTTGAGCATGGCTTTGCCCAGGGCCTCCAGTTCACCGGCCAGCAGCGGACCGGCACAGGCGACGGGGGCGAACTGAGCCACACCGTAGGTGGAACCTTCGGCGCGGTGAGCAGTACCGAATGCATCCATTACGAAGATGTCACACAGGGCGGCGTATTTTTTGGCCAGCTCTTCGGTATTCTTCTTCTCGCCCTTGTTGAAGCGGCAGTTTTCCAGCACAACCAGCTCACCGGCGGCGACGTCTACGCCATCCAGGTAATCTTTGGCCAGGGTGACGTTGCAGGAGAGTGCGTCTTTCAGATAGTTGACAACCGGCGCCAGGGAGAACTCTTCGTTGTATTCACCCTCGGTCGGACGACCCAAGTGGGAGGTGATCATCAGCTTGGCACCCTTTTCCAGAGCCAGCTTGATGGTCGGCAGCGTTGCTTTGATCCGTGCATCGGAAGTGACCTTGCCGTCTTTTACCGGCACGTTCAGGTCAGCACGGATCAGAACGCGTTTACCCGCCAGATCCAGGTCGGTCATCTTGATAACAGACATATTCAGTCCTCTATATTTTCAGGTAATGTTAAAAACAGTAACCTTGCGCCCGGTGCAAGCTCTCAGCCTGCGGCCATCATGGCCCGGGTGGTATCCAACATGCGGTTAGCGAAGCCCCATTCGTTATCGCACCACATCAACATCTTGACGAGGTTGGCATCGCTGACCCTTGTCTGGGTACCATCGATGATGCAGGAGTGTGCATCATGATTGAAATCGACGGAGACCAAGGGTTCCTCCGTGTAATCCAGAATACCGCTTAATGTACCTCTGGATGCCCGCTGCAGGGCTTGATTTACGTCAGTAACCGTCACTTTTTTACGAACAGTAATACTGAGATCCATTGCCGTTACATTGATGGTCGGCACCCGTACAGCGATCGCCTCAAACTTGCCGGCGAAGTGGGGAAGGATACGCTCCAACCCCTTTGCCAGCTTGGTATCCACCGGAATGATGGACTGGCTGGCGGCCCGGGTTCTGCGCAAGTCACTGTGGTAAGCATCGATGACTTGCTGGTCGTGCATGGCCGAATGAATTGTCGTAATAGTACCACAATTTATCTCGAATTCTCGATGCAATGTTTCGATGACAGGCACCACGCAGTTGGTGGTACAAGAGGCGTTGGAGACGATCCGCTCCCGTCCGGTCAAGGTCTGATGGTTTACCCCGAAAACGATTGTCGCATCCACATCCGCATCCGCGGGATGGGAGAAGAGCACCTTGCCCGCCCCCGCCCCCAGATGGCGCTCGGCATCGGCCCGGGAGCCAAACACGCCGGTACAGTCTAGCACCACATCCACTCCCAGCGCCCGCCATGGCAGGTTGGCAGGATCCCGTTCCGCGAACAGGGCGATGAGATCCTGCCCCACCTGCATGCTGCTACCGGCCAGTTGCACAGGATGTGCGAAGCGACCGTGGCTGGTGTCAAAGCGGGTCAGGTGCACCATGGCCTCGGGCGCCGCCAGCTCGTTGATGGCGACTATCTTGATGCTCTTGTCCCGACCACTCTCGTAGAGAGCACGCAGCACATTGCGGCCGATCCGCCCGTAACCATTGATGGCAATCTTGATCATGGAAATTACGTGTCCTTACCTGCGACTAAAGAGAGGATGAAGGGGTGGCATCATGAGAGTTGCGCCTCCCGGAAGGTACCACGAGCCAAGAGTGCCGCGCCGAATACCCCGGCACTGTCCCCCAGGGCTGGAGCAATAATGGGGGCCCGGAAGCGGGGATTAAAGAGGAAGGGCAAAATTGTCTGGGCACCGACGCTATAGAGACTCTGCACATTGCCCACCCCGCCGCCGATGACGATGACATCGGGATCGAGAATGTTGACCACGTTGGCCAAGGCCTGGCCAAACAACAAGTGCAACCGATCTATGGTCAGCTTGGCCACATGGTCATGGGCGGTTGCCGCCGCAATCTGGGCCAGAGGGAGATGACGCTTGGTCTTGGCCTGGTACCAGGCCTCCAGGGCCGGGCCGCTGATGAGGGTTTCGACACAACCGCGTTTGCCGCAGTAGCACTCGGGTCCGTCGGGGGAGAGCACATTATGACCCCACTCCCCGGCAATGCCGTGGTGGCCATTGAGGATCTGGCCATTGATGACGATGCCGGAGCCCACACCAGTACCCATGATGATGCCAAATACGACCTTGGCATCGGGATGGTGCTGGCGCACCGCCCCCAAGTGGGTTTCAGCCAAAGCAAAACAGTTGGCGTCATTGGCGATCAGCACCGGAATGCCGAGCCTGCGTTCCAGATCTTCCTTGAACGGCTGGCCATTGAGTTCAGTGGTGTTGCAGTTCTTCATCACCCCGGTCTGGGGATCCCGCGCCCCCGGCGTACCCATGCCGATGAGGGTCGGGCGCTGGCCGAGCTTGTCGGCACACTCATCCACCAGCTTGGCGATCTGGCCAATCATGTGCTGATAACCGCCACGGCGCTCGGTCGGAATACGATGACGCAGCAGCACCTCGTCGCCATCGAGCACCACGCACTCGCACTTGGTGCCGCCCAGGTCGATACCCCAATCCCATGATCTCTTGCTCATTTCGCCTCCTGCCAAGCTCGAAGCACCAGTGTAACCCGACTGGCGTCCCGCTCACCACTGACCAGTGTCAGCCTGTGGCGCTATCGGGGTTAGCCACCAACGACAACGGGGCCCGCAGGCCCCGTTGATAGCGATTGAGCAGCCTGCAGGGCTCAGCGGCCGTGGTATTGACCGGAGAGCTCGTGCACCGCATTGACGAAGACACCGGCGTGCTCCGGATCCACATCCTGATGGATGCCGTGGCCCAGGTTGAAGACGTGGCCGTTGCCGCTGCCAAAGCCCGCCAGAATGGTGGCGACCTCTTCGCGGATGCGCGCTGGCGCGGCGTAGAGCATGGAGGGATCCATGTTGCCCTGCAACGCCACCTTGTCACCGACCCGGCGCTTGGCGTCCGCGATGTCTATGGTCCAGTCCAGGCCCAGGGCATCGCAGCCGGTGGCGGCGATCTGCTCCAGCCACTGGCCGCCGTTTTTGGTGAACAGGGTCACGGGCACGCGGCGGCCTTCGTGTTCCCGGATCAGGCCGTCGACAATCTTGTGCATGTACTGCAGGGAGAAGTCGCGGTAATCCCGCGGGGTCAACACACCGCCCCAGGTGTCGAACACCATGACCGACTGGGCACCGGCCAGGATCTGGGCGTTGAGGTAGCTGATCACGCTGTCGGCCAGCTTGTCGAGCAGCAGGTGCAGAGTCTGCGGCTCGGCATACATCATCTGCTTGATCTTGGTGAAGGCCTTGGAGCTGCCCCCCTCCACCATGTAGGTGGCCAGGGTCCAGGGACTGCCGGAGAAACCAATCAGCGGCACGTCGCCTTTCAGCTCGCGGCGTATGGTGCGCACCGCATTCATCACGTAACCGAGTTCATCTTCCGGATCCGGAATGGGCAGTGCCTGCACATCGGCCATGGATTTGATGGGTCGTTCGAAGCGCGGGCCTTCGCCATGCTCGAAATAGAGACCCAGTCCCATGGCGTCAGGAATGGTGAGGATGTCGGAGAAGAGGATGGCGGCATCGAGCGGGTAGCGGCGCAGGGGCTGCAGAGTGACTTCACAAGCCAGCTCGGCGTTGCGGCACAGGGACATGAAGTCCCCTGCGACGGCGCGGGTCGCCTTGTATTCCGGCAGATAACGGCCAGCCTGGCGCATCATCCATACCGGGGTCATGTCCACATCCTGGCGCAACAGGGCACGCAGATATCGATCGTTCTTCAGCTCTTTCATCCCAATTCCTGAGTCATATCACGCATAAAATGACGGATATGATACCACTTTGTGCGCCGCTGCGGGGGATGCAAACCACAGCGCCGACCGCCCGGAGTGCAAAGATGTGAGAGGGCGCAACCTCGGCTTGCGATGCCAGTGGTTTTCCGGGGCCGGGCAGACGTCGATTCAGGCATCGCTCATCCCCCACCTGTGGCCAGGTTGCAACCGCCCTCAGAGGGGCTCGCGGCAGAGCTCAATCAATCGGCGCGCTATGGTGCCATGCGGTGGAATGCGCGGCAGGGCATCGAGTTCGAAGAAATCGGCGGCCACCAGCTCCTCCTCCTGCAGGCGGATCTCGCCGCCCTGGTACTCGGCGATGAAGCCCATCATCAAGCTGTGGGGGAAAGGCCAGGGCTGGCTGCCTACATAGCGGATATTGCCGACCCGGATGCCGCTCTCCTCAAACACCTCCCGCGCCACACACTGCTCCAGGTTTTCGCCAGCCTCGACGAAGCCCGCCAGCACGGTGAACATGGGGTCGTCCGCCTGATAGTGACGGCGATGGGCCCCCAGCAGCAGCTGGGAGCCCCGACGCACCGCCACTATGATGCAGGGGGAGATACGCGGATATGCCATGTGTCCCTGATGGCACCCTTGTG
>NZ_AQGQ01000086.1 GCF_000388115.1 Aeromonas molluscorum 848
GGCATGCGCATCATCCTGGATGCCGTGGTCAACCACACCTCGACCAGCACCCTGGTTCTGTCCGCCTCAGGGGCCATGGGCAATCCTGACTCGGCGTTTCGCAAGTTCTATACCTTCGATGAGGAGGGGGACTATGTGAGCTGGAAGGGGATCCGCAGCCTGCCCAAGCTGGATTTTGCAAGCGAGCAGGTGCAGGACGCCGTCTACCGCGCCGAGGACGCCATCTTGCGCTACTGGATGCGCCCCCCGTATCAGATAGATGGCTGGCGCTTCGACGTCATTCACATGCTGGGGGAGCGCGGCACCGCCGAGGGCAACCCCGGCCATGTACGCGCGATCCGCCATACCCTCAAGCAGGAGAATCTCGACGCCTATGTGCTCGGTGAGCACTTCTTCGAGGCGAGCCAGTGGCTGCAAGGGGATCAGGAGGATGGCGCCATGAACTACTACGGCTTCGCCCACCCGATCCGTGCCTTTCTGGCCGGGCAAGATATCGCCTATCACCCCATCAAGATCAGCGCCGCCGAGCTGGACACCTGGCTCAAACTGGCCCGGGCCCATGTCCCCTTCAAGAACCAGCTCGCCCAGTTCAACCTGCTGGACAGCCATGACACAGCGCGCTTCCTGCATCTGCTCGGCGAGGACAGGTCGCGCATGATGCTGGCCGCCACCCTGCTGCTCACCTACATTGGCACGCCCAGCATTTACTATGGCGACGAGGTGGGACTGTCCGGGGGCAATGACCCCGACTGCCGCCGCTGCTTCCCCTGGGACAGCACGACCTGGGACCATGTGCTGCATGAGCACTACCGCCGCCTGACCCAGATCCGCCGTCAGCGTCCCTCCCTGCGCCGGGGCGACATCCAGACCCTGTATGCGGGTGCCCACAGTTATGTATTCGCCCGAACCCTGCAAAGCGATCAGGTAGTGGTCGCCTGCAACCGTCATCCGAGCGAGCCGCGCACCATCAGCCTGCCCCTGTGGCAGACGGCCAGCCCGGCCAGCCGCTTCACCGATGCCTTCAACGGCGACAAGTTCGAGGTGGTAAAAGGCCAGTTGCAACTGACCATACCGGCCAGCTCGGCCCGGGTACTGCTCTCCAGCTAGTCGCCGTGCTGGCCGAGCGCGCATCAACGGGACGCGACTGACCCGCGCTTGTGACAGATACCATAAAAAAACCGGAGCTCGGGCTCCGGTTTTCTATGGTGTGCGGCTCAATAGTTGATGCTGACGTAACTCACCTCGGGGACCTGCCACTCCTGCTTGAGGAAGACTGTCAGTACGAAGAAGAAGTTGGCGAGCAAGTTGGCGAAGCGCGGCAAGATAGGATCGTACGAGACACCGCTCTCTTCCAGACGTACCAGCAAACGCACCACCTTCTTGCTGGCGCAGCGACACAGATGCAGAGCCGGGATCGGCTGGGGGCCTCGGGGCAGCACAAAACCGGTCACCCGGCCGCGGCTGGCCTCGTTGTAGAGATCATACCGCTCCTTGAGCCAGGCCATGTCCTCCTCGAAGATGCCGAGTCTGCCGCGCACCGAACCGTTGAGGTTGTAGATAAGCCGCTGCAGCTTGTCCAGATCCGCGAACACGGCGGCCTCCCCTTCGCTAGGCGCTACGGGCAACATGGCCATGACGCCCCCGACCTGGCAGCAGAGTTCGTCGGTGGCTATCTCGTAGTCGCACTGGAACTGGGTCTCGTAGATGAAGGGGTAACAGAGCTCGCGGATGTCTTTCGGGCGCTTGTGGCTGCGTTGACGCGCAGGTTGCCGCTCTGAAGGGGCAGCACTCGGCTCATCGTGGGCCGGGTTGGATTCGGACTGCTGGTCCATGGCATTCTCACTCACGGGAAAAGTCGCAGTGTGCCAGCCCGGCGCCCCCCAGGCAAACCGCGGCGCCCTGGCCAGCCACTTTGCTCTCAGTTCACCCCAGAACGGCCAGCTCGACTCACGCCGTGCCGAGTAACCGATAGGCATTGAGCAAGCGCTGGTTGGTGTCGATGAAGCTGGCACCCTGACTGGCATCGTCCCCGCGCGCAGCCAGCACGGTCGGCGTCAGCGCCTGCTGCTGACGCTCCGGCAACAGGGCATCGGCCTGCTGCTGCCAGCCCGCCAGCCGGGGCAAATAGTCGGCCAGGGGAGCCAGACTCTGCTGCAGGGCACTGCTGCCCTGATAACTCTGACTCAATCTGCTCGACTGCTTGAGGCGCAGGGAATAAGCCACCAGCTGGCTGTCATCCAATCCAGGCAATTGGGCCGGCTCCAGACTCTGACCCAGCTTGCCGTTGAAGAAGCTGTCCGCCAGCGAGTCGAGTCCCTTGACCAGATCGCCGATGGCGGCAAGTTCGCCATCCCCCAGATCGCCCTCGAGGGAGAAGCTGAAGTTCTGGCTCAACTTGAGGCTGAACTGGCTGGCATTGCCCTGCTCCTGGGACTTGAGCTGCCAGCTGTCGTTGAAGCGCAGCATCACCTTGTCCCCCTCCTTGGTCTCTATCTCCAGGGTACCCTGCTGGCGATTGGCCATCTCGGCCGCCTTCCGATCCACGTCAGAGACCTGGCCGAAGAACTGCTGCTCGAACTGATCCAGGCCGTCCTGGATCAGCTTGTAGCTCTGATCGATACCTGTCTTGATATCTTCGTTGTCGGTCGCCTTGTCACCCAGCTGCTTGCGGGCATCGGCAAAGCCCATGTTCACCCCCTTGCGAGCCTGAGCCATCATGTCGGCAAGCGCCTCGTCCGATTTGCCATCGGCCCGCGCCGCGCCAAGCCGGCCGGTCACGAATTGCAGCACGTTGTCGGCCACCGCCTGAAAGTCGAACAGGGTCTCGGGGGTGATCTCTTTTACCGGCTCGACCTTGGGTGCCTGGTATCCCTTGCCGTTGACCTGAAGATGGAACTGCAACGCCTGCTGCACCAGTCCCTGTGCCCAGCGCGGCGCCCGGTTCAGGATCACCTCGTCATCACTGAGCCTGCTGCTGGCCTCGCTCGCAGGGGCATCGGCCAAACCGGCCTTGCCATGACGCGCCTCATCGGTGCGCACCTCGCCACTCATCCGTCTGGGCTGACCCGCCCCCATGCCATCAATCTGCATCATGACTTCCTCATACATTCCCCGTTAGCAGCTTATCGGCCAGGGCGACCACTTCTTGACCAAAAAAACGCGCACTCCCCCAACTTGCCGATCCCTCGCCCACCGGACAGGCTCACCGGTCATTTTGCGACCATAGCGTCGCGCTCCCCGCAGCGATCCCCTCCTTCATCCTGTGGAATAAACTGACCGGCTACTTATTGACCATAAAAAACTGGACAATCTGCGGCTGACTTTTAAAAATCAGGCCCCTTTGGGTGGTCCTGTGCCCCCCACCGCTTTCTGCCCGGCCCCATCGGCCGCATCTCGAGGTATGTCATGACCCAATCCGAGCGAACCCCGGCTGCTTATCAGGCCCAGTTAGAGGCCAAGGCCCAGCGCCTGCAGACCCTGTTTGCCGGCTTCACCCCTCCGGCCCTCGAGGTCTATGCCTCCCCGGCCGAGCACTACCGGATGCGGGCCGAGTTTCGCCTCTGGCATGAAGAGGATGACCTCTACCATGTGATGTTCGATCAAGAGAGCCGCGAACGCATCCGGGTCGATCAGTTCCCGGCCGCCAGCGCCCTGATCAACAAGGTGATGCAGCCCCTACTCGAGGGTCTGCGTCCGGTCAAGGCGCTGCGCTTCAAGCTGTTCCAGATAGACTACCTCTCGACCCTCTCCGGTCAGCTCTGCATCAGCCTGCTCTATCACCGTCGTCTCGACGAGCACTGGCAGGTCGCCGCAGAGGGGCTGCGCGCCAGCTTGCAGGAGCAGGGCTTTGACGTGCGCATCATAGGTCGGGCCCACAAGCAGAAGGTCTGCCTGGGTGAAGAGTTCGTGGTCGAGACCCTGAAGGTGCAGGGTCGGGAGTTCATCTACCAGCAGGTGGAAAACAGCTTCACCCAGCCCAACGCCGAGATTAACCAGCTGATGCTGGATTGGGCCCAGGACGTGACCCGGAGCAGCGAAGGGGACTTGCTGGAGCTCTATTGCGGCAACGGCAACTTCTCCATCGCCCTGGCCCAGAACTTCCGCAAGGTACTGGCCACCGAGATAGCCAAACCTAGCGTGGCCTCTGCCCAGTTCAACATCGCCGCCAACGGCGTGGACAACCTCATCATACTGCGCATGTCCGCCGAGGAGTTCACCATGGCGATGCGTGGCGAGCGTACGTTCAATCGCCTGGAGGGCATAGATCTCGGCGCCTACCAGTGCAACACCATCTTCGTCGATCCCCCCCGCGCCGGGCTGGATGACGCCACGGTCAAGCTGGTGCAGGAGTACGACAACATCCTCTACATCTCTTGCAATCCGGATACCTTGATCGACAACATGCGGGCCCTGGGCGAGACCCATGAGGTAGCCCGCCTCGCCCTGTTCGATCAGTTCCCCTGGACCCATCATATGGAAGCGGGCGTCTACCTGCGCCGCAAAGCCGGGTAAGTCGGGGACGAAAGCCATCCTGACAACAGGGCCTGCAGGCCCTGTTTGCTTGTCCATCCCGCCACAGCGCCCTGACATGACCTCAGGGCCATGTCGCTTCGACGCCGTCCTAGGCCGGATCCGTCACAGATAACAGCGAACCCTTATCCGTGTCCGGGCACTGCCTCGCACCGGCGCAATCAAGCAGGGTCTGTTTACCCCGGCTGATTAGTTATCCCTCTGCACTTCCCCATCGAAATGGCTATGCTGGCGGCAGACCCCAGTACCCCTGTCGGGAAGGCCAGTTCGCCATGCCACGCATCCTGTTTGTTGAAGACGATCCCGAAATAGGCCAGCTCATCAGCAACTGGCTGGGCCGCCACGATATCGAGGTTCTGCTGGAAAGCCGGGGCGATCTGGCGCTGGCCAGAGCCCTGGCCGAGCGGCCGGATCTGGTGCTGCTCGACATCATGCTGCCGGGCCAGGACGGTCTCTCCCTGTGCCGGGACCTGCGGCCACGCTTTAGCGGTCCCATCGTCATGCTCACCTCCCTCGACAGCGACATGAACCAGATCCTCAGCCTGGAGCTGGGGGCCAACGACTACATCCTCAAGACCACGCCGCCCCCCGTGTTGCTGGCCCGGTTGCGGGTCCAGTTCCGCCAGCAAGGGCAACTGTCACCCGTGGCCGCGCCCAGCACGCCGCCCCAGCGCCTGCAATTCGGCCGCCTGCGCATCGATGGCCCGGGCCGGGATGTGCGCCTCGATGGCAGCAGCATCCCGCTCTCCACCAGCGACTTCGATCTCCTGTGGGAGCTGGCCTGTCATGCGGGCCAGATCCAGGGGCGGGAGGCGCTGTTTCGCAACCTGCGCAGTCGCGACTACGATGGCCAGGACCGCAGCATGGACGTCGCCATCTCGCGCCTGCGTCGCAAGCTCGGCGATGACCCCCATAATCCGACCCGGATAAAGACGGTGCGCCAGAAGGGCTATCTGCTGGTGCCCCACGCCTGGGAATGATCAGCCAGCGAATGATGTTGCTGCTCTCTGCCCCCTTCTCCCCTGACGGGAGCAGGGTTAGCGACGAGGGGGCGAAGACGCAACGCCCGGACGCAATCCAGCCAAGAAGAGGGATCCCATGCGCCGTCTGTTTATCCAGTTCTACCTGCTGCTGGTCGGCTGTTTCACCCTGGCCATACTGCTGATCGGCCTGGTCTATCAGGTCAGTGCCGAACGGGCGGGTGACCGCTATCTGGAGCGAATGATGCAGGGCAGCCTCGGCCTGCTCACCGGCGAGCTGGCGCGCCTGCCACCGGCGCACTGGCCGGCGCGCATGGCGGAGCAGAGCCGTCAGCTCAACCTGCCCCTGCAGATCGGCGCCCTCGCCAACCAGCCCCTGGCCCGGGAGGATCAGGCCTTCCTCGCAGCGGGCAACATTGTCATCGTCGAGGAGGATGACACCTTCTTGCAGCGCATCCGGGGCACCGATCAGGTACTGATCGTCGGCCCCGTGCCCTATCTCTCCTATCTGCACGAGCTGCACTGGGTCGATGTGGGCCTGCTGCTGGCCATAGGTCTCTCCCTCGGGCTGCCCATACTGCTCTGGCTGCGCCCGCACTGGCGCGGCCTGCAACGGCTCGAGCAGACCGCCCGCCGGGTCGGGGACGGAGATCTCTCCAGCCGCACCGGATTGCCCCCCGGCAGCAGTCTGGGGCAAGTCGGCCGCACCTTCGATCAGATGACGGAGCAGCTGCAGGCCATGCTGGCCAGCCGCAAACAGCTGACCGATGCCATCGCCCACGAACTGCGCACCCCGCTGGTCAGGCTGCGTTACCGGCTCGCCATGCTGGATCCACAACCGCATGAAGAAGAGCGGCAGGGGCTGGAGCGCGACCTGGGGGCGCTGGATGCCCTCATCGAGGAGATGCTCACCTATGCCAGGCTCGATCGTCCCGAACTGCCCCTGCAATGCAGCGATGTCGAGCTGGGTGACTGGGCACAGAGCCGCCTCGCTGACTGGCAGGCACTCAGGCCGGAGAAGCGGCTAGAACGCCTTGTCCCCGGGGCGCGCTTGCCCTGGCGTGGTGATGTCCGGCTGCTGGACAGGGCGCTGGAGAACCTCGTCGGCAACGCCCTGCGTCATGCCGGCAGTCGGGTGACTCTGCGCATGGAACTGCAACAAGCTCACTATCTGCTCACGGTGAGCGATGATGGCCCCGGCATAGATCCTGCCCTGGCACCCCAGATCTTCGAGCCTTTCGTGCGACTGGATCAGAGCCGGGATCGCCGTACCGGCGGGGCCGGACTCGGGCTTGCCATAGTGCGCCGCATCGCCCGCCACCACGGTGGCGAGGTGGCGTTGCTGCCCAGTGCCAAGGGCGCCAGCTTCTGCCTCAAACTGCCCGTACATTTGGATACAAACCGTCACCAGCCACTCACTGAAGCAGATCATGAACAGCCCTAGGATGAAGTCATGGAGAAGAACTCCATAGCATCAACCCGAACGAGGAACTGGAATATGAAAAAGCTGATCCCCCTGACTCTGGCCGCTGTCTTCGCCCTGACCTCCGGCTTCACCATGGCTGCCACCCCGACCAAAGCCGCCGCCCCTCATGCGACCCAAACCAAGGTGGTGAAAAAGCATCACAAGACAGCCCACACCTCCGTCGCCCCTGCCAAGGTCAAACCCGCGGCAGTGGCCCCCAAGGCCTGATAGCAACGGTTCGGCTTTACCTTAAACAAGAAGGGGCCCCATCACGGGGCCCCTTCTGTTATTTCCAACCTGGAAACCTGGACTCAATCCAGCATGTAGTCAACCGGCAGCGCGATGCGGGCCACACCGGAGGCAACGGCCGCCAGGGCCACGGCGCGGGCCACCTTGGGCAGCAGACGGGCATCCATCGGCTTGGGAATGACGTACTCCTTGCCGAAGGTCAGCGCGCTCACGCCAGCGGCGGTCAGCACCTCGGCCGGTACCGGCTCCTTGGCCAGCGCGCGAATGGCCTCCACCGCGGCAATCTTCATGGCATCGTTGATACGGCTGGACCGCACGTCCAGCGCGCCCCGGAAGATGAAGGGGAAGCAGAGTACGTTGTTGATCTGGTTAGGATAATCCGAGCGCCCCGTCCCCATGATGATGTCATCACGCACCGAGTGGGCCAGGGACGGCTTGATCTCGGGATCCGGGTTGGAGCAGGCGAAGATCACCGGACGCGGCGCCATCAGGGCGACCGCCTCGGCGGGCAGCACGTCCGGGCCGGAGACACCGACAAACACATCAGCCCCTTCAATCACATCCATCAGGGTGCGCAGAGGCGTGTCGTTGGCGAAGCGCTGCTTGTACTGGTTCAAGTCGGTGCGACCGCTGTGGATCACCCCTTGGCGATCCAGCATGAAGATGTTTTGTGGCGCAGCACCGCACTTGATCAGCAACTCCATGCAGGCGGTGGCGGCGGCTCCCGCCCCCATGCAGACAATGCGGCTCTGTTCGATGCGTTTGCCCTGCACTTCCAGTGCGTTGAGCAGACCGGCGGCGGTGACGATGGCGGTGCCATGCTGGTCATCGTGGAACACGGGGATGTCGCAGCGCGCGATCAGCGCCTGCTCTATCTCGAAGCACTCGGGCGCCTTGATGTCTTCCAGGTTGATGCCACCAAAGGTATCGGCGATGGCCGCCACCGTGTCGATGAACTGCTGGCAGGTTTCGTGCTTGACCTCGATATCGATGGCATCGATCCCGGCGAAGCGCTTGAACAGCAAGGCCTTGCCCTCCATCACCGGCTTGGAGGCGAGCGGGCCCAGATTGCCCAGCCCCAGGATGGCGGTGCCGTTGGAGATGACGGCGACCAGATTTCCCTTGCCGGTATAGCGATAGGCATCGTCCGGATTCGCGGCTATCTCGCGCACCGGCTCGGCCACGCCCGGGCTGTAGGCCAGCGCCAGATCCCGCGCGGTCTCGGCCGGTTTGGTGAGAGCGATGGCAATTTTGCCAGGCACAGGTTGAGCGTGATAATCGAGCGCTTGCTGACGCAGATCGGACATGGGGACCCCGAGGCAATAGATGGATAAATAGAGAAAGAGTGACTCGCGCTGGGCGAGGGGCTCGGATCATAAAGAAAAGCCCGGGGCTTTCCCAGCAGAAAATATCGCCAACATGCTGTTAAGCCCCGACTCAACAGCAAACCATGCTAACTAAAACTACCCATTTAGTCGTAGATGTGGTTTCAGTCCATCACGGGGATACCGACCACCTCTTCTGCCTGACGTGCCAGCGCCTCCGTCATCCCCTGGAAGATGAACAGGTGGAAGGGCAGCATGGCCAGCCAGTAGGCCAGCCCCCAGGCACCCTGAGGGTGCCAGTGCGCCGCGACCGTCAGCCGGGTCAAGCCGGAGGGTTCAGGGGTGATACTGAACTCGAGCCGCCCCACGCCTGGCGCCTTCATGTTGAACAGCAACGCCAGCCTGCTCCCCTCTTCCACGCCGATGATCTGCCAGGAATCGAGCATGTCTCCCTTCACGAAACGGTCGGGGTTGGTGCGCCCACGGGTCAGGGCCGGGCCGCCGATGGCCGCATCCATCCACTCCCGAATGGCCCAGAGGCTATTCATGTAGAAGTAACGCTGCTCTCCTCCCAGTCCTTGCAGCACCTGCCAGAGCGCCTCAGGGGGAGCCAGAGAGAGAGCGGTGCCACTGGCTACCCTGTCATAGAAGCCGTATTCGGGATGGCGCCAGCGCAGTCCCAGAGGCGTCTCCTCCCCTTGCTGCTCGGCACCCAGCTTCTGCTCCAGCGCCAGACTCTCGGTCAGCGCCTCATCGAAGCTGAGCAGCGTCTGGGGCAGCAAGGCCCGCAGGGGGCCATCATCGGCCGGAATATCATGCTTGAGGCCACCCACCAGGGCCTTGGCCACTGGTTGCGGCACCGAGGTGGCGAACTGCAGCCACCAGGCGGAGAGCCGGGGGGTCAGCAAGGGGATGGGGATGATGGGACAGCGCTTGCCGATATGAGCGGCAAACTTCTGCAACTGCTGCTGGTAGCTGAGCAGTTCCGGACCCACGGCGTTGAGCACCTCGCCATCGACCCCCTCGGCCTCCACCAGACCGCCGAGGTAGTGGAGCAGGTTGGAGAGGGCGATGGGTGGTGTGCGGGAGCGCACCCATTTGGGCGTCACCATCATCGGCAGATTGAACACCAGATCCCGCATCACTTCGAAGGCGGCGGAGCCGGGCCCTATGATGATGCCGGAACGCAGCTCCACCGTCGGCACCCCGGAGGCACGAAACAGCTCGCCACAGTGGCGGCGGGAGTTGAGGTGGCGACTGTTGCACTGTTCGGGCTGGATGGCGCCCAGATAGATGATGCGGCGCACCCCGGCGGCGCGGGCGGCAGCGGCGAAATTCTTCACCCCCTGCTGCTCCAGGCGATGGAAGTTGGCACCTGCTCCCATGGCATGCACCAGATAGAAGACGGTATCCACCCCGACCAGGGCCTCAGGCAGGCTATCGGGCTTGAGCACATCGGCCAGACGGAACTCGACTCCGGCAGGCAGGCGGCAGGGACGGCGGGCCCCGGCGATCACCCTGTACCCCACCCCCTGCAGATAGGGCACCAAATGAGATCCGATATAACCGGCCGCTCCCATCACCAGACAACTTCTCATCCCGACACTCCTTGCTCTCAACCAGCCCCATCATGACCCTTGCCATGATCCGCCCCCACCATAGGGCAATCCGGTCCAATACAGAACGCCGGGCAACAAAAAAGGCGCCCTATGGGCGCCCTTTTCAGGATTCTTCAGAAGTAAGATTACTTCTTGGCAGTCAGACCACCGAAACGCTTGTTGAACTTGTCTACGCGGCCGCCGCTAGAAACTTCTTTCTGCTTGCCGGTGTAGAACGGGTGGCAAGCGGAACATACGTCCAGGCTCAGATCTTTACCCAGGGTAGAGAAGGTATTGATGATGTTACCGCAAGAACACTTGGCGGTGATGGCGACGTACTCAGGATGGATATTAGCTTTCATGGACAACCTCAATTATCAGGCCGTGTCGCCATCCGATCTTCTGTCGGACACCACACGATTGTTGAACACAGTTTCAAAGGCTGCGAATAATATAGGAAATGCCTGATAGCAGGCAAGTGGCTTCGCAGAAAAAATAGGCAACCTTTGGTGGATTCATCGCAAACGCTTGATCTGGTTCGTGTCGCAGTGCCGGTTCCTCTTCGCCGTCATTTCGATTATCTCTCTCCCCTGCCCCTGCCAGCGCCCGGCTGTCGGGTCGAGATACCGTTCGGCCCACAGACCCTGGTCGGGCTGGTGGTCGGCCATCCGACCGACAGCCAGGTACCGCGCGCGAAACTCAAGCCCATTAAACGGGTGCTCGACGGCGAGCCGGTGTTGGGGCCGGACATACTGGCGCTGATGGCCTGGAGCGCCAGCTACTACCAGCACCCTCTGGGAGAGGTGCTGCCCCATGCTCTGCCGGTGCTGGTGCGCAAGGGGGAACCTGCCGCCTATCGGGAGCTGGAGTTCTGGTTTGCCACGCCAGCTGGGATGGATATGGACCTCAACGAGCTAAAGCGGGCCGCCAAGCAGCAACAGGCCCTCGCTTTACTGCGCAAGGGGCCACAGACCCCCGCCGCCCTCAGGCTTGACGAGATCCAGAGCGCGGCCCTCACCGCCCTGGAGAAAAAGGGGCTGCTGGAAAAACGCAGCCTGGAGCCGAGCCACAACGCGGACTGGGCAACCCATTTTGACGCGGGGGAAGGGCTGCGCCTCAACGGCGAGCAGGCGCTGGCGGTATCTACCGTCACCAGTCAGAGCGACCAGTTCGGTGCCTTCCTGCTGGACGGCATCACCGGCTCAGGCAAGACAGAGGTGTACCTGAGCATCCTCGAGCCCCTGCTCCGTGCGGGCAAGCAGGCATTGGTGATGGTGCCCGAAATCGGCCTCACCCCGCAGACCATCAACCGCTTCCGTCGCCGCTTCAAGGTACCGGTAGTGGCGATGAACTCCGCCATGAACGATCGGGAGCGGCTCGATGCCTGGCTCGCCTGCCGCGACGGCGGCGCCGCCATCCTGATCGGCACCCGCTCCGCGGTGTTCACCCCGTTCAAGAACCTCGGCATCATCATCATTGACGAGGAGCACGACGGCTCCTTCAAGCAGCAGGACGGTTTTCGCTATCACGCCCGGGATCTGGCGGTGATGCGGGCCCATCGCGCGGGCATTCCCATCCTGCTTGGCTCCGCCACCCCGTCGCTTGAGACGCTGCACAATGCCAGAACCGGCAAGTATCACCACCTCAGCCTGACGCGGCGCGCCGGCAACGCCCAGACCGCCCGCCAGGTGATCCTGGACATCAAGAGCGTGCGGCTGCAGGCCGGGCTCTCCCCCCAACTGGAGCAACTGATGGCGGAACACCTGGTGGCGGGCAATCAGGTGATGCTGTTTCTCAACCGCCGTGGCTATGCTCCGTCTCTTATCTGCCACCAGTGCGGCTGGAGCGCCGCCTGCGAGCGCTGCGACGCTTGGTACACCTGGCATCAGGCCGGGCGGCGCCTGCACTGCCACCACTGCGACAGCGTGCGCCCGCTGCCTCACAGCTGCCCCGAGTGCGGCAGCAAGGAGCTGATTGGCTCGGGGGTCGGTACCGAGCAGCTGGAGCAGCTGCTCACCACCGTATTCCCCCAATACCCCGTAGTGCGCATCGACAGAGACAACACCCGCCGTAAAGGCGAGCTGGAGACCCACCTCGGCGACATCAAGGCGGGCAAGTACAAGATATTGATCGGCACCCAGATGCTGGCCAAGGGCCACCACTTCCCGGACGTAACCCTCGTGGGCCTGCTGGATGTGGATGGCGCCCTGTTTTCCGCCGATTTTCGCGCCGCCGAGAAGCTGGCTCAGCTCTACACCCAGGTGGCGGGCCGGGCCGGACGCGCCAGCAAACCCGGACTGGTGGTGTTGCAGAGCCACCACCCCGAGCATGCCCTGCTGCAGGATCTGACCCAGAACGGTTACGGCCACTTCGCCGACACGGCGCTGAAAGAGCGGCGCCTGCTGGGGCTGCCGCCCTTCAGCTATCAGGGGCTGTTCCGGGCCGAGGCCAACGGTCGCGACGAGGTGCAGCTGTTTCTCAGCCGTCTGGCCGATACCCTGCGCAGCGCCCGCTATCCCCATGTGCAGGTGCTGGGCCCCATCAGCGGCTTCATGGAGCGCAAGGCGGGCAAATTCCGCATGCAGCTGCTGGTGCAGGGCCCGAACCGGGCTCCCCTGGCACAACTGCTGGATTGGGCGGTCAAAGAGCTCGATGGCTGGCCCGAGAGCAAAAAGGTACGCTGGAGTCTGGACATCGATCCCACCGAACTCAATTGAGCTGGGGTAAGCTGGCCCCGGACCATGGGTTAAATGGCGCTGAGAACACCAGATCCAACCCCATATTGCCGGGAGGAAAGCCGCCCTTGTCATCGGCCATGCTCAAGGGCCCAATGAAAATTTTCCGCCATGAGCCGGGTCAATTGACCCATAACTGACATCTGATGCGTATATAGCTCTCTTTCGAGAACCAGAATCCAGACAAGGAGTCAGAGCGTGATCCCAGCCAGTCTTAGCGTGACCGCCACCGAGCTGCCCGAGCCGACCCGCACCCTGTTGCTGACCGGCCAGGATCCGGAGGTCAAACGCCGTGAAATTCTCACTTACTTCTGTCAGACCTTCGATCTCTACGATAGCTTGTTCGATTGCCTGGCCGACCCCCGCGCCTGGTTCACCAAGGCCATCTCCCTGCGCCATCCGCTGATCTTCTATTACGGTCACACGGCCGCCTTCTTCATCAACAAGCTGCTGGCCGCCAATCTCATCGACCATCGTATCGACGCCAACATAGAGGCCATGGTCGCCATAGGCGTAGACGAGATGAGCTGGGATGACCTGGACGAAAACCATTATGACTGGCCACGGGTGGAGGCGCTACGCGACTACCGTGGCAAGGTGCGGGCCCGGGTCATCGATTTCATCAATCAGATGCCAATCAGCCTGCCCATCGACTGGCACAGTCCGGCCTGGGTGATCCTCATGGGTATAGAGCATGAACGCATCCATCTCGAAACCTCGAGCGTGCTGATCCGCCAGCTCCCACTGGACTGGGTGCGCAGTCAATCCTATTGGCCCTCTTGCCCACAGGCGCGTCACCGCCTGAGTGAGGTACCAGACAATAGCTTGCTGCCGGTAGCCGGGGGCCAGATAACGCTAGGCAAACGCGATGCGACTTATGGCTGGGACAACGAATATGGCTCTCGCAATCTCGACATCGAAGCCTTCCAGGCCAGCCGCCTGCTGGTCAGCAATGGTGAGTATCTTGCCTTCGTGCAGGATGGCGGTTATCAGACGCAGGCATGGTGGGATCAAGAGGGTTGGGGCTGGCGTCAATACGCCGGGGCCCAGATGCCCAGCTTCTGGCTCGGCGAACCAGCAGACCCCGACAGGCTGCGGCTACGACTGATGACTGAAGAAGTTGCCATGCCGTGGGACTGGCCGGTAGAGGTCAACCAGCTGGAGGCTGCCGCCTTCTGTCGCTGGAAATCAGCCCAGACAGGAGTGCCCATCCAGCTCCCGAGCGAGGCGCAGTGGGCGTGGTTACGCGAGCAGTTGGCTGGCGATCAACCCGACTGGCATCAGGCTCCTGGCAATATCAATCTGGCCGGTTTTGCCTCCCCATGTCCGGTAGATATGTTCCCTCAGGGGGAGTTCTGCGATCTGGTCGGCAACGTCTGGCAGTGGACAGGCACCGCCATCGACGGCTTCGAGGGGTTCCAGGTCCATCCTCTCTACGATGATTTCTCCACCCCCACCTTCGACGGCAAGCACACGCTCATCAAGGGGGGGAGCTGGATCTCCACCGGCAACGAGGCGCTCAAATCGGCCCGTTACGCCTTTCGCCGTCACTTCTTCCAGCATGCGGGTTTCCGCTATCTGGTCTCCCGCTATCAGGAACCCGTCATAGTGAACCCTTACGAAACCGACACCCTAGTAGCTCAATATCTGGATTTCCAGTACGGTCCCAGCCACTTTGGCGTGGCCAACTACGCCAAGACCCTGGCCGATATCGCCAGCGAACTGTGTAGCAACCACCAGAGGGCGCTCGACATAGGGTGCGCCACCGGCCGTGCCAGCTTCGAGCTTGCTCGCCATTTCCAGCATGTGGACGGGGTCGATTACTCGGCCCGCTTCATCGATGTAGCCCTCTCCCTGGCAAAACAGGAGAGCTTTCGCTATGCCATGCCTCTGGAAGGGGATCTGGTGCAATATTGTGAAGCCCGCCTCACCGAGCACGATCTCGGCCCAGCCCAGGCTCGGCGTATCCACTTCAGTCAGGGAGATGCCTGCAACCTCAAGCCAAAGTATGACCATTACGATCTGGTGCTCGCCTCCAACCTCATCGATCGACTGCGCGAACCAGCCCGCTTCCTGCGTGACATCTCCCCCAGATTGCGTTCGGGCGGACTGCTGATGCTCACCAGCCCCTACACCTGGCTGGAGGAATATACCCCCAAGGCAAACTGGCTAGGCGGCATACGCGAGAACGGTGAGGCACTCAGCACTCACCAGGCGCTGCAGCGCCTGATGGCGGCAGAATTTGAAGAACTGTGCGAGCCCCGTGACATTCCCTTTGTGATTCGCGAGACAGCCCGTAAGCATCAACACACCCTGGCCCAGCTCACTATCTGGCGCAAGCGCTGATACCCGATGCCGGTTGAATACTTGCCAATAAAAAGCCCTGCTTGAGCAGGGCTTTTCTCAGGCAATTACTGACGGTCCACGGCCACTGACCTAGTGGTTTCACCATCCTGGTAGCGACGCGCGAGCACGGCACATACCATCAGCTGGATCTGGTGGAAGATCATCAGCGGCAACACCATGATGCCGACACTGGCGGCCGGGAACATGACGTTCGCCATCGGAACACCATTCGCCAGACTCTTTTTGGAACCACAAAAGACGATGGTGATCTCGTCTGCCCGGCTGAAACCGAGCCGACGACTGATCCAGATGTTCCAGGTCAGCACCAGCGCCAACAGCAGGCAGCTCAACAACACTATGCTGCCCAAGTCATACCAACCTACCTGATGCCAGATCCCCTGCACCACAGCCTCACTGAAGGCCGTATAGACCACCAACAAGATGGAGCTCTGATCCAACTTGCCGATGAACGGTCGGTGCGCATCAACCCAGGAAGCAATCAAGGGCCGGGAGAGATGGCCCACAGCGAAAGGCAACATCAACTGCATCATGATGGACTGGATGGAGTGCCAGGTGCCCACCTCTGCGCCCTGCACATCGATCATCAGACCGACCAATATCGGGGAGAGGAAGATGCCCAATATGCTGGAAGCCGACGCACTGCACACCGCGGCGGAGACATTGCCTCCCGCCATCGAGGTGAAGGCAATTGCCGATTGCACCGTCGCTGGCAGCGCGCAGAGATAGAGAAAGCCGAGGTAGATAGCCGGACTCACCCACTGGGGAACCAGCGGTGTAAGCAATAGACCCAGTAGCGGGAAAAGCAGAAAAGTGCTGGCCATCACCACCAGATGCAGTCGCCAGTGACCCAGCCCGGCAATGAGGTTCTGGCGTGACAACTTGGCACCATGCATAAAAAACAACAATGCCACCGCCAACTTGGTAAGGGTGCCAAACCAGACAGCCAACTCCCCCTCACAGGGAAAGAAAGAGGCCAGACTCACTACCAGGATGAGCAGGCAGGTAAAGGGATCCAGACGCACAGACAACCTCCATCAGGCTACCTCATCCGAAATGAGGTCAGAAAACCGGGCTCACGCCACGGTGACAGGGATATCAGCTTACCCGGACGGACGTGGATGAGAAAGAGACGGTACGAGCCAGAAGCCAATCGCGTTTTCGAAGCAGAATCTGAAAAGCAAAAAGGCCTCCCGTTTGGGAGGCCTCTTCTAAATAGGTGCCTGACAGTGTCCTACTCTCGCATGGCGAATGCCACACTACCATCGGCGCTACCGCGTTTCACTTCTGAGTTCGGCATGGAATCAGGTGGGTCCACGGCGCTATTGCCGTCAGGCAAAAGCTTTGCAACTAACTTAAAA
>NZ_AQGQ01000087.1 GCF_000388115.1 Aeromonas molluscorum 848
CCCCGGCCCTGAGCCCGACATCGGCCGCCCTGATGATGAGCGGGTTGCCATTGCTGTCGACCGCGAGCGGGTGGGCTGCGTTGCCGGAAGCGTCGAAGACGACCTGATGGAACTTCAGGGTCTGATCCAGATAGGTTGCCTTGACGAAGCTGATGCCATCGTCGCCATCCTTGCCCGTGCTGGGCAGGTAGAGATCCACATAGGGGGCAT
The DNA here is from genome assembly GCF_000388115.1 of Aeromonas molluscorum 848. GTDB lineage: Bacteria > Pseudomonadota > Gammaproteobacteria > Enterobacterales > Aeromonadaceae > Aeromonas > Aeromonas molluscorum. The sequence goes on from NZ_AQGQ01000087.1 coordinate 211, forward strand.
AGCCAATCTGGCTGGAACCATTGCTCAGATTCACCGTGAACTCGAAGGTATCACCCAGCAGAACAGTGCCGCTGCCCGTTGGCAGGCTGGTCTCGGGACTGGCGTTGGCGAGCAGGCTGTCGAAACCTTGCACGGCTTCCCGGCTGAGGGCCAGCGGTTGATCGATAAGGCCGCTGCGCACCTCCAGATCCCAATCTCCTCCCTTGTTGCTGGCGCCGGTATCGTCGCTAGAGGCAGCCACATCGGCCCCGGTCCACTTGGCCAGGGCACTGACCAGGGCCTGGCCTGAGTCGCCGGCGCCGACCCGGCAGCCGTAGAGCTGGATATCGGCATTCTCGCTCAGATGGTTCTGCCAGCCTTGCAGCTGCTGGGCGACGCTGGCCAGGTTATCTGCCGTGATCGTGCGATCGCCCAGGGTGAATTGCCCGGCGGCGCCGTGAGAGAGGATCTGGATGGCGTCGACCTGGCCCAGTTCGGCCAGTTTGGCGCCGATGGCAGTCAGGGCATCGGTTTTGCTGTCGATGACAAGCAGGCTGACGTTGCTGTCGAGGTTTTTGGTCAGCTGGCTGGCCTGTTCGATACGGGCATCGACGACCAGCAACTGGCGAGGCTGGCTGCTCTGGCTGGGCTCGGCATGATCGGGCGCCGTTTGGGGGGCGTCCTGATTATCCTGGCTTTGATGGTCCACGGCGACGGCGGCTGCACCATCGAACAGTATGCGTGGCTCCAGGGCCAGCATCTGTTGATGGGGTCTAAGAATTGCAGATGAAAAGTGCTTGGCCATGGCTATCGCTTCCGTGCGGCAGAGAATGGCTCTAGTTATGTCACATATGAGGCACATTTTCCATGTACCACATGGAGCAAAAATGCATAAGGCAGTGACTTAACCTATTGTTCTAGGTAATAAAATGTTCATGTGTAAATCATTGAGGCAGTTTCAATTGAAATCTGGCACCGCCCAGAGGGGATTCATCCACCCGGATCTCGCCACCATAGCTGTGCACTATCTCGGTGACCACGGCCAGCCCTATGCCCTGGCCTGGTGATGTATCGGCGCGCACCCCCCGCTCGGAATATCTGCTGCGATTTGCTCGGTTCTATGCCCGGGCCATCATCCTCGACCTCGATCAGCAGGTTGCTGCCTTGGCGGTGTACCTGGACCCGGATCTCGCTGATGGCAAACTTGCAGGCGTTATCGAGCAGGTTGCCCATCAGCTCCATCAGGTCGCCCTGTTCTCCATGGAAGAAGACATCATCGTCAAACAGAAAACGGGTCTGCAGCTTCTTGTGGCGATAAACCTTGGCGAGACTGGCCAGCAGTTTCTCGATGAGCGGCACGGGCTCCGTCCCTTTGCCTGCGAGGCGTTTTCGCCCGGTCACGGCTCGGCGCAGCTGGTACTGCACCATCTGGTCCATGGTCAGGATCTGCTCGTTGATGTTGTCGTGCAGCTCCCGCCCCATTGCGACATCTTGTGTCGTCATCTGTATAAGCGCTAACCGGGTCTTGAGACTGTGAGCAAGGTCATTGAGGGCGTGCTGATAGCGCTGAGTCTGCTGGCGTTCGTTCTCCAGTAGCTGGTTGACGGATTCGGTGAGGGGGGTCAGCTCGCGTTCGTAATCCTGGGACAGGGATTCACGCTTTCCTGCGCGGATCTCATCGAGCTGGCGTGCCATGGCTCGCAGTGAAGAGAGGCTCCAGATGCTGGTGAGCAACAGCAGGGCCCCGAGCAGAGCATAGGCCAGCAGTGCCTGGCGAATGCATTGATAGAGGTAATCCTGCATATGCTGCTGATATTGTTTGGCAGAATCGATCATCACCACGTAGTAGGTGACGGGACCCTGGCCATGGTTGCGCATGAAACGCAGACTGTAGATGAAGTAGCGGTTGCCGCTCTTGATGGTGATGAGCTTGAAGAAGTAGTCATGATCCATCTTGCCAAGGTAGTTCATCAGATCCTGACAGAGGGTCTCTTTAGCCTCGAGTACCTCGGGCTTGTGCAGACTGGCCCAGCTTATCTGGCCATCGGCGCGGCAGATCAGGGTGTCTAATCTCGGATCGGCGGCACTTTCATCCAGAGTATCAAATCCGGGCTGACCCTGACTCTCGGGGAGCTTGGAGGAGAATAGCTTGGAGAGGTTCTCCTGCATCTGGGTGCTGGTCTGCTTGATGAGCTCCTCCTGCTTGGCCAGATAGAGGGCATAGACGGCAAACGCCAGAATGAGCGCGATGACCAGCATGGTGCTCAGCATCAGCTTGGCCAGCAGGGAGCGGCGGATCAACGGCATTAGCTGGCCTCTATCAATGTCAGGGAACGCGATGCCAAGGACTCACCTGGCTGAATGGTGAGCAAGAAGGCGAGGGTCATCCTAGCTGCAGGACAGATTGAAGATGTAGCCCTGGCGACGGATGGTGGAGATGGGTTGTATCTCCCCATCCGGATCCAGCTTCTTGCGCAGTCGGCTTACCATCACTTCGATGGTATTGGGATCGCCTTCACCATCACCATAGAGCTGGTCGAGCAGCTGTTGCTTGGAGACCACCTGGCGAGCATTGCGCATCAGGTATTCCAGGATCAGATATTCAAAACTGGTCAGCACCACCACCTCGCCGGCGATGGCCAGCTCTTTGCGCGACAGATCCAGCTCGTAATCGCCCGCTTGTACCTTGGGCGAGATAAAACCGGCGCTGCGCCGCACCAGGGCATTGAGCCGGGCCAGCAGTTCGTCTTTCTGAAAAGGCTTGACCAGATAGTCATCGGCCCCCGCTTCGAGTCCCTCGACCTTGTCTTGCCAGTTGCCGCGGGCGGTCAGCACTATGATGGGGAAGGCAATCTGCCGCTCTCTCAAGGTGCGGATCAGCAGCAGGCCATCCATGTCTGGCAGGCCGAGATCGATAATGGCCACATCGATGGGGTAATCCTCGGCATAGTGCAACGCTACCTGGGCGCTGTCGGTGCCATGCACCTGATTTTGCGCCTCACCGAGCAGGGTGGTGAGATGATGATTAAGCAGCTTGTCGTCTTCGACCAACAGAATTTTCATAAGATGTTCGTGCATGAGATCCGAGATGCTAATTAGAGGGGGTTAAGCTGGTAGAGTCAATTCAGATAGTAGTGGATAAGGCCTGTATCGGGACTGAATCGACGCTAACTGTGAACTGGATAACAGGGGGTAATCCATGACAACGCCGCCTGATTGCCCGGGTAATCTCCCCAGGCCCCGCATAGTGGCGCGCTACATCCTTGGTCAGCTAACGGACTATTGATTGACCCGCCTTGGATTTTCTCTTCTCGCCACTTCCCTCCGCCCGGCAGAGCGTTATGATGATCCTTAGAGCAAGGCTGATTGTCTATGGCTTCGTCATGAACTGGTTGAAGATTGTTACCCTTTATTGATTCATGGCCGCAAGCGGGAACATATTGATGCTTGCATTGCTTTAAATATGACGAATATCTGTCGGATCTCTGTGTACGCGGCCTGGCTGCGGGTTTAGTCTAACGAAGCCAGATGTAAAATATACAACACTGCTTGATGTGGAGTAATAAAAATAAAATGAGAGATATATTAAAGAGAAAAATGATCGAGGTGTGCGACAAGAAAATTGCCAGCAAAGGGCCAGAAGTTGGGCTTTCATTCTATGCCTTTTTTGCAAACAAGAATGATGATCCTGAGTTACTTATGGAGGCGGCGACTTGGTGGATCATGACACATAAACTCGATCACTTTGAAAAAGCCATCAAAATAAAGGCGTTAATCTGCACCAGCGAACATGCTTAAGCTATTTAATCTGTTCGGACAAGGCCATATATCGCTGTTTAGGCGCAGTGAAGAGTGCAGGAGAAATACCACTGAAACTGTGACTCATAGTCTACTGGCCATAGTCACCTAAAAGCAGTTTAAAGAGGGAGAGTCATACCCTTATTGAGTCGGATTATCTCGATAATATGTTGTGAGTGGCTTACCTCAAGACCAGCCCGGGTTAAGTATGCTTGTGGGCAGATAACGACTTTTTATAAAGGGAATACTATCAATACTATGCTGGCGAGGTGATCACCTTAATGCCCCCTAGACGATGTCTATATCTACGACCTCAATAATTTACCATTATTAATAGCGACGCTGCGGTAACTATAATTCGTATTGTGCACGCAAGCTGAAGATAATGGTTCATAATCAAATAAACTTGCTCAACACATTCACGCTCTCTTTAACGCAAGCCTAGATAAGCCATGCCAGAGTAGATGCTTATCATGGCATCATCTTGAAGTTGAAAATAGAAAAGCCAGTCAGTGAAGGCTGACTGGCTTTTTATTGGCACCGTTCTGACCGGCGTCTTTCTGTCTCCGGGGTTAGCCTACCAGGCTGGCCCACAAGTCATATTCGTCCGCTTCATCGATGCGGACCTTGACCATGTCGCCAGGCTTGAGGCCGGTTTCACCGTTCAAGTAGACCAGACCGTCAATCTCGGGGGCATCGGCGAAGGAGCGACCGGTGGCGCCCTCTTCGTCAACTTCATCGATAAGGACTGTCATCTCCTGGCCGACCTTGCGAGCCAGCTTGCGGATGGAAACCTGCTGTTGCAGCTCCATGAAGCGCACGAAGCGTTCTTCCTGGATCTCTGCCGGCACCGGATCCGGCAGCTCGTTGGCTTTGGCGCCATCGACCGGGCTGTATTTGAAGCAGCCGACCCGGTCCAGTTCCGCCTTGTCGATGAAGTCCAGCAGCATCTGGAACTCTTCTTCGGTCTCGCCGGGGAAGCCGACGATGAAGGTGGAGCGCAGGGTGATCTCGGGGCAGATCTCGCGCCACTTCTGGATGCGCTCCAGGGTGCGCTCGACGGTACCCGGGCGCTTCATCAACTTGAGGATGCGCGGGCTGGCGTGTTGCAGCGGGATGTCGAGGTAGGGCAGCACTTTGCCATCGCGCATCAGCGGGATGACGTCATCCACGTGCGGGTAGGGGTAGACATAGTGCAGGCGTACCCAGATGTCGAGCTTGGCCAGCTCTTCGCACAGGGCCACCATGCTGGTCTTGACCGGCATGCCGTCATAGAAACCGGTGCGATGCTTGACGTCCACGCCATAGGCGGAGGTGTCTTGGGAGATCACCAGCAACTCCTTCACGCCAGCCTCTTTCAGACGCTTGGCTTCGGCCAGCACGTCGCCGATGGGGCGGCTCACCAGATCCCCGCGCATGGAGGGAATGATGCAGAAGGTGCAGCGGTGGTTGCAGCCTTCGGAAATCTTGAGATAGGCGTAGTGGCGCGGGGTCAGCTTGATGCCGTGGGCCGGTACCAGGCTGGTGAAGGGGTTGTGGGTCGGCTTAGCCACGTACTTGTGCACATGTCCCAGTACCTCTTCATAGGCGTGGGGACCGGTGATCTCGAGCACCTTGGGGTGGATCTCGCGGATCTGATCCACTTTGGCACCGAGGCAGCCGGTAACTATCACTTTACCGTTCTCGGCCAGGGCTTCGCCTATGGCTTCGAGCGATTCCTGCACCGCGCTGTCGATGAAGCCGCAGGTGTTGACCACCACCAGCTCGGCATCGTCATAGCTGGGCACCACGTCGTACCCTTCGGTACGCAGCTGGGTGAGGATACGCTCGGAATCGACCAGATTTTTGGGGCAACCCAAGGAGACGAATCCTACTTTGGGGGCCTGTTTTGTGTTGGACATCGCTCAATCGCTCTTAGGTGGCTCTCTTATAAGGGCGCGGATTTTACCGGAATGGTTAACCAAAAACTATACAACTGGGCGCGTTGACGGGAACAATTTATGTCAAAGACCGGGGGCGCAGGCGTTAAACGTACGAAGACGTTGATATTCCCAGTCGCAAATGCAGCACCAGTGCGGGTTTTCTGGGGATGGCTGCAAAAATGGAGACCATGCCAGCGTTAAGCAGATAGCTTGCGACAGGACGATGATACCGCTTTGAGCGCAGGAGCAGGCGGCGAGTCTATCAACGCAAGTGAGGAGAGGGCCGCCCGGGGTATGCGCGGCGGCCCTGATGGTCAGCGCAACAGCAATAGCGTGCAAGGCAGGGCTTGCAGCATGGCGCTGGTATGGCTGCCGAGCACGAATTGGCGCATGCGGGAGTGGCCGTAGGCCCCCATCACCAGCAGGGTTATCTGATGTTGCGCGAGATAGCGGGTCAGGGTTGGGATGAGCTCACCTTGTTGCAGGCTGGGGATCACCTGCCAGCCCCTCTGGCGCAGTGAGGTGGCGGCCGCATCGAGCTGAGCGCTGTGCTTGGCGCTGGCGTCGGCCACCATCACCAGATGGCAGGTCAAGTCTTTGAGCAAGGCGCTGCCAGCCAGCTGCTTCAGGGCCCGGTGTGCCGTCTCGCTGCCATCAAAGGCAAAGAGCAGGCTGGTGGGGGCGGTGAACTGGCGCTGTACGACCAGCGCCGGGGTGCGCTGGGTGCGCAGCAAACTCTCGAGCTGGCTGCCCACCACGGCATCTTCACCCTTGTGCCGAGCGCCGCACTTGCCGAGTACCAGCAAGCGAGTCTGCTCGGCAAAATCGCTCAGGGTATCGAGCAAGTCACCGTGGCGTTGCAGGCGATTGGCCAAGATGCCGTGCTCCGCCAGCTGATGGGCGGCCGCATCCAGCTGCAACTTGCCTTGTTGGCGAGCCAGCTGGCTGCGTTGCTGGTCTAGTTCGGCCAGCTCGGCCAGCAAGGTCTCCCGGCTCCCCAGACCAATGGTGCCGCTCAAGTCGGGTAGCACGTTTTGGTGGCGCTCCAGCACATGCAGCAGGGTCACAGTGTCACCAGTGATGGCCGCGGCCCAAGCTGAGGCATCGCAGATGGCCTCCTGGCTGGCGATCCCATCGAGGCAGGCGAGGATATGGGTCATGGTCTCTCCTTAGTGGTTGGCCAGCAGTTTTTCTATCTCTTCGGGCTTATCCTGTACCCCGAACCGGTCGACCAGCGTCGCGCTCGCCTCGTTCAGGCCGATCACGTCGACCTGGGTCCCCTCGCGGCGGAACTTGAGTACCACCTTGTCCAGGGCCGTCACCGCTGTGATGTCCCAGAAGTGGGCCTGGCTGAGATCGATGGTCACCCGGCCGAGCACCTCTTTGAAGTCAAAGGCGGCGATGAACTGTTCGGCAGAGGCGAAGAACACCTGGCCTCGCACCTGATAATGGCGCTCGTCACCCTCTCTGCTGCTCTCGCTCTTGACCAGCATGAAGCGGGCCACCTTGGCGGCGAAGAAGAGAGAGGCAAGCAGTACCCCGACAAATACCCCAAGGGCAAGGTTATGGGTAGCAACCACGACGGCAACCGTGGCCACCATCACGATATTGGTGGAGAGCGGGTGTTTTTTCAGGTTGCGGATGGAGTCCCAGGAGAAGGTACCGATAGAGACCATGATCATGACGGCGACCAGGGCGGCCATGGGGATCTGACGGATCCACTGATCCATGAAGACCACCATCAGGATCAGCAGGGTGCCTGCCACAAAGGTGGAGAGGCGGCCGCGACCGCCGGATTTGATGTTGATGATCGACTGGCCAATCATGGCGCAACCCGCCATGCCGCCCATCAGGCCGGCGCCTATGTTGGCCAGACCCTGTCCCTTGCATTCGCGGTTGCGATCGCTCTTGGTGTCGGTCAGGTCGTCGACGATGGCTGCCGTCATCAGCGACTCAAGCAGGCCGACCACGGCCAGCGCCGCAGAATAGGGGAAGATAATCGCCAGGGTCTCAAGGTTGAGCGGCACGTCCGGCCAGAGGAGGATGGGCAGGGTATCGGGCAGCTCGCCCATGTCGCCCACGGTGCGAATGTCGATGCCCATGGTGATGGCAATCGCCGTCAGAATGACGATGCAGAGCAGCGGGGAGGGGATCAGCTTGCCTACCACCGGGATCAGCGGGAATAGATAGATGATGCCAAGACCGGCCGCCGTCATGGCATAGACCTGCCAGGTGACGTTGGTCAGCTCGGGCAACTGGGCCATGAAGATCAGAATGGCCAGGGCGTTGACGAAGCCGGTCACCACCGAGCGGGAGACGAAACGCATCAGGCTGCCGAGCTTGAGGTAGCCAGCCCCTATCTGCAAGATCCCGGTGAGCAGGGTCGCCGCCAGCAGGTATTGCAGGCCGTGATCCTTGACCAGGGTGACCATCAGCAGGGCCATGGCACCGGTGGCGGCGGAGATCATGCCGGGACGCCCGCCGACGAAGGCGATGATGACGGCGATGCAGAAGGAGGCATAGAGGCCCACCTTGGGATCGACGCCGGCGATGATGGAGAAGGCGATCGCCTCCGGGATCAGGGCCAGCGCGACCACTGTGCCGGCTAGCAGGTCGCCGCGTATGTTGGCGAACCACTCTTGTTGTATGCGTTGGCGCATGTCGATTCTCTCGCTCTGTTGTCGCTCACCGCCCTGAGCCCATGAGGCTTGCAGGGGGAGTCATTGTTATGGGGCCAGCGATGGCCAATCTTGTTGGGCGCTGGCGTGCATCCTGCTCGGGCAGCATCAGGGCCGGGCCGCTGATTATTTGGCCGCGCAGGGTAACAAAGCAGAGCCGGGAGGAAAAGTGTTGTGGTTGGATTGATCATTTCAATGATAGTTGTATAGTTGAATCAACTACTGGAATGGGGGGGAGCCATGGTTGAAATGAACAAGGTCGTCGCCAGCAAGCTGTTTGAGTCGCTCGCCTCAGGGGTGCGGCTCGATGTCTGGCGGCTATTGGTCAAGGCTGGCTTGGAGGGGCGGGTTGCGGGCCAGCTCGCCAGCGAGCTGGACATAGCCCCGAACGCCCTGTCGTTTCATCTGAAAGCCATGCTGCATGCGGGCCTGATCTCGGTGGAACAAGAGGGGCGTTACCTGCGCTATCGCGCCAACATCGCGCTGATGCAGAGCCTGATTGGTTACCTGACCGAGGAGTGCTGCGCCGGTCACCCCGAGGCCTGCGGCATTGTGCCTGCACAGCCCAAGTGCTGAGCTCGTGAGTTGACAGCGCAGCCTCGTGGCAACATGCAGTGACGCGCTGCGAGTCGTTGTGCCCGTGGCCAGGGGCAGAGTGTGGCCAAGGTTGCGTACCATTGACCTCTTTTCAATCCACCAGACATTTTCAATGAGACATGGAGCCGCTGCTTATCATGCACCCTTTAGACATCCTGAACCTGGATAATGGCGCCCGCCTTATCTTCACCCCCTGCCCTGGCACCAAGGAGGCTTCCTTGCAAGCCTCCCTCAAGACCCTGCAAGCCGCCGGGGCCGATGCGGTAGTCACCATGATGCCCGATGCCGAGCTTGACGAGTTCAAGGCCGATACCTTGCCCGCCGAGTGCGCCGCGCTGGGGCTGGCCTGGTTCCAACTGCCGGTGGAGGACGACTGCGCCCCCGAGGCACCGTTTGCCGCCGCCTTTGCCAGCCACAAGGCAGATCTGCTGGCGCGGCTTGGCGCGGGCCAGACCCTGGCCATTCATTGCCGTGGTGGCTCGGGACGCACCGGGCTGATGGCGGCCATACTGCTGCTGGAATCAGGCTATGCCCCCGCCAGGGTCAAGACGCTGGTGCAGGGGCTGCGTCCCAAGGCGCTGACCCTGGCGCCCCACGTTGACTATCTCAACAGCCACTATTCATTTGCCGATTAAGGAAAACAGCATGACCATCAAAGTGGGTATCAACGGCTTTGGCCGCATGGGGCGCCTCTCGTTTCGCGCCGCCTTCGACTGGGCGGATGTGGAGTTTGTGCGCATCAATGACCCGGCTGGCGATGCCGCCTCCCTGGCACACCTCATCACCTTCGATTCCGTCCATGGCCGCTGGCATCATGAAGCGAGCAGCGATGGGGACCAGATGGTGATAGGTACCCACCGCATCCTCTGTACCCGCAACAAGGAGATAGGTCAGACCGACTGGTCCGGCTGTGACGTGGTGATCGAGGCCTCCGGCAAGATGAAGACCAAGGCCTTGCTTGACGCCTATCTGGCGCAGGGGGTGAAAAGGGTCGTGGTGACTGCTCCGGTCAAGGAGGAAGGTGTGCTCAACGTCGTGATGGGGGTCAACCACCATCTTTATGACAAGGCGCAGCACCCCATAGTGACGGCGGCCTCCTGCACCACCAACTGCCTGGCCCCCGTGGTGAAGGTGATCCACGAGCAGCTCGGCATCAGGCACGGCTCCATGACCACCATCCACGACATCACCAACACCCAGACCATACTGGATGCCCCCCACGCCGACCTGCGCCGTGCCCGGGCCTGCGGCCTGAGCCTGATCCCCACCACCACGGGCTCCGCCACCGCCATCACCCACATCTTCCCCGAGCTCAAGGGCAAGCTGAATGGTCATGCGGTGCGGGTGCCGCTGGCCAACGCCTCCCTCACCGATTGCGTGTTCGAGGTGAGCCGCCCCACCACTGAGGCCGAGGTCAACAGCCTGCTCAAGGCGGCAGCCATGAGCGAGCTCGAGGGGATCATGGGCTATGAGGAGCGCCCCCTGGTGTCGGTGGATTACAAGACGGATCCGCGCTCCTGCACCATAGATGCGCTCTCCACCATGGTGATCAATGGCACCCAGGTGAAGATCTACGCCTGGTATGACAACGAGTGGGGCTATGCCAACCGCACCGCCGAGCTGATGCGCATGGTAGGCCGGATGGACAAGGCGCAAGGATAACCCGGCCATGGCGCTGACCCGACTCTCCCCCGAGGCTCGCCAGTATCTGCTGGTGACCGGTAACTACTGGGCCTTTACCCTGACCGACGGCGCCCTGCGCATGCTGGTGGTGCTCTATTTCCACGGGCTGGGTTACAGCCCCTTGGCCATCGCCTCCCTGTTTCTCCTCTACGAGATCTTCGGGGTAGTGACCAATCTGGTGGGGGGATGGCTCGGCGCTCGTCTCGGGCTCAACCGCACCATGAACATAGGGCTGGCCCTCCAGGTGCTGGCGCTCGCCATGTTGCTGGTGCCGCCGCTCTGGTTGACGGTGCCCTGGGTGATGGCTGCCCAGGCACTCTCGGGGATCGCCAAGGATCTCAACAAGATGAGTGCCAAGAGCTCCATCAAGTTGCTGGTGCCGGGGGAGGCTCAGGGTCAGCTCTACCAGTGGGTGGCACTCTTGACGGGTTCGAAGAATGCCCTGAAAGGGATGGGCTTCTGCCTCGGTGGCGCCCTGCTGACCTTGATCGGGTTTCAGGGGGCCGTGCTGGTCATGGCGCTGGCGTTGGCGCTGGTGTGGTGCGTCAGCCTGCTGACCCTGAAACGGGATCTCGGCAAAGCCAGGAACAAGCCCAAGTTCAGGGAGGTCTTCTCCAAGAGCCGCGCCATCAACTATCTGTCGGCGGCCCGCCTGTTTCTGTTCGGAGCCCGGGATGTCTGGTTCGTGGTGGCGCTGCCTGTCTACCTCGCATCCAGTTTTGGCTGGGATCACTGGTCTGTGGGGGGCTTCCTCGCGCTCTGGATCATCGCTTATGGCGTGGTACAGACCCAGGCGCCGCGCTTTACCGGCAAGCGCCAGGGGCGGGTGCCCGACGGCAGGGCGGCCATGGGCTGGGCATTGGCACTCGCGCTGATGCCGGCCCTGATTGCCCTGGCGCTGCATTACGATCTGCACCCGGCCATCAGCCTGGTGGGCGGCTTGATGGTATTTGGCGCTCTGTTTGCCATCAACTCCTCCCTGCACAGCTACCTCATCGTCAGCTACGCCGGCGCTGACGGGGTCTCCCTGGACGTTGGCTTCTACTACATGGCCAATGCCCTGGGGCGCCTGCTCGGCACCCTGCTCTCCGGGTTGGTGTTCCAGCGCTATGGCCTCGAGGCCTGCCTCTGGATTTCCACCCTCTTCATCCTGCTGGCGGCGCTGATCTCCATCGGTCTGCCCCGCCATCAGCCGCCCGTTTCATCCAATCCTCATGGAGTCTCGTGATGAGTACAACAGCCTGCGGCGATCTGCCCGTCAGCAAAAAAATGAGTTTTCTCGACCGCAATCTCACCCTCTGGATCTTCGTCGCCATGGCGATTGGGGTGGGGATTGGTTATCTGTTCCCTCAGGTGGCCCAGTGGAATGAGGCCATGTCGGTCGGCACCACCAACGTGCCGCTGGCCATAGGCCTCATCCTGATGATGTACCCGCCGCTGGCCAAGGTGAATTACGGCACCATGGGCGCCATGACCCGGGATCGCCGCGCCATCACCCTCTCCCTGGTGATGAACTGGCTGGTGGGTCCTATATTGATGTTTGTCATCGCCCTGGTGTTTTTGCATGACGAGCCGGGCTACATGGTGGGTCTCATCCTGATAGGCCTGGCGCGCTGCATCGCCATGGTGCTGGTGTGGAACGATCTCGGCGGCGGCAGCAAGGAGTACGGGGCTGGTCTGGTGGCCCTCAACAGCGGTTTCCAGATCCTCACCTACAGCTTCATGGCCTGGCTGTTCATTACCGTGCTGCCGCCGCTGTTCGGTCTGCAAGGCTTCGCGGTGGATATCACCATGCTGGATATTGCGCAGAGCGTGCTCATCTATCTCGGCATCCCCTTCCTGGCAGGCTTCCTGAGCCGCCATTACCTGGTCAAGGCCAAGGGGGATAAGTGGTACAGCGAGCGCTTCATTCCGGCTATTTCACCCATCACGCTTATCGCCCTGCTGGCCACAATCGTGCTGATGTTCAGCCTCAAGGGGGAGATGATAGTCGAGCTGCCCATGGATGTGCTGCGGGTCGCTATCCCACTGGTGGTCTATTTCGTGCTGATGTTCTTCACCAGCTTCCTGGTGGGCAAGAAGCTGGGCATTCCCTATGACAAGAATGCCTCCATCGCCTTTACCGCCACCGGCAACAACTTCGAGCTGGCCATCGCGGTCTCCATCGCCGTGTTCGGGCTGAGCTCGGATCAGGCCTTCGCCGGTGTCGTAGGCCCGCTGGTGGAGGTGCCCGTGCTGATCGCCCTGGTCAATGTCGCCCTGCGCATGAAGCGCAATTATGTGACTCCGCAGACTCACTGATGAGCGACGTCTGATCACTCTCTATCGCCATCCGGCAAGCGCCCCGCCAGGCATGCTATTGCGCACTCTGGCTCTGGGTGCGCAGCCTGTACCCCTGATCAACAACGACCCGGAAAACAGGGGCTTGGCCCCTGCGGGGCTGTGGCGAGCTCCCTGGCGGTGTATGCTAAGGGGGCAAACAGCTTCTCGCCCCTTGCGGGTATCTGATATGGAGATAGTCATGAAGATGCGAACTTTGCCCCTGCTCATGGTGGCATTGGTGGTCATGCCCGGTCATGCCGATTGGGACAAGCTCAAGAGCGCCGCCTCCGATCTGGGCGATGCCGTGAGTGAGACCAGCAAGGAGGCGTGGCGTGATGTCAGCGATTTCTCCAAACAGACTTGGGACTCCGCCTCCCAGTGGGGGGAGGAGGCGTTCAACACCGCAGGGGAGTGGACCGACAAGAGCGTGGCGACCAGCAAGGAGTGGCTGACGGTTGCAGACAAGAAGCTCGATGAGATGGTCGAGCCCACGACGGCAGAGCAGGCCCGTAGCGCCCTCGACACCATGGCCGATACGGCTCTGGTTCGGCTGTTCAATGAGCAGCCTTCAGCCAAGCTGCTGTTTGACAATGCCTATGGCTACGCGGTGTTTGATTCTCGCAAGTTTTCCCTGATGCTCAGCACCAACCAGGGGGCCGGGGTGGCTGTCAGCCGCCAGGATAACAACCGTACCTACATGAAGATGTTCGGTGGCGGCCTCTCCGCAGGCCTGGGGGGCAAGTTCTATCAACAGGTGATCCTGTTTGAGGACAAGGCCAGGTTTGATGCCTTCGTCCATCAGGGCTGGGAGGCGACCTCCGAGGTGGGGGCCGTGGCAGGCGAAGAGAGCGCCGGACTCACCGCCAAGTACAATGGCGGCATGGCGATCTACCAGATTGGCGAAAAAGGCCTGTTGCTCGCCGCCAGTATTGCGGGTTCCAAGTACTGGCTGGATGATGATCTGAACAAGCAGTAGCCATCTGGAAAGTATTGCTGCAATTTTCTTATATCATATTGAAATACTGTCTGTTTAAATGACGCTACTTGCAGTAAAAGAGGGCCTTGAGCCCTCTTTTTCATGGGCAAATCACAGCTATCGGAAAGACAAGGAGTGCAAGATGGAGCAGGAGCCCACATCGGCTGGACAGGATAGCGCCGCAGTGCAACAGCGGGAATGGGATAGACAGAGCATCTACCTGCGCCTGCAAGAGGGGAGCCCCATGGTCTTCTGGGTCTGGGGAGAGGAGGTCGTCCCCCTCCTGGCTCGCCCAGATTTGTTTGATCATGATGGCGGTTTTGGTTGGGGGCGGGAGAGTGCGGAGTGCATGGCCCTGGCGATTGCCATCGTCGCCAAGCTGGTGGAGGTGGGGCTGGTGGATCCGGGACAAACCGATGCCAAGAGCCGCTATCTCCACGATGAGGTGCTGGTCAAGTTGCCCGCCGACGAGCACAGGGATCTGCACCTCAGCTATCTGCGGTTGCTGCTCGGATAGCCGTGCTAGTGCTGGCTACGCCGCGAGACGAGTGCGTCAGCCAGGCACCGCGTGCAGTACCGGGAGGCCCTGCAGGGCTGAGGGCGCCGCTCCTCCAGCTTCCGGATGCGCAGCGAATCACCCTGGTTGGCACTCTTATTGCTTATCTCTTGCCAGCGTCAATCATTTGTCTGGGGAAGAGCAATGGAAATAAGTGCAAGCAGCCTGATGCAAGAGATGCAGGCGCTCAAGGTGGAAGCGGGTATTCCTGCAATCAGTCAGCCAAGCGGTCAGGTCAGTTCGGATTTTGGCCAGCTGCTGCAACAGGCCCTTGGCAATGTCAATGGCTTGCAGGGCAATGCCAACGACTTGCGCACCCGACTCGACATGGGTGACAAATCGGTGGATCTCTCCGATGTGATGATCGCCGGCCAGAAAGCTTCCATCGCCTTCGAGGCGACGGTACAGGTGCGCAACAAGATGGTCGATGCCTACAAGACCATCATGAACATGCCGGTTTAAGGGTGTTGATTTTGCTATTTGGCCAGGTACTGGAGAGCGCATTTTCCTTCCTCTCTCCCTCCCTTTCTCATGAACCAGACCAGAAGATAAGGATCTGACCCGTGGCTAACGATCAAAATGGCGATCTGCTGATCAACCATGAAGGGGCGAGTGCCCTTGACGAGAATGAACAGAAGAGTTCGGCGCTGGGGTTCCTCTCCAATAGCGACGTGCTGCGCCAGATCACCCTGATCCTGGGGCTAGCCATCTGCCTGGCCATTGCCGTCTTCATCCTGCTGTGGGGCAAGGAGCCGGAGATGCGGCCCCTTGGCACCTATAGCACCGAGGAACTGGTTTCCACCCTCGACTATCTGGATCAGCAGAAGATCCCCTATCAGGTCGATGGCAAGAGCGTGCTGGTCAGCGCCGAAAACTACGGCGACATCAGACTGCGGTTGACCCGGGCAGGGTTAGGTACCAACAGCGCCAGCAGCAATGATGGCGAGGCTATCTTGCTCAAGGACTCCAGCTTCGGCGTCAGTCAGCGCATGGAATCTGAGCGCCTCAAACTCAGCCGCGAGCGCCAGCTCGCCAGCGCCATCGAACAGTTCCAGAACGTGGCCAAGGCCCAGGTGTTGCTGGCCATTCCCAAAGACAATGTGTTCGCCCGCAACGAGCGCAAACCCAGCGCCACCGTGGTGTTGACCCTCAAGGGCTCGGCGTTGGGTCAGGGGGAGGTGGACTCCATCGTCGACATGGTCGCCTCCGCCGTTCACGGTCTGGAGCCAACCCGGGTGACTGTCACCGATCAGAGTGGTCGTCTGCTCAACTCGGGCTCCCAGGATCCGGTCTCCGCCCAGACCCGCAAAGAATTTGCCATGCAGCAGAAGCAGGAGCTGGAGTACAAACAGAAAATTGACGCCATCCTGATCCCCGTGCTCGGGATGGACAACTACACCGCCGAGGTGGACTTGGCCCTGGACTTCTCCCAGCAGGAGCAGACCCGCAAGACCTACAACCCGGACCTGCCTGCGGTGCGCTCCGAGATGACCCTGGAAGAGAACAGTGCCAGCGGTGCCAATGGTGGTATTCCTGGTGCCCTCTCCAACCAGCCACCCGCCGCCTCAGGTATTCCGGAGAAGGCCGATGGGGGCGAGGGCGGTACCAGCGCCGGCCGTTCGCGCAAAGAGGCGACCCGCAACTATGAACTCGATACCACCGTCAGCCATACCCGACGTCAGATGGGCGGCATTCGCCGGATGACGGTCTCGGTGGCGGTGGATTACAAGTCGATCACCGGCGCCGATGGCGCCGTCACCCGCGAGCCACGCAGCCAGAGCGAGATTGATACCTTGCGTCGCCTCATCAGTGGTGGT
>NZ_AQGQ01000088.1 GCF_000388115.1 Aeromonas molluscorum 848
GTTGCACAGCTTGAGCGGCAATCAGGCCCGGCGTGATGGCCAGCACCCTGGCAGTCAGGCTCGCTGATGCGAAAGCGCACGTTGAGATCAAACAACCTGACGCCGTACTCCTTCTCGTCCGGCTTGCCTTTCTTGTAAGCGGGACGGGGATCTTGCGCCAGCACCTCGCTCACCAACAGGCGCAGCTCGGGATGATCCTTGAGCCAGGGGTGCAGCTGCTGCTCCGCCTGCGGGCTGAAGCTCACCACAAGGGGCGGGGCGGGAGCATCAGGTGCAAAACCGCCCCTGGCATCGGGCAGGCTGTCGGCATAGGGGATATAGGGTTTGATGTCGACGATAGGAGTACCATCAAGCAGATCGACGGCCCCTAGCTCGAGCCAGATCTTGCCCCGTTCACGCCTGACGCCGAGCAGTTCCACCACGGAGAGACCAAGGGGGTTGGGGCGGAAGGTGGAGCGGGTGGCGAAGACGCCGACGCGCTCGTTACCCCCCAGACGCGGTGGTCGTACCGTCGGGTGCCAGCCCTGGGCCATGGTCTGGTGGAACACGAAACTGAGCCAGAGATGGGAGAACTGCTCTATGCCGCGCAGTACATCAGGCTGATCGTAGGGAGGCAACAACTCGAGCCGTGCGCGGGCAGATTTGACCAGGCCGGGTTGGCGAGGTATGGCGAACTTCTCCTTGTAGGGGGAGTGGATCACCCCCAGGGTATCTATCTCAAATTTCACGCGCTGAGCCCCTGCATGGTGGAAAACCGGGGCAATCTAGCATAATCCGCCGGTAAAGGCATGGATGTGGCCATGGCGCCCAGCCTCGGGCAGCATTGGCGCAAGAATCGGACACAGCTATAGTGCTGACACCGCTTGTCCCCCGACCCTGCTTCGAGGAGTGCCCATGGTCATTGCCCCTTACGCCGCGTTGCTGGCGTGCCTGTTCGTCTATCTGAGCCTGAGAGTGGTACGGCTGCGCCACCGTTTTCAGGTGGCGGTGGGAGATAATCAGGAGCCGCTGCTTGCCCGTGCCATTCGCGCACATGGCAACTTCACCGAGTATGTGCCGCTCTGTCTGCTGCTCATCTTTTGCTTCGACAGCCTTGGTGGCCCCATTCCCCTGATCCATGGCTTTTGTCTATTGCTGTTGCTGGGGCGCACGCTGCATGCCTTTGGCATCAGTCAGCCGAAAGAGAATTTCAAGTTCAGAAGCGGTGGCATGGTGATGACCTTCATTGCCCTGCTGGGATCGGCGCTGGGCATATTGGTGCTGACGCTGATTGACCTGTTTTGAGCACGGTCGCGATCACGGGGAGTGTGAGGGGAGATGCAATCACCCCGGCGAGGCCGGGGTGAGGTGTTACTTCTGTTCGGCCACTTTGAGGGCCTGACCGTAGCAGATGACCTGTTTGAGGCAACCTGGGACATCGCTGTACTCGGCACACTTGTCGATGGTGATGCCATTGCCGCCCATGTCCGCCGCCCGGCGCCGGGCCAGAGTGCGCGCCTCCCCGGCGTTGGGAACGGGCTGATTGGCATCGCTTTGGCAGGATTCGCCCTCGACGGTGCCCAGATAGAGATAGTTCAATGCGGCAAGGTCGGCCTGCTCGTAGATGGTGACGCTGCCCGGTTTGAAGTATTCATCAAAGTTCTCCTTGTCCAGGTTGCTGTTGAAGGCGAAGTTGGCGCAGCCGGAGGCGAGCAGGGGCATCATCAGGATCAGGCGTTTCATATCGGCATCTTGTTGACCAGTGAGGCAAACATTATAGGGGCCAGTCGCCACCGGCGACCAGCCCCTATTTGTCTCTGAGTGGGTGAGCGTTGACGACCCTGGTCGCCAACCTGCTCAGAGGGTCACGGCCTCAGGGCGCTCAGACCGGCGTCAGGCGCCGATGCAGACTCTGGTAGTAGTCGTCTGCCAGCAGCTGGGCGTGGGGGGCGCACAGACGGATCTGGCCCTCCTCCATCAGCGCTATCCTGTCCATCTGCTCCAGGCCAATCAACCGGTGGGAGATGAGCAACATGGCGCGATCGGCGCCCAGTCGCATCAGCAATGCCATGATGTCGCGCTCCGTCTGGCTGTCGAGCCCCTCGGTCGGCTCATCCAGCAACCAGAGTGGCGCGTCATGCAAGAGGGCGCGTGCTATGCCTATCCGGCGCCGCTCACCGCCAGACAGAGGGCGGCCACCGTCGCCCAGCCAGGCATCCAGACCCGCTTCATCCTCAAGCAACGCGCCAAGCCCGACCTGTTGCAGCACCTCGGCCAGCCGCTCGTCATTGGCTGCCGGGGCCGCCAGCTTGAGGTTGTCGCGCAGGGTGGCGGCAAACAGATGCACCCGCTGGCTCACCACTGAGAAGGAAGCGCGCAGCGCCGCTTCGCTGTAATCGGTCAGCGGCTTGCCATCCAGTACTATCTTGCCCGCTTGCGGGTTCCACTCTCGGGTCAGCAAGCCCATCAGGGTTGATTTTCCGCACCCCGTCTGGCCTAGTAGCGCCAGTTTCTCACCCGCCTGCAATTGCAGGGTGCAACCACGCAGCACGGGTTGGGTGTTGCCTGGGTAACCGAAGGAGAGATCGCTTATCTGCAAGGCGCCCCCCTCGGCACGCTCGCGCAGCTCGCCCCACGCCGGGGGCTGGGCATCTTGCAATATCTCGTTGAGGCGGCGGGCCGAGGCCAGACTGGTCGAGAGATGCTGGAAGGCGCCAGCCAGGGGCAGCAAGGCCTCGAAGCTTGCCAAGGTGGCAAATACCATCAGCGCCGTCATGGGCCCCGGCGCCGCACCACCCACCCCATGGCTGGCGAGCCAGAGCATCAGGGTCAGGGTCCAGCCACTGAGCAGCTGGACGCTGGCATTGGCCAGACCGCTCACTCTGGCCATGCGTGCCTGGGCACGGATCAGATCTTGCTCGGCTTGCTGCAGGTCGGACAAGGCGCGGGGGGCGGCGGCAAACATCTGCAACTCAGCCTGACCATCGAGATAATCCACCAGACGGGTACGCAGTTGGGCCTTGCCGGTGATGAGCGCCTGGCCGGGCTTGCGACCGGCGAAGAAGAACACCAGGGGCAGGGCCATCATGCCAAACAGCAAGATGGCGCCGAGGATGAGGGCTAGCCGACTATCGAAGAAGGAGAGGAAGAACACCAGACCGCCGGTGCTTAGCAGGGCAGCCCCAATCGGGGTGATCAGGCGCAGATAGACGTGGTCCATGGCATCGATGTCCGCCACCAGGCGGTTGAGCAGATCCGCCTGGCGAAAGCCTGCCAGGGCACCGGGCGAGAGCGGTGAGAGTTTCTGCCAGAACCAGACTCGCAGCCGGGTCAGCACCCGGAAGGTGGCATCGTGGCTCACTACCCGCTCACCCCAGCGGCCCGCGGTGCGGACGATGGAGAAGAAGCGCACCCCGCCAGCCGGGGTCATGTAGTTGAAGGTATCACGGCTGGCGACGGCCATGCCCGCCACCGCGGCGGCGGAGAGGAACCAGCCGGAGAGCGACAGCAGGCCGATGCCGGCGGCCAGTGTCACCAGTGCCAGCAGCAGACCGACACTCAGGCTCAGCCAGTGCTGGCGGTAGAGCCGCAGAAACGGCAGTAGATCAGTCATCGAGAGAATTCCCCGCACGTTGGGACAAGAGGCTGGCGAAAGGCCCCTGGCCCTCACTTAGTTGCCGATAGTGGCCCTGTTCGACCAGCTGGCCCTTGGCCAGCACCAGGATCTGATCCATTTCACTCAATTGATCGAGCCTGTGGGTGATCATCAACAGGGTCTGATCCACCGTGGCTTTTTCCAGGCTCGCCATGATGGCGTGCTCCGAGAGCCTGTCCAGGCTAGCGGTGGGTTCATCCAGGATCATCAATTGAGTCGATTTGAGCAGGGTGCGGGCCAGGGCCAGGCGCTGGGCCTGGCCGACTGAGAGGCCGCCCGCCTGATCGCCAAGGGGATAATCCATCCCCTTCTCCATGGCGAACTCCCACGCCTGTGCCTCCTTGAGTGCCTCGCTCAGCTCGATATCGCTGGCATCAGGCTTGGCCAACAGCAGGTTGTCGCGCAAGGAGGCATGAAACAGCTGCGGGTTTTGAGAGAGCCAGCCGAGGTGCTGTCGCCACTGACTCATGTCGAGGCTGGCCAGCTCCTGGCCATCGACTTTCAGCTCCCCACGATAGGGCGCAAAGCCGAGCAGTGCATTGACCAGCGAACTCTTGCCTGCGCCACTGATGCCTACCAGGGCGGTGCGTGAACCGGGTGCCAGGGTGAAATCGATGGGGCCGACCAGTACCTTGCCTTCGGCGCTCAATACCTCCAATGCACGGGCCTCGACCCGGATCGGCTGGGTTGCCGTGAATGCCTGATCACCGCTGGCGGGTTCAGCCACCTCGGCTTCCAGAAACTCCAGCAGCTGCTCGGCGGCACCAATGGCCTGAGCTTTGGCGTGATAGTGAGCACCCAGTTCGCGCAGGGGGGCATAGAACTCGGGAGCCAGGAAGAGCACGAACAGACCGGTAAACAGCGTCACCTTGGCGCCGTAATTGCCGAAGTTGAGGTGATCGATATAAGAGAAACCAAAGTAGACGGCGACCAGGGCGACCGAGAGGGCGGCGAAGAACTCCAGCACGGCGGTACTGAGGAAAGCCAGACGCAGCACCTCCATGGTCCTGATCCGAAAATCCTCAGATGCCTCTTCTATCTCCTTTCCTTCGGCCTGGGTACGCATGAAGAGTTGCAGGGTACGCAGTCCCTTGAGCCGATCGAGGAAGTGACCCGAGAGGCGGGCCAGGGAGTGGAAGTTGCGGCGATTGGCATCGGCGGCACCGACCCCGACCAGGATCATGAACAGGGGAATGAGCGGCGCCGTACCGAGCAAAATGATGCCTGCGGCCCAGTTGATCGGAAAGACCGCCACCAAAATCACGATGGGGATGAAAACGGCGATGGCCATCTGCGGCAGATAGCGGGAGAAGAACTCCTGCATATTTTCGATCTGCTCGAGCAGCAGGCTGGCCCAGCTCCCCGCCGGACGACGCTGTATATAAGCAGGGCCAAGGCGACTGAGCCGCGTCAGTACCAGGTTACGTATGGTCTGGCGGACCGCGGCGCCAGCCTTGAAGCTGGTCACCTCGCGGCCATAGGCGAGCAGTGCCTTGCCGAGGGTGACGGCGAGCAGGCTGATAAACAGGGGGATCTGCTGCTCGGGCAGGGTGCCCGCTATGATGAAACCGTGCAGCAGGGTGGCCAGCAGCCAGGCTTGGGCGACCATCAGGACGCCCTGACCCATGCCGAACACTATGGAGAGACCGATCCAGCGCCGGCCGTGACTCGACTGCATGCGCAACCAGCCATAAAGATGTTTTTGGGTATTCTTGTCCATCACCAGCTTCCTCATTTCGAGTGGCGCAAGACTATCCTCGCCCCCAGGCAATGGCAACCTTGTAAATACCATGGCATGAAGCAGAGCGGTTGAAAATGCGGCTCCCTGTTCATTACTTGGTCGAACAGTTTGATTTGCTGTAAAAAATCGAAAGGGTGCCATTGCGCTTGGCGGCAAAATGCATATAGTAGAGCCCCTGACGCGGGTGTAGTTCAATGGTAGAACGGTAGCTTCCCAAGCTGCATACGTGGGTTCGATTCCCATCACCCGCTCCATATTCTGATATCAAGCAGCTTGATTAACCCCAGGGTGACAAATTGCTTGAATAGGTGGGCTGGATTATGTTGCCCACTGCAATTTCTGATGCCAAGCGGGCATCGTATAATGGCTATTACCTCAGCCTTCCAAGCTGATGATGCGGGTTCGATTCCCGCTGCCCGCTCCAGCTTCACAGCAAAAAGCCCACTCGCGAGAGTGGGCTTTTTGCTTATGTTGTTTTATTAGCTCGCCCATGACGCTTCCCTTATCGCTACGCGCCCATCAGGCAAAGTGCTGCCAGTGCTTGGTGCGGTCAGCAAAAAGGCGCCTTGAGGGCGCCTTTGATATGGTGGGGTAGGACTCGTTTATTCTTGCTCGAGCTCGCCGCAGAAGCGATAGCCTTCGCCATGGATAGTGGCGATGATCTCGGGGGTGTCACCCACGCTCTCGAAATGCTTGCGAATGCGACGAATGGTCACGTCCACGGTGCGGTCATGGGGTTTGAGCTCACGGCCTGTCATCTTCTTGAGCAGCTCGGCACGGGTCTGGATCTGGCCCGGGTTCTCACAGAAATGCAGCATGGCACGAAACTCTGAGCGCGGCAGCTTGAACATGTCGCCGGTCGGGCTGACCAGAGCACGGCTGTTGATGTCCAGTGCCCAGCCGTTGAACAGGTAACGTTCGACCTGCTTCTTATCCTCGCCACCGGGCAGCACATTCATGGTGCGGCTCAGCAGGTTGCGAGCGCGTATGGTCAGCTCACGGGGATTGAACGGTTTGGTGATGTAATCGTCGGCGCCTATCTCCAGGCCCAGGATCTTGTCTACTTCATTATCCCGACCGGTCAGGAACATCAGGGCGATGTTGTCATCTTCACGCAGTTCGCGCGCCAGCAGCAGGCCATTTTTGCCCGGCAGGTTGATGTCCATGATCACCAGATTGATGGTGTGGTTGGTCAGAGCCTGGTGCATCTCGTCACCATTGTTCGCTTCCAGCACTATATAGCCTTCGGCTTCGAAGATGCTCTTGAGGGTATTGCGGGTAACCAGCTCGTCTTCGACGATCAGAATGTGTGGTGTTTGCATGAGTTTTCCCAGATTCTTATCAGTTAATTAGCTAAATTTTAACACTTTTGGCGTTACCCGACCCATCAAGGACGTATCCTGAAAATTTATTACATCATCCAGGGTATGAACTCAGGATCGAGTCATCGCGAATTTGGTATCAATGCTGGCCAACATCCCTGCGCCATATGAAGGCTCTCGACCCTGACGGGGGAGAGGAGCCGGAAAGGTAGTCCATTACGAAAGTTGCCGCATTTTATCAGTTAACAGGCGCATAACAACAGTCTTTGCTGTCAGATAGCAACTTTTTAACTCTGTATTGATATAGGTCAAACCCTGAACTGGCAGCATAATAGTGGGGCCAGGCCCCTTTTTAGCCACTTATTAATGTAATTAAATGTAACATGTGATTGACATGGTTTTGTGGGAAAACTACAAAATTTTCGTGTGCTTGCCCCCTCGATCCTCTCCGCGTCATCCAGTTATGCCAGGTCAAACGTCAGTCATCCCGCCAACTGCGCTGCATGAAATCGGCATAACCCAGGCTGTGCCTCGAAGATGAGGATGCACATTTTCGCGTTGTCCCTGACTCGCATTACATAAGCAATCGATGAGGTCGTTCTGCCCCAGACATCAATCCAGACACAGCGTTCTCATTTTTTTAGCCATCAACCTTTCCTCCGCTGTCAGCATTCTCTTCATCGGGTCGAGCAAGGTCATCTCAGAGGATTGACCAGGTGACCCAAGATGCAGCTATGGAGCCATGCGTCACGCAGTGTTGCGGGTGCTTGAAGCACCTCTTGAGGACGGCGGGAAGGATGGACTCATTATGGATTGTCAGCGCCTTGTGTTGATGAAAGAATGAGCGGCATCATATCCAAGGAGAGGAGTGAATCATGCTGGATCTTTTGCCGGATCTTTGCGACCTGCACGGTGACAGCCTGCAAGTTGCCGACCCCCTGTTTCGACACTTTGGCGCCAATGCCATCTTCTATGGTGAGGCGGTGACCCTCTCCTGTTTTGAAGACAACAGCTTGGTGCGGGATCTGGTGGCGCGTCCAGGCCATGGCCGGGTCATGGTGGTCGATGGTGGTGGGTCTGTGCGCCGAGCATTGTTGGGGGATCAGCTTGCCATCCAGGCGGTCGAGTCAGGGTGGGCCGGTTTCATCATCAATGGGGCTGTGCGCGATGTGGGTACGCTCAATACGCTGGCACTTGGCGTCAAGGCGCTGGCGGCCTGTCCCGTCAAGACGCAAAAGTTGGGGGCCGGGGAGGAGGGCGCCGTGCTGAACTTTGCCGGAGTGACCATAGCGCCGGGGGATTTCGTCTATGCAGATCTCAATGGCATAGCAATCAGTGCCAGTCGGCTCATCTGAGCATCAGAAGTGGAAACCCATGCCGATGCTCAATGACTGCTCTGCCGTGAGCGGGCTGATGCCAAAGTTAGCGGTCAGTGCCAGTTGAGGAGCCAGTAACAGTCGACTATTGAGCTCGACATGAGTCGTCGCATAGCCAATCTCCAGTTGGCTTAACTGGCTGCCAATGTTGAGGGCCGGGGTGAGTTGGTAGCGTAGCCCTGAGGCCAGGTTGTAGCCCGCCTGTGCGGATTGGCCAGAGCCCGCGGGGCCCCCTTCCATGAAGAGGGCAACATCATCCATGATGTTGTACTGATAGCCGGTATTGATGAGCCAAGTGTCGAAAGGGTCGGTTCGGCCATCTCCCCGGCTGTCCTGCAAGACGCCTGAATAGCTTCTCAGATAGAGCTCCCCTTCGCCGGGATCCTGTTCGAGGAAGTCCCAGTCGGCGGCGATACAGTTGAGGCTACAGGCAGATAACAGCAGACAGATGAGTGAGTTAGCCATTCATTTCCCCTCCATGGGTCCCGAATAGGATCACAAGCATGGCACATGCTTGCATGCTGTAAAGGGACTCATTTAAATTTCCAAGGCTTTGCTTCGCTGACTCATCGTGGTACACAGGGCCGTTCATTTTACTGCATATGACCGAGAGGGGATCCCATGAACAAGAATCTGATGCTGTTGGCCACCCTGGCCTTGGGAGGCTGTGCCATGACATCCGGCTCCAACATGACTCAACTGGAGGCCAATACCTGGCAGTTGCAAGGGGCGAGCGCGGATGCCTTTACCTTGCAGGTCGCCGAGGGCAAGGTGGCAGGCAAAGGGGGCTGCAACCGTTACTTTGGTGGCATTACCAAGCTGGATGAAAAGACGCTGACTCTGGCTGGCCTGGGGTCAACCCGCATGGCGTGCATGGGGGATCTCATGGCCAAAGAGGGTGACTATCTGCATAAGCTGACCCAGGTCGCGAGCTATCAGGTGAGTGGCAGTCAGCTGGTATTGAAAGATGCCAGTCAGGCAACCTTGCTCACGTTCGACGCCAAGTTGGCCGAGTAAACGGCCATGGCTGGTCAGAGGTTGTCGCGTCTGATCCATGGCCGGTCTTGCCAACCTACCGGACAGGGAACTGACTCAATGGAGAGGGGCGCCGCGGCGCCCTTCTCCTTTTCCAGTCGAATGCATTCAGCGCTTATGGCGCACTAGTCCCATCAGGGGAGAGCTGCTTGGCGTCATGGCCACGTTCTCCCTGCTGATAGCGAAAGCGCTTCTTGCGTCTATAGGGGTAGACATCCTCGAAGCTGCCTCCCTGGATATTGGCCTGCAACCCTTGCCAGTAGCTGGCATCGAACAGTTCACTGTGCACTTGCATCATGATCTCCCGCACCTGGCGCTTTTGCAGCAAGAAGGTGGCGAACTCTTCGGGGAAGATATCGTTGGGGGCCACCGAATACCAGGGCTCGGCGCTCAACTCATCTTCCGGGTAGCGTGGTGGCGGGATCTGGCGAAAGTTGCACTCCGTCATATAGCAAATCTCGTCATAGTCGTAGAACACCACCCGGCCATGGCGAGTCACCCCGAAATTCTTGAACAACATGTCACCGGGGAAGATGTTGGCCGCCGCCAGCTGCTTGATGGCGTTGCCATACTCTTCCAGCGCCAGCCTGGTCTGCTGCTCGTCCGCGTTATCCAGATAGAGGTTGAGCGGGATCATCTTGCGCTCTGTATAGAGGTGTTTTATCACCAGCTTGTCCGAGGTCAGGGTCAGTGCCGAGGGGGCGACCCGTTGCAGCTCGTCCAACAGTTCGGGGGAGATCCTCTCCAGGGGAAACTCGAAGTTGGTGAACTCCTGGGTATCGGCCATGCGCCCCACCCTGTCGTGCTGCTTGACCAGCCGGTATTTTGCCTTGACCTGCTCGTGGCTCACGTCTTTTGGGGGCGTGAACTCATCTTTGATCACCTTGAACACCACATCGTAGGAGGGGAGGGTGAACACGCTCATCACCATGCCCTTGATACCGGGGGCGATAACGAGCTGATCCCGGCTCATGGCCATGTGGTGGCGATAGTGACGGTAGAACTCCGTCTTGCCGTGCTTCTGGCAGCCGATGGCGTTGTAGAGCTCGTAGTCGGGCTTGTGGGGCAGAATTTGCCGCAAGAAGGCAACGATGAGCGCAGGCTCGGGGGCATAGACCATGAAATAGGCACGGGCGAAGCCAAACACGATGGAGGCGAGCTCGGGCTCGAAGATGAGGGTATCTACATAGATGCTCTGCCCCGTGCTCAGCAGCGGCAGGATGAAGGGATAGACCCGCTCCTGGCTGCGGGCAAGTCCCACCAGATAGGCGCCCTTGTTGCGGTAGAAGACCTCGCGCAGCAGTTCCAGGGTGAAGGGGGATGCACGCAGTGCCGCCGGGCCGCTCTCGGTCAGGTGGCGGCAAATATGCGCAATGTCGCGCTCCTTATCCTCATAGGGCAAGGTAAAGGGGTAGTCGGCAAACAGTTGACGCAAGGTCTGGGGCAAGTCTGCCTGGCTGCTGGGATAAATGCGCAGTTGGGCCGACAAGTCCGGATGCTCACCCCGGCTGCGGAAGGGGTGTATATAGAGGTTCTCGTCGCGGATGTTGCGATGACGGAAGATGCGCCGGTAGACAGAGTTGAAGAAAGACTCGGCTACCTCGAAGTTGGCACAGCCCGGCAGCAGATCGCTAAAGGCGCTCTTGACGCGCTTGAGCAAGTCCTGGGTCGCAACCTGCTCCCCCATCATGGTACGGATGAGCGCCGTGGTCGCACCCACATGATGGTCGTATAGGCGGATCCGCTCACGTCCGGCCAGCTGCACACCGAGCCAGTCGCCATGCTCGAAGCGACTCTTGCTGCCTTGGGTGATCTCGAGAAAACGGCTGTAAAATGACTCGAATCGCTGCAAAATAGTCTCTGCAACTGCCTGTCCCAGTGCCTTGTCCATCGCCACCTTCCTTGTGGTTATCGTGCTTCTGCTGGCTATTATTTCGCCGACATTTCTGGCCACTATGGCAACATTCAAACATCTGTTCAAGTGGCATTTTGCGGGGATTAACGGTAGATTTCGCCCCTTTGCAGCCCTGCCCGCGAGGAATTATCCATGAAGCTCTATTTTGTCCTGATGGCGCCTGCCCGCCCACAGAATGTCGGGGCCGCCGCTCGCGCCATGAAGACCATGGGGTTTGACGCCATGCGGGTCGTGGCGAGTCAGGTTCATCAAGAGGATGAGGCAAGCTGGGTAGCCCATGGGGCTCAGGAGATTCTGGCCAATGCCGAGGCGTTCGATACCTTGCCTGAAGCCCTGGCCGATATGGATCTGGTGATAGCGACAACGGCCCGTCAGCGTGGTCGCTATCAGTACTATCTCACGCCCGGGGAGATCCGCAGTCAGATCCGCGCCAAGCCATCACTGAACAAGGTCGCCATCCTGTTTGGCTGCGAGGAGTCTGGTCTATCCAACGAACAACTGGCCCATGCCGACTTGCTCAGCTATCTACCCCTCAAGGTGAGCTACCCCTCGTTGAACCTGGGTCAGGCGATCATGCTGTATGCCTATGAGCTGAGTCCTTTACTCGATGAAGCGGCCCCCGTAGACGAAAATTCGGACAACAGCGGGCAGGTTCGAGTGCTAAAACAAAAAACAGCAGAAATTCTTGTCGAAGTCGGGGTTTCGCAGGATGAAAAGCTGCATCAGTGGGTAATGGACCGAGTACCTATGCTGCCACAACGGGATCTGAATATGCTGCATCTGCTCTGTAAAGACCTGATGAGGCGGCTTGGCAAGCTGCTTTGAGTTGACAGCGTCCGCTGTGCAGGGTATTGCTAGAGGCCAGTCTCGTAGCAGAGTGTTCGTCATGCAGTTAATCATCAACGTCATCACCACTACCATTATTACCGGTACCACCACAGGTGGCACTGGGGCCGGTTGATGCGCTGACGAACAAGCACAGAAATCAGAAAAAGGCCCGTACCCACCCAGTACGGGCCTTTTTGTTGCGCAGTTTACAGGGAGAGAAAGCGATGAGAGTGTTGAAGTTTGGCGGGTCATCACTGGCCGATGCAGAGCGTTTTTTACGGGTAGCCGATATCGCGGTTAATACCCATGGTCAGTCCCAGGTTGCTCTGGTGTTGTCAGCGCCAGCCAAGGTGACTAATCACCTGGTGGCGTTGGTAGAACAGACCAGCCGTGGCATGGATGCCAGCCCCACCCTGTTTGAGATCAACGGTATCTTCTCCCGCCTGCTGGCGGGCCTCAAGGCCGCCTATCCGGCCCTGGATGAGAAAGCATTGCAGACCCGGCTCACCAAAGAGCTGGATCAAGTCGAGCGGTTGATGCAGGGCATCCGCCTGCTGGGTCAGTGCCCGGACAATGTCCAGGCCCACATCCTGAGCCGGGGGGAGAATCTCTCCATCGCCTTCATGCATGAGCTGCTGCGGGTACGCGGACTCGAGTTGGACGTGATCGTGCCTGAGCAGCTGCTGGTGACCGATGGCGGCCATCTTGAGGCCCATGTCGACATCGAAGCCTCGCGGGTGCGTTTTGCCGCCAAGGGGCTTCGTTCGGATTGCCTCTACCTGATGCCGGGTTTCACCGGTGGCAGCGACAAGGGTGAAACCGTACTGCTGGGCCGCAACGGTTCCGATTACTCGGCAGCCGTGCTGGCCGCCTGCGTGGACGCCGAGTGCTGCGAGATCTGGACAGACGTGGAAGGCTGTTACAACTGCGACCCGCGCCTGGTGCCGGATGCCTATCTGCTGAAAAACCCTCTCCTATAAAGAGGCGATGGAGCTCTCCTATTTCGGCGCCAAGGTGCTGCACCCGAAAACCATCGCCCCCGTGGCCCAGTTCCATATTCCCTGCCTCATCAAGAACAGCTTCAACCCGCAAGGGCCCGGCACCCTGATCGGTGCCGAGCAGGGGGATGATGACCTGAAAGTGAAGGCCATCTCCGACTTGTCCGGCATGTGCATGGTCAACGTCTCCGGCCCCGGCATGAAGGGCATGGTCGGCATGGCTGGCCGCATCTTCTCCGCCGTCTCCCGCGCCGGGGTCAGCATAGTGCTCATCACCCAGTCATCAAGCGAGTACAGCGTCAGCTTCTGTATCCACAGTTACGATCTGGACAAGACCCGCAAGGTGCTGGAGCGTGAATTCGAGCTGGAGTTCAAGAATCAGCTGCTTGAGCCGCTGGAGATAGTGCGCGATCTGGCCATCATCTCGCTGATCGGTGACGGCATGCGCACCAGCAAGGGCATGGCGGCCCGCTTCTTCACCTCCCTGGCGCAGGCTTCCATCAATATCGTCGCCATCGCGCAAGGATCGAGCGAGCGCTCCATCTCGGCGGTGGTGCGGGATCGCAAGGTGGCGGAAGCCATCAAGGCGTGTCATCAGAACTTCTTCGGTAGCCAGCAGTTCATCGACTTGTTCGTGGTCGGCATCGGCGGCGTCGGCGCGGCCCTGGTCGATCAGATTGCCCGCCAGCAACCTGTGCTCGCCGAGCAGGGCACTGGCCTGCGGGTGGTGGGCATCGCCAACAGCCGCCAGATGGCGGTCAACAAGGATGGCCTGGCGCTGGCCAACTGGCGTGAACAGCTGGTGGAAGCCCGTGACAGTTTCAGCCTGGAGGCGGTGAAAAAACTGGTGGAAGAGAGCCACCTCATCAACCCCGTGATCGTCGATTGCACCTCAAGCGAGGCCATCGCCGTCCAGTATGCCGACTTCCTGGCCGCCGGTTTCCACGTGGTAACCCCGAACAAGAAGGCCAATACAGGGTCGCTGGATTACTACAAGGCGCTGCGCCGCACCGCCCGCCAGACTCGTCGCAAGTTCCTGTACGAGACCAACGTGGGCGCCGGTCTGCCGGTCATCGAGAACCTGCAAAACCTCATCAAGGCCGGTGACAAGCTGCGCGCCTTCGACGGCGTCCTGTCCGGGTCGCTCTCCTTCATCTTCGGCAAGCTGGATGAGGGCATGAGTTTTAGCGAGGCCACCAAGATAGCGCGCGGCAACGGCTTCACCGAGCCGGATCCCCGCGATGACCTCAATGGCATGGACGTGGCTCGCAAGTTGCTCATTCTGGCCCGTGAGGCCGGCATGGCATTGGAGCTGTCCGATGTCGATGTCGAGCAGGCCCTGCCGCCCGGCTTTGATGTCAGCGGCGATGTGGAGTCCTTCATGGCCCGCCTGCCCGAGGCCGATGCCTGGTTCCGCGATCAGTTCGAGAGTGCACAGCAGCAGGGTAAAGTGCTGCGCTATGTCGGCTCCATCGAAGAGGGCCAGTGCAAGGTTGCCATCAAGGCGGTCGGCGCCGATGAGCCGCTGTTCAAGGTGAAAGACGGGGAAAACGCCCTGGCCTTCTTCTCCACCTATTACCAGCCCATCCCGCTGGTGCTGCGCGGCTATGGCGCCGGTACCGAAGTGACTGCCGCCGGTGTCTTCGCCGATGTGTTGCGCACCCAGAACTGGAAGCAGGAGCTATAAGCATGAGTTCAGATATGAACCCCTATTTGGAAAATAAAGAAAGTGTGGTGGCCTATGCGCCAGCCTCCAGTGCCAACCTGAGTGTGGGATTCGATGTCCTGGGGGCGGCGCTCGCCCCCGTGGATGGCTCCCTCTTGGGGGACAGGGTGCAGGTCAAGGCAGCGCCAGCAACCGCAGAATCCTTCGCCCTCTCCAGTGTGGGCCGCTATGCCCACAAGCTGCCCGACGATCCGAAAAAGAACATCCTTTATGACTGCTGGCTCGCCTATGGCGAAGCGTTGGCCAAGATAGGCCGTGAGATGCAGCCGCTGGAGATGGTGTTGGAGAAGAACCTGCCGGTCGGCTCGGGTCTGGGATCCAGCGCCTGCAGCGTGGTGGCGGCGCTCGAGGGGCTCAATGCCTTCCACGGCGCACCGCTCGATGAACACGCCATGCTGCTGTTGATGGGCGAGATGGAAGGGCGCATCTCCGGCTCGGTTCACTATGACAACGTGGCGCCCTGCTACCTTGGTGGCCTGCAACTTGTGCTGGAGGAAGGGGGCGTTATCAGCCAGGGCATTCCGGTGTTCGAGCAGTGGTACTGGGTGGTCTGCTACCCGGGCACAGTGGTCTCGACCGCCGCTGCCCGCGCCATACTGCCGGCCCAATATCGCCGTCAGGATTGCCTCACCTACGGTCGTCGCCTGGCCGCCTTCGTGCACGCCAGCTACACAGGGCAAGAAGGGTTGGCGGCGAGCGTGCTCAAAGACGTGATTGCCGAACCCTACCGCGCGGCACTGATCGAAGGCTTTAACGAGGTGCGGGCCCAGGCGGCCCAGAACGGGGCCTTGGCCACCGGCATCTCCGGCTCGGGCCCCAGCGTCTTCGTGGTGATGAAGGATCTGGCCCAGGCCGAGCGCATGAAGGATTGGATGGACGCACATTTTGTGCAGAACGAAGATGGATTTGCCCGGGTCTGCAAACTAGACATGGCCGGGGCACGGGTAACAGGAAGCGAGCTATGAATCTTTACAATATCAAGGACAAGAGTGAACAGGTCAGCTTCGCGCAGGCCGTGCGTCAGGGGCTGGGTCGCGAGCAGGGGCTCTTCTTCCCCGAAGTGATTGCGCCGCTGGCCGATGTGGATGCCCTGCTGGACTTGCCGCTGGCCGAACGTTCTGCCCACATCATCAGCCACCTGCTGGGGGACGAAGTGCCCTTGCCTAAGGTAAGCGAGCTTATCGACGCCGCCTTCACCTTCCCGGCGCCCCTGGTGAAGCTCAAAGACGGTACCTATGCCCTGGAGCTGTTCCACGGCCCGACCCTGGCGTTCAAGGACTTCGGTGGCCGCTTTATGGCCCAGTGTCTGGCGACCTTCCGCACCAACGACAAGATCACCATACTCACCGCCACCTCCGGCGACACCGGCGCCGCCGTGGCCCACGCCTTCTATGGCCTGGAGGGGATTGAGGTGGTCATTCTCTATCCCAAGGGCAAGATCAGCCCCTTGCAGGAGGCGCTGTTCTGCACCCTCGGCGGCAACATCCGCACCATCGCCATCGACGGCGACTTCGACGCCTGTCAGGCGCTGGTCAAGGATGCCTTCGATGATGAAGGGCTCAAGACCGCCATAGGCCTGAACTCCGCCAATTCCATCAACATCAGCCGCCTGCTGGCCCAGGTCTGCTACTACTTCGAGGCGCTGGCCCAGCTGCCAAAATCCGAGCGCCATAACGCGGTGATCAGCGTGCCGTCCGGCAACTTTGGCAACCTCACCGCGGGTCTCATCGCCAAGGCGCTGGGGCTGCCGGTCAAGCGCTTTATCGCCGCCACCAACGCCAACGATACTGTGCCGCGCTACCTCAAAACCGGCAGTTGGGAGCCGCACCAGACGGTCGCGACCCTCTCCAACGCCATG
>NZ_AQGQ01000089.1 GCF_000388115.1 Aeromonas molluscorum 848
ACGGCGCAGTTGGTGGTAATGAGCGGCAGGAAGATGCCGAGCAGTCGGTAGAGGGTCGGGCTGCTCTTGCGCACCACCATCTCGGTAAATTGCACACCACGGCGATCACCAGAATAAAGGCGAGGGTGCGCAGGTAACCCACCGAGAGTGGCAGTAGTATGTAGTGCTCCACCAGATAGGAGCAGGCGCTGGCCAGAGTCAGTACAAAGGTGGTTGCCAGCCCCATGCCGATGGCGGTTTCCAGTTTGCCGGAGACGCCCATGAAGGGGCAGAGGCCGAGAAATTTCACCAGCACGAAGTTGTTCACCAGCACGGTGCCAATCAGTAAAAGCAGGTACTCAGTCATCAGATTTGGATTATCCCCTGTGAAGGCGGGCGGTATTATCTGATGTTAGGGGGTCAGAAACAACCGCAAGCCCGCAGGGTTATTATTGAATTCGTTCCAGAGTCGCTGAAAACCCCATGGATGACCACCGCGCGGGTATGGGGGTGAAGAGGTGACAAGGCAGGATAGCGTCAATCAGGGCCATTGCAGTGTGGTTTATATGGATAGCCTCAGCTCGGTGGCGCCATCGGGCAGGGAGCTCCTCCCGCCAGATGGCGCCAGATTGCTTCACTTCTCTCAAGGTGTCGCTGGATGCGCCAGCGCGGTCACGACGACCTCTTACAAGGAGAGATTCTTGACGGTTTCTGAGACCGAATTGGCATCCTTGATGATCTCCTCGATCACATCCGAAATGACGCCTGCCTGCTCCTGACCCGCAATGGCATTGGTGGATACCACGCCAACTGTCTGGGTGATCCGCGCGGTAATGCTGGAGTTTTGCTTGATAACGGCCCCTATCTCGCTGGTAGAAGTGCTGGTTCTGGCTGCCAGTTGCCGGACCTCGTCGGCGACCACGGCAAAACCGCGTCCCTGTTCGCCGGCGCGTGCCGCCTCTATGGCTGCGTTCAGCGCCAATAAATTGGTTTGATCCGCGATGCTGCTGATGGTGGAGATGATGGCCTCGATGCTTCTCGATTGCTGGTTGAGCAGTTCAATCTGGCTCGCCACATCACTGACGGAGGTGTTGATATGGTTCGATGTGGTTAACACCTGGTCGATCACCTGGCGACCCTTGGCGGCGCTGGCCACCGTCTCGCCGGCGATGGTGCAGGCAGTGTGGGCGGCTTCCTTGATGGAGAGGGATTTCTCTACCCGCTCCGTGATGTCACTGGCCAGCTTGATGATTTTGACCACCTTGCCCTCGTGATTGAAGATGGGGTTGTAAGTGGCCTCGAGCCAGATCTTCTGTCCTTGTTTGCCAAAGCGCATGAAGAGCCCGGTTTTGATGTCACCAGAGCCCAGATCGCGCCAGAAATGGGGGTTTTTCTTGTAAAAATCCTCATCACAGAATTGGCGATGAGACTTGCCTGTCACCTCTTCGAGCCGGTAGCCGAAGCAATCGAGGAAATTCTGATTGGCAGTGATGACGGTGCCATCGGGCTCGAAATCGATGACGGCCAAGGACTTGTCCAGCGCGGCCAGCAGGGCTTGGGTTCGCTCCAGTGACGATTGCTGCTCAGTGACGTCCGAGGCCACCTTGGCCACCTTGGCCACCTTGCCATCGACCATGATGGGGAAATAGGTCGCTTCGAGCCAGACGGCCTTGCCCGACTTGGACTGGCGGATGAAGCGGCCATTGCGAAAGGTGCCGTTGCGAAGGTCTCGCCACAAAGACTCATAGTCGCGCGTCTTCACATCATCGGGGAAACAGAGGGCGCTGTGATGCTGACCAATTACCTCATCCCGATTGAAGCCCACTATATTCAAAAACATATCGTTGACGAAGGTGACAATGCCTTCGGGGGTGAACTGGATATAGGGAACCTGAGATTGGATGGCTTGCGAAAACGCATCCAGGTCGGCCATCCGTGCCGTTTTTTCAATCCTGTCCTGATCGTCCGTGTGTTTCCAAAACATAATAGTGTTCCTCCATGAACCCCTAGTGAGACAACGACAGTTAAGTTGACTGATTAGACAGTAGCATTAATGCGTGGAGGATCTTGCGCTTGGAAACGCTATTTTTATTCAATCAATGATTCATTTGTTGAGCTGAATTTACCCTCCCTGCATGGGGAGACCCAGTTGAGATTGACGCAGGGATGGCCCGTAAGCAGCCGTGTGCATTGATGCTGGGCAGAGGGTGATGATGATCATCGCTTTATCAGGAGCGCGGCGCTCATCGCCAGCGGTAATGCAGGGGAGAGGAGGCCATTTGCGTTGAAAGACAGTGAGGATTGGCAGGCGCAGAAAAAGCGTCGTTTGCCGAATATGCTCAATGCCCAAGGTGTTTTCAATCAACAAGAGACAAGCCTTACTCACACCCCCTTTAATAACGGACTGACATTAATGTCGGTCGTCTGGAGTAAGGCGCCCGTTTATTGTCCGGCAGCATCATGCCCATGATGCTGCAAATATTAATCACCATGCTTAATCCATCATTTACTGCACCATTGCCAGACGCCTCGTTGAACCAGTCTGAAATAATGAATGAAAAGCGATAGGCCAGTCCGGTGCTCCCTTGATCACCCGTTGGTGCTGATTGCGATTCAGAGGGGAAGGTAAGTTTCGGCTGGGATCGCCGGCGAGACACGTTGAAAACGGATGACGGTGGCGGCTTGCCCAGAGAGGCAGTGGCAGCCGAAGAGGTCATGGTGGTCTCTTCGCCCAAAGCCATCAGCACCGCACGATGCAACTACCGCTTGAGCTGTGGGTTGCATCGCAGGCCGCCCATCCATGATGCGGGACCCGGTTTCATGGTGCTGTGCCAGACTGATCGCTCAAATTGGCGTCATCATGCTGGATTTCCCCGCAGTTCAACACATCAGAGCACCATAAGGGGTCACAATGAGGTATCTTATGTCCCGATTTCATTCCTTTAACGGTGTCGAGACCTCCCATGATAATAAAACCCAAGGTTCGCGGCTTTATCTGTACCACCACTCACCCGGTCGGTTGTGAAGCCAATGTTCGTCGTCAGATTGCCTACACGAAAGCCAATGGCGCCATTGCTAATGGTCCCAAGAAGGTGCTGGTGATCGGCGCCTCCACCGGTTACGGTCTGGCCTCACGCATTGCCACCGCCTTTGGCTCCGACGCCGCGACTATAGGTGTCTTCTTCGAAAAGCCAAGCTCCGAGACCAAGACCGGCTCTGCCGGTTGGTACAACTCCGCCGCCTTCGACAAGGCGGCCAAAGAGGCGGGTCTGTACGCCAAGAGCATCAATGGCGACGCCTTCTCCCATGAGTGCCGCGCCAAGGTCATCGAGCTCATCAAAGCCGAACTGGGTCAAATCGATCTGGTTGTCTACTCCCTGGCCTCGCCGGTGCGCAAGATGCCGGATACCGGTGAAGTGGTGCGCTCCGCCCTCAAACCCATCGGCGAGACCTACACCACCACCGCCATTGACACCAACAAGGATCAAATCATCACCGCCACCGTCGAGCCGGCGAACGAGGAAGAGATCCAGAACACCATCACCGTCATGGGCGGTCAGGATTGGGAGCTGTGGATGGCTGCCCTGCGCGATGCCGGCGTGCTGGCCGATGGCGCCAAGTCCGTGGCTTACTCCTACATAGGCACAGACCTGACCTGGCCCATCTACTGGCATGGCACCCTGGGTCGTGCCAAGGAAGATCTGGACCGCGCTGCGGCCGCTATCCGTGGCGATCTGGCGGCCAAGGGCGGCACCGCCCATGTGGCAGTGCTCAAATCCGTGGTGACCCAGGCATCCAGTGCCATTCCGGTCATGCCGCTCTATATCTCCATGGCTTTCAAGATCATGAAAGAGAAGGGCATTCACGAAGGCTGCATGGAGCAGGTGGACAGATTGATGCGCACCCGTCTCTACACCGGCGATCTGGCCCTGGATGACAAGGCTCGCATCCGCATGGATGACTGGGAACTGCGTGAAGACGTGCAGCAGACCTGCCGGGATCTCTGGCCTTCCATCACCACGGAGAACCTGTCCGAGCTTACGGATTACACCGGCTACAAGCAGGAGTTCCTGCGCCTGTTCGGGTTCGGTCTGGACGAGGTGGATTACGATGCAGACGTCAATCCTGACGTGAAGTTTGACGTGATCGAGCTGTAATCCCGTTCGAGATACCGTCATGAGAAAGGGCCCTGTCTACTACAGACAGGGCCCTTTGCTATGGGCGGTCAGAGGGGGCAGGCACTCTGCTTTTGCGCGGGGGCATAGCATCAATGCAAGAGGCTCCCGTGGGAGCCTCTTCTTTGCTAGTCGCCTGACCGACTTACTGCTTGTAACTCTTCAAGAAACGGGCGAGGCGACCAATGGCCTCTTCCAGCTCCTCCTCTCGCGGCAGGAACACCAGCCGGAAGTGATCCGGGGCCGGCCAGTTGAAGCCGGTGCCCTGCACCAGCAGCAACTTCTCCTGCTGCAGCAGGTCGAACACCATCTTCTGGTCATCGCGAATGTCGTACACCTTGGGATCGAGGCGCGGGAACATGTAGAGTGCCCCCTTGGGCTTGACGCAGGAGACGCCGGGGATCTCGTTCAATAGCTCCCAAGCCTTGTCCCGCTGGCGGCGCAGTCGTCCGCCCGGCAGGATCAGCTCGTTGATGCTCTGGTAGCCACCAAGTGCCGCCTGGATGGCATGTTGCATGGGGACGTTGGAACACAGGCGCATGGAGGCCAGCATCTCCAGCCCTTCTATGTAGCCCTTGGCCCGGCCCTTGGGCCCGGTGATGACCATCCAGCCCTGGCGGAAACCACAGGCGCGGTAAGCCTTGGATAGACCATTGAAGGTCACCACCATCACATCGTCGCACAGGGTGCAGACGCTGGTATGGGAGATGTCATCGTAGAGGATCTTGTCGTAGATCTCGTCGGCGAAGATGATGAGGTTGTGCTGACGAGCGATTTCAATAAGCTCCAGCAGGAACTCGCTGCCGTAGACGGCGCCGGTCGGGTTGTTGGGGTTGATCAACACCAGGCCGCGGGTGCGCGGGGTGATGCGGGCACGGATGTCATCCAGATCCGGATACCAATCGGCCCCTTCATCGCAGCGATAGTGCACCGCATGGCCGCCGGAGAGGGTGACGGCGGCCGTCCACAGCGGGTAGTCGGGGGAGGGCACCAGCATCTCGTCGCCGTTGTTGAGCAGGGCCTGCATGGCCATGACGATGAGCTCGCTCGCGCCGTTGCCGATGTAAATGTCATCGACATCGACCTTGCGCATCCCTTTTTGCTGGTAGTACTGCATCACGGCCTTGCGGGCGGAGAAGAGTCCTTTGGAATCGCAGTAGCCCTGGCTCTGGGGCATGTTGAGGATCACATCCTTGATGAGTTCCTCTGGGGCCTCGAAACCGAATGGAGCCAGGTTGCCGATGTTGAGCTTGATGATGCGGTGGCCTTCGTCTTCGAGACGGCGAGCCTCTTTATGCACCGGGCCGCGAATGTCGTAACAGACATCGTCGAGCTTGTGCGACTTGTCGATGGTGAGCATAGTGACTGAAATCCCCTGGGACGCGTTGGCGAAAAAGGTATTCTTAGAATCAAATATCTTTGTCCCTATTCTTCACAGAATTGAATGCCAGAACAATCCTCTTTTTAGAATAATTCCCTGATTTTTATCTCTAAAACAGGGTTGCTAGTTTGTTATTTTTAGCATTTTCGTTTGCTAATATTCTATGTTGCCAGTGAAAGATGGTGTCAGGGTGGCATATCAACCTTTACTGTGTTGAATTAGCCCTTGCTTGTGGCACGATTAGCTTGAATGAGAAAGTGTCGTTTGGGGTCCTGGCTGGCATCACAGCGTATAGGTTCTCAAGCAGAGCTTGGCAACCCCCACAGACGGGCACCTAATTAGGAGGAGAAGATGGCACCGGAAATCCAGACCCCGTTACCTGCGCCGGGTCGTTATCGTCATTGCAAGGGAGGTTACTATCGCGTGCTCACCCTGGCCTGGCACAGCGAAACCCGGGAACGGCTGGTGATCTATCAATCCGAGCAGGATGGGGTTGTCTATGCCCGCCCCGTTGCCATGTTTATGGAGCAGCTCACTCTTGAGGGGCAGCGGGTGAGCCGCTTTACGCCGGTGGCGGACCAAGCCATAGGGCGGGATCCTCAATCATGAAAAAGGCGCCATCAGGCGCCTTTTTCATGTCGACATGAACTTACTGACTGAGGCCGAGATTGGCTCTGGCATATGCTTCGAAATCGGTACAGCCACCGATATGCTGCTCGTCCAGGAAGATTTGCGGAACTGTGGTGACGGGTTTACCCGCCTTGGCGGCCAGATCATCCTTGGTGAGCCCAGCTACCTGGATATCGACATATTTGAAGTCAAAATCGTCTCGCTCCTCGCGCAACTGCTCGGCCAGCATCTTGGCGCGCACACAGTAGGGGCAACCGGGACGACCATAAATTTCTACAAACATCTTCTCTCTCCGTTGATACGAGGGCATTGATATGGGACAGGGCACAGCATAGCGGTGCCCCTGGGTCAGTCAAAGTGGAAATTGTCGATGCCTGCGTTCGCCTTGTTCGATAAGGCCTGCTCTGTTGGCACGGTGACATTCGCCGTTCATGGACGATCGACGATCTGAAGTGGCTGCTGCTGGTAGATACCTTCCAGTATGCCTTTCTCAAAGACGGTCCATGGCCAGGGCGCCTTGCTGGCGCGATAGCGCTCATGGGTGGCGGGATCCTGGGATAGGCCACGCTGGAATACCACAAAGGCTTTGCGCTGTCCCCCGGCGGTATCGATGAAACCGGCTAGATTTGAGGTGCCGGTGATGGTGCCTGTCTTGGCATGCACCTTGTTCTTCATCATGGGGGCGGTGACGCTGCGCCGCCACGCCAGAGTGCCGTCAACCTGGGAGCTGGGCAGTAGCTTGATAAATCCGAGCTGGGCATCGTTGCGCTGGATAAAGTTCAGCACTGACAACATCTGACGGGCGCTGATGAGGTTGTGAGCTGATAGGCCAGAGCCGTCGGCCAGGGTCGCATTGCCCAAGTCTATGCCCTGTTTGGTCAGGATGGCGCGCACCGCCATGGTACCGCTGCGATAGCTGCCCGGCTTGTTGTAGTAGTGGCGTCCCACGGTTTTGAGGAAGGTATCGGCATAGGTGTTGTCGGATTTCTTCAGCATCTTGGCCAGCATGACCGGCAGCGGGGCTGAATAGTGGGTCGCCAGCGTCTCGGCGCCCTCTGGCGCTTTGTGGGTCACGCGCAGCAGGCCGTCATGCTTGACCCCGGCCCTGTCCATGGCCCAACGAATGTTGTCCCAGCCCCAGGCTTCCACATCGTGGATGGCAAAACGCAGCCCCTGGGGCTCCTTGTTCGGGGTGATGCAGCCCTTGAGTTCGTAATGATTCCCCTTGGCCATATCAACTTCCAGGGCGCAGAACTGGCGCGCCATATCCCCATACGTCATCACGTCCACATTGTCGGCGCTGATGCTGATGGGCACCCCGGTGGCGACATGGCCCGTGGCAGGCCCGCCTATCTGGGTGGCGCTGACTGTGCCATAAGCACAGTTCTTGTCGATAATGACCGCAGAGACGGGGGCGGCGAAGCAGAGGGTCTGATCCCCCCAGGACCAGCCGTTGCCGCGTTCATAGCCGTTGTAGGCCCCGGTATTGACATGGACATTACCCTTGATGCGGGTGACGCCAAGCTGCTTGAACAGGGCGAGCAGATCCATGCGCGACAGGGTGGGGTCACCGACGAAGTTGATCCAGAGGTCGCCATTGATGAGATCCCCCTGTTTGCTGCCCGGCTTGACCTGGATCTCGGTCGCGAAGCGAAAATCGGCGCCCAGCTCGAGTCGGGCCGCCAGGGCCGTCAGCACTTTCATGGTGGAGGCCGGGGCTATCATGTCATCGGCGTGGCGAGCGTACTCGACGCCATTGTTGCCCTGCACTATCACGGCATATTGGCCCCCCTGGGGCGGGGTCAGCGTGGCAGCCTGGGCCGCCAGGGAAACGAAAGCACAAAAACCTATCAAAAACCGCTGCATAAAAACCTCTGTGTTAGCCGAGGATGTCGGCGATGCGGTACCGTTCCTCAGAATCGAAACATTTTCATCTTTTATCTGCCAGTCGGTCTGACGTTAGCCAAGGTCATTGGCGGTGCGATACCGGCCGTCATAATCAAAAATTTTCTCTTTCACCTGCCAGAAGCGTCCAGACTTGCGCGCGATGACAAAATCGGGATGACGAAACTGGGCCTGTGCCGCAAGGACGCTATCCAGGGTGGTGAATTCGGGCTCAAGGCCCGGAGCGCGCCAATGATGACGCACAAAGGCCCGTTGAAACAAGCGTCGTGCCCCTGGGCTGTGGAAAGAAAAATACTCCATCAGGGTCAAACCATCCTCATCGTGATAGGTCACCTCCAGCCGCTCCCCCTGTTTGCCACGGCCTGCGGCCAGGGTCAGCCCGGCGGCGCGGATCACCATACAGTCCTTGAGATTGAGGGCGGCTTTGAGCTTGTCATCTGGGTCGACCAGCAGTTGGTCACACTCGTGGCAGCGGCGGGCCGCGATGTCGTTCTCGCTGCCACAACCGGGACAGATCTTGGCGCGAAAGCGGTAGTCGCACTCTTCCCGCGCGCCCTCCTCGTCTTCGAAAAAGCCCTGGCAGCGTCGGCCATAGTGCTCTATCACCTTGCCATCCTCATCCGTCTTGCCCCAGAAGGTGTTGGCAAAACCGCAGGCGGGGCAGGGCACTTGCACAGGTTCGGTACCGGCATGGGGCCTGGGCTCTCCCACCTCTGGGGCGAACAGGTTGAAGTTGTTGCCAGCGTAATCGAGTACCAGGCAATCCGTCTTGCCGGGGGAGAGGCGCAGGCCGCGCCCGACTATCTGCTGATAGAGCGAGACAGATTCGGTGGGGCGCAGCATGACGATGAGATCGACATGAGGGGCGTCGAAACCTGTGGTGAGTACGGAGACGTTGACCAGGAACTTGATGTCGCGGGCCTTGAAGCCATGAATGAGGGCATCGCGCTCAGGGCCCGGGGTTTCGCCGGTGATCAGGGCCGCGTGCTGTGCCTTTGCAGCAAGCAGGCCCTGGATCTCCCGGGCATGTTCGACGGTGGCGGCAAAGACCATCACGCCCTGGCGATCTTTTGCGTACTCCAGTACCTGATTGATGATGTGAGGAGTGACCCGTTGCTGGCGCTTGAGTTCGCCATTGAGATCCGCCTCGCTGAACAGGCCATTTCCCCGGGGCACCAGTTGGCTGAAGTCATAATGGACTATGGGGGCATCGACCAGCAGCGGCGGAGTCAGGTAACCGTTTTTTACCATGAAGCGCAGCGGCAATTCGAACACGCAGTCGCCAAACAGCCGCTCACCCTGACTGCGCACCATGCCGTGATAGTGGCGCCGGTAAATCCAGCCCAACCCCAGTCGGTAGGGGGTGGCGGTGAGCCCGAGGATCTTGAGGGCCGGATTGGCGATTTTAAGATGGTCGATCACCTGATGGTATTGGCTCTCATCATCCAGTGATACCCGATGGCACTCGTCGATGATGAGCAGGGAGAAGCCCCCCGTAGCACTGGCTGTCTCTACCGGGGAGGAGGCC
This sequence comes from Aeromonas molluscorum 848, assembly GCF_000388115.1. Lineage (GTDB taxonomy): Bacteria > Pseudomonadota > Gammaproteobacteria > Enterobacterales > Aeromonadaceae > Aeromonas > Aeromonas molluscorum. Next base: position 9,599 of record NZ_AQGQ01000089.1, read on the forward strand.
GCTGGCGCTGCGGGTTCAAAGGCGGTCAGATTGCGCGCCACAGATTGTACTGAGCCAAATACCACCTGGGCTTTGGCATCCTTGCGATCCAGCCCGGCGGCGAAGATGTCTGCCGTCAGTCCCCAGGACTCATATTTGCCGTGGTTTTGTTCCACCAGCTCCTTGACGTGGGCGAGCACCAGAACCCGCCCCCTGGCTTTGCGGGCCAGCTCTGCAATCACCAGACTCTTGCCGGCTCCGGTGGGCAGTACTACCACGGCGGGATCCGGGTGTTTGCGAAAATGCTGGATGACGGCGTTGACGGCGTCTGTCTGGTAGGGCCTTAGCACGAACATGATAGGGACGCTGGCTGATAAAGGGCTGGCGGGCATTATAGGGAGGGGAGGGCCTGGGCACAAATGACAGCGGGCCAGTCAGACTGGCCCGCTTGGGAAGATCAATGGAAGGGGAACAGGTAGTTGAGCCAGCTTGCCATGCGCATCAGTACTTTGCGCATGATGGCCACATGGTGAACATGTTCGGTATAGATGGCGGCTTGACCGCTGGAGCCCGCAATCACCTGATAATTCTGCCAATCGGGGTCGGTGATCTTGATGATAATTGGCAGGCGGCCCGGCACTTGCGCTGAGCTTTGATCCAGCAAACCGGCATTGGCTTGCACGTTGCCCGATGCGATAGCGGGGATCACGGCTTCCACTTCACCCTGGAATATTCTGCCTGGGATACCATCGAGCACCACTTCAGCCTTATCGCCCACTTTCAGGCGCTGCATACTGTTTTGCCAGAACCAGCCCACATAGGAGCTGTCATCCTCGTGGATGAATGTCATCACGGGGCGGTAGAGGTAGGGGGTCGCTATCATGCCGGGGCGCAGCGCGAGTTGTACGACATGTCCGTCGCTGGGGGCATAAACGACGGTCTGTTCCAGCGTATATTTGGCCTCATTGAGCTGCGCCTGCAGATCATCGATGGTTGCTTTTTGCTGATCTTGCTGGGCGCCGATGTCATCCACGTTGGCTTGCGTTACATCGAGGTCCCGCTGCTTGCCAATACCCCGACGCAAAAGCTCCCGTGCCCGATCACGATCCAGGCTGGCAGAACGCAGCCTGGCATCAAGCGCTTTGAGATAATCCTGGTTGGAGAGCAGGCGGGCCGTCAGACTTGCGACCTTCTGTTCGAAGGGTTCGGCCTCTATCCGAAACAGCACATCGCCCTTTTTCACCTTCTGATTGGGTTTGACGGCCACTTCGCTGACGCGTCCCTTGACCAGAGGCACTATGGGGGTGGAGACGTAGTAGTTGCGTGACAACTCCGAATAGGGGTGGTTGTAATTCATCAGTACGATGAGCGCCCCTATGATGAAGATACCGCCCAGCACGGCCGTTGGCACAGTCCACTTGTTGAGCGGGATCTTGAATACCTTGAAAATCCCGACGCAGATGGCCGTGTAGGTAAGAATAAGTAGCAAATCCATGAGTGATTACCTGTTTTCGGTCTGTTCGAGCGTGGCCATACGGGCTTGCAAAGCGGCAAGTTCTTGCTTGAGCGTGGAGATGTCCTCTTCGTCCTTTTGCAAACGTTGATTGAATCCCCAGCCCCGATCCGGGCGATAGAGCGTGGCCCAGATCCACAGGAATGGCCAAAGCACATGCAATGTGAACAGACTGACCCAACCCGCCACGTGAATGGCATCCTGATGTGGGTGCTGGCGGTGTTTGGCTATTTCATAAGGAATGTCGTGAATAATGATAATTCCATAGAACATGACCAAGACGACGAATACCAAGATCCCCAAGGCAATGTAATCAAGCATCTTCAACTTCTCCCATCTAAATTGCGAGGTGACACTCTCATCTCGCATCCACAGTGTCAGCGGCACATGATGACAGCATATTACCGCGGCGCAAGACTGCATAGAGCGGAGTCAATATACTGGTACAGCTTAGGTTCATTGGTAGGTTATTAATCACGCAGAATCGTTTTTTTCTGTAAAATCAAACAAGAAATGGATTCGGATGCATGAGAAACAGGAAGATGGGGGCGCGATGAAGATACTGTGCAAAATGAGTCTGTGGTTGACCGGTTTGCTGCTGACTTGCCTGTTGTTGGTGCGAGTAGGCTGGGCGGCAGAGCCCAGGCGAGAGCCCACGGAACAAGAGCTGGCTCGGACCCTGGTGCTGCTCCATGAGCCCATCGTCATGTTCCAGGCCAAGCTGGGGAGTCTGGATGGCGCCGATCGGGTGCGTTGGGTTCATGAGCGTCTCGACACCATGAGTGCGGACGATTTGCAGACCCCCATTACCGTCGTTGCGAGTCAGCGACTCGGTTATGACACCCGGGAGTTCTTGGTCAACGGCAAGCGCGTCCTGATGCTGGTGGACAAGGATCTGGACGACCTCGATGAACTGACTCTGGATCAAGCGGCCGATCGCGTACAGGGACGGTTGGAAGAGGTGAGGCTCAAGTATCTGGAGCTGCATTCCACGCCCTATCTGCTAAAGGCCACAGGCAAGGCCCTGTTGGCAAGTCTGGTGTTCTTTGGCGCAATTTGGTTGCTGCAATGGTGCCATCGCCGAGTCAGGAAGTGGCTCGCCAACCGCCTGCTGTTGCAAAAAGGGCTGATCCCTCACCAATGGCGCCAGGTCGCGGGCAATGTCGAGGTGAGAATACTGGGCCTGGTCAGTCTGCTGTTGGTGTCCATGTTCACTTATGGCTGGCTCACCTATGTGCTGGGCCTCTTCCCCCAAACTCGGGCCTGGAGCGATCGGCTCGGCAGCTCCCTGTTTTCTCTGTGTGCCGATATGCTGGATGGCATCATGGCCGCCATGCCCGGGTTAGTGACAGTGATGCTGATCTTCGTCATGACCCGGGTCTTCATTCGCATGCTGGCCATCATCTTTGATCGTGTCGAACGCGGTCAGTTGCGGATGCAGGGGCTGCATGCCGAGACGGTGGGCGCGACTCGCCGCCTGCTCTCCGTGGTGATCTGGCTGTTTGCCCTGACGGTGGCCTACCCCTATCTGCCCGGCGCCAATTCGGACGCCTTCAAGGGGGTGAGTGTCTTCTTCGGCCTCATGGTGACCCTGGGATCGGCGGGGATCATGAACCACGCCATGAGTGGCCTGGTGCTCATCTATTCCCGCGCCCTGCGTCCAGGTGATCTGGTGCAGATAGGAGAAGTGGAAGGGATGGTGACCGAACTCAGCGCCCTTTCGACCAAGCTGGTGACGCGCCAGGATCACGAGGTAACCCTGCCCAACGCCGTGGTCGTGGGCGGCAAGGTGGTCAATCTCACCCGCCTTGCCGGGGAGAAGGGGGTGGCCCTGCTCACCAAGGTGACCATAGGTTATGACACCCCCTGGCGTCAGGTGCATGCCATGCTGGAGCTGGCGGCCCGGCGCTGTGAGCGGCTCAATCAGGAAGAAGCCCCCTTGGTACGTCAGCTCAACTTGCAGGACTGGTATGTGGAGTACGAGTTGCAGGTGCGTATGAAGGCGGGGTTGCTGCCCGCCGTGGTCAAGACCGAGCTCCATGGCCACATCCAGGATGTGTTCAATGAGTTTGGTGTGCAGATCATGTCCCCCAATTTCATTGCCCAGCCCGAGCAAGCGGTGCTGGTGGCCAGGGAGCAGTGGTACCAGGCGCCGGCAGAAGCGCCCAAGGGCCAGGAGCCTGGCAACTGAGCCATGGGCGTCGCGCCTCACGGGGCGTTACAAATGAAAAGGCCCGGCAGCGATGCCGGGCCTTTTGTTATTGCAGGGCAGGTGAGGAGGTCAGGTCTCCTTTACTTCGCTGATCTGGACTGGCCTGAATTTGATTAGGAAGGCCAGGGTCAGCAGGGCGGTGGCAACCAATCCTATGATGGTGGAGATCTGCATCTCCATGCCAAAGCCGATGGGGGCATTGGCCAGATAGGTGATGACCACGGCGGTCATGAACATGGCCGGTATGGTGCAAATCCAATGGAACTTGCCCTCCTTGGCGAGGTAGGCGGCAGCGGCCCACAGCATGATCACCGCTGTGGTCTGGTTGGCCCAGCCGAAGTAGCGCCAGATCACACCGAACTCCGCTTTGGAGATGATGTAACCCAGAACAAACATGGGGATGGCGATCAGCAGACGCTTGACGATGGGCTTCTGGGTCATGTTGAGGAAGTCCGCCACTATCAGGCGGGCACTGCGAAACGCGGTGTCGCCGGAGGTGATGGGCAGGATCACCACGCCGAGGATGGCGAGTATGCCACCGACGGTGCCAAGCAGGCCGGTGGAGACTTCGTGGACCACGGCAGAGGGGCCACCGCTGGCCAGGGTCGCGTTCAGGGCGTCCGTGCTCTCGTAGAAGGAGAGACCCAGAGTGCACCAGATCAGCGCGATGACGCCTTCACCTATCATGGCGCCGTAGAAGATGAAGCGACCGGACTTCTCATTTTGCATGCAGCGCGCCATCAGCGGGGATTGAGTAGCGTGAAAACCCGAGACGGCACCACAGGCGATGGTGATGAACAGCAGCGGCCAGAGCGGCAAGTCGGTGGGGTGCAGGTTGGAGAAGTCCATCCCTGTGTTGTAGAAACCCTTGCCAGATACCATGAGGCCGATGACCAGACCGACGGACATGAATACCAGCAGGGCGCCAAAGATGGGGTAGAAGCGACCGATGATCTTGTCGATGGGCACTATGGTCGCGAGTATGTAATAGGCAAAAATGGCCGCGATCCAGTAGACCATCTCGATGTGAGTCAGGCTGGAGAGCAGACCGGCCGGACTCAGCACGAAGACCACGCCGACCAGCATCAGCAAGATGACGGCGAACAGGTTCATGAAGTGTTTGGCCACGGTGCCCAGATGCTCACCGACCACTGTCGGGACAGAAGCGCCTTTGGCCCGGACCGAGAGCATGCCCGAGAAGTAGTCGTGTACCGCACCGGCGAAGATGCAGCCGAACACTATCCACAGCATGGCGACCGGGCCATAGAGCGCGCCGAGTATGGGGCCGAAGATGGGGCCGACCCCGGCGATGTTGAGCAGCTGAACCAGGTAAATCTTCTTGTCGGACATGGGGACATAGTCCACGCCATCGGCCATGGTGATGGCCGGGGTTTTCAGCTCGGGTTTGGGGCCGAAAATCCGTTCGATGAGTTTACCGTAAGTGAAATAGCCGGCGACGAGCAGGCCGACACAGAGGAAGAACCAGACCATTGTAACGCTCCATCATTTGTTATTGTGGTGTGCGTTGGGGAGTCTAGGTGGCCAGGCTGTGAAACTCATGTGAAAGAACCTGAGCGGCGTCTTGGCGTCCCGAGCGGCGAGGGATTGTGATCCGTCTCACGCTTGATGCCTGATGGCAAGGTCTGCTTGAAGCCTAGGTTGAGTAGCAAGCCAGCATCCCAGGCAAGCTGGCAGGGGGAATAAAGGCGAGCGGTTATTCAAGGCCTCTTGGCATGGCTGAGGGGGACGGTTAATTGAGACCAAACTGGTCTTTCAACGCCTTGAGATAGCGGCGACTGACCGGCACCCGGGCGCCGCTCGGGGTGACTATCTCGGCCAGCTGATTGTCGAGCAGGGCTATTTCGAAAATGGCGGCAGGGTGGATCAGGTACTGACGATGGCAGCGCAGCAACGGGCTCTTCTCTTCCAGGGATTTCAGGGTGAGCTGGGTGTGGAACAGCTCACCCTGACAGGCCACATGTACCCCGCCCAGATCCGAGAAGGCGTACTCCACCTGCGCCATGGGCAGCAGTCGCACCCGGTTATGGAGATAGCCGGGAATATGGTGGATGGCCGGTGCCAGGGCCGCCATGGGTTGTGGGGTCATATCCTGCTTTAGTCGGGCCAGGGTCTTGTGCAGCCTGACTGGCTCGACCGGCTTGAGCAGATAGTCGAATGCCTGCTCCTCGAAGGCTTGAATAGCGTAGCTGTCATAAGCCGTCACGAAGACGATGCGGGGCAGGGGATCGAGCATGGCGACCAGCTCCATGCCGCTGAGCTTGGGCATCTGAATATCGAGAAAGACTACGTCAGGTTTGAGACGGTTGATGAGGCCAAGAGCCTCTATCGCATTGGCCGCCTGCCCCAAGAGGTCGATGTCTGCATCTTGGCCGAGCAGCAGGGCCAGCTCGTCGCGGGCATAAGGTTCATCGTCGACGATGAGAACGCGGATCATCTTGTCTCCTGGCGCAGAGGGTTGTGCTTGGTACTGATTGAAGCAGGGGCAGCTGTGGGGCAATGTTGGCTCATGTGACCTCCTTGGGCAAGGTGAACGAGACCCGGGTCCAATGCTCGGGCTCACAGTGAATGCTGATGCCATATTGCGGGCCGAAGGCGCTCTTGAGGCGCTTGTCGACAATGGACATCCCCAGTCCATCGCCATTGGCTCCCGGTTGCCAGCAGCCGGCGTTGTCCTCGATGCTGATGGTCACGCACCCTTCATGTTCCTGAGCCAACAAGCGCAATTGTCCCTCGCCGAGCAGGGTGGAGATACCATGTTTGATGGCATTCTCGATGAGAGGTTGCAGGGTAAAACTCGGCAGGCGCAGCTGGGACAGATGTTCGGGTATCTCGTTGACCACGGTCAGGCGATCGCCAAAGCGGGCCAGCTCTATCTCCAGATAGGATTGGCAGTGCTCCTGCTCCTCTTGCAGGGTGGCGAGGCCGCTCTGACGCTTGAGGTTGTTGCGAAAGAAGCGTGACAGATGCAGCAACAGCTCGCGGGCCCGTTCCGGGTTGCGGCGGGTGATGGCGCCGATGGTGTTGAGGGTGTTGAACAGGAAGTGAGGGTT
>NZ_AQGQ01000090.1 GCF_000388115.1 Aeromonas molluscorum 848
CGCCGAGCAGTCCCTTCGCCGGTGAGGCGCGCAGTCTGGTACGCCAGCTCAGCGAACATCCCGGCGAGGGGCTGCAAAAGCTGTTTATCGAGAAGTGGCGCAGTAGCCTGGTTGGTGCCTTGTTGCAGTTGCAGCACCAGATAGCCGAGGCGGAGCGAGAAAAGCTGCGCCAGGAGATAGAGGATCAACTGCTGGCAAACCGTACCCTGGCCGATGCGCTGGATCCGCACCAGATCTCGGCTGGGGGCCTGTGGGATCTCGCCCAGGGTCATTGGCACAAACGCAGCCTGGAACTCATCAAGCAGTACGCGCGCATGCTCGAGCGCGAACCCCTGCTGCGGGAGATCGCAGACATGCTCGGTCGCAGCGAGCAGGATCGTCAGTCTCGCGAGCGCCCCGTGCCGCCTGTACTGATGCAGGAGCTGGCCGAGGCGGTGAGCGATGATGTGCCGGATGATCTGGTGGGCATACACCCGGGCAACGATCTGATGCGAATGCTGTCCAGCGAGGCCGTGATGCTCGGCCTGCCCGAGCTGGAGCTGGAGTTTTATCGCCGCTATCTTGAGCGACGCCTGCTCAGCTACCAGTGCCGTGGCACCTTGCCACGCCAGCGTCTGCTGCTGCGTACTCCCCAGGCGGGCGGCACAGAGCCGCAGTCTCGCGGCCCCTTCATCGTCTGCATCGACACCTCGGGCTCCATGGGGGGCTATCCGGAGGAGTGTGCCAAGGCACTTTTCCTTGCCCTGCTCAAGGTGGCCATGGATGAGCAGCGGGGCTGTTTCCTGATGCTGTTCTCCACCGAGGTGGCCACCCTGGAGATCCGCGCCGACACTGGACTGGATCAGACGGAGCGTTTCCTCTCCATGAGCTTCCACGGGGGTACCGATCTGGTGCCCTGTCTCGCCCAGGCCCTGGAGCAGCTCAAGCAACCCGCCTTTGCCAAGGCGGATGTGCTGGTCATCTCCGACTTCATCGCCCAGAGCCTGCCCCATGCCCTGCTGGATCAGATGAACGAGCAGCGCAGGCAGCAAACGCGCTTCCATGCCGTGGCCATGTCCCGCCACGCCAAACCTGCACTGCTGCGGGTGTTTGACAACAGCTGGCTACTCGATTGCGGCCTGCGTGGCCGGTTGCTGCGACGCTGGCAGCAGAGCTGAGGGGCCAGCCACCCGGCTGGCCAGCATGACGCCACTCGCCAGCAAGGCCAGGGTCAGCCAATGGGGCAGGGTCAGCACTTCGCCAAGCAGCAGACAGGCAAGGGCACTCGCCACCAATGGGGTGAGCGAGCCGATCGCCGAGGTGATCTCGGCTCCCAATACCCGGATGGCATGACCGTAGCAAAGCGCAGCCCCCAGACCCGCGCCCAATCCCTGCATTATTCCCTGCCATAACCAGGTTTGCCCAGTGCCGCCCGCTGGCCAGCCTTGCCAGAGCACTATGGGCAGCAGCACCAGGGTCGAGGGCACGGCCACCAGGGCGGCCGAATCCAGGGGGCCCAGCCCGCTGCGTTTCACACCCAGAGTGAACAGGGCCCAGAGCAGGGCGGCGCCGATGAAATGGAGCTGGCCGAGCCAGATCCCGGGCGCGGCGTGCCATATCATGACCAGCAGCGCCGAGGCGATCAGGCTCAGTCCGAGCCGACGCTGCGGGCCGCAGCACTCTCCCATTCCCCACAGCAAGAGCGCGACCCAAAGTGGTACCAGGCCCGGGATCAGGGCACTGCCCTGATTGACGGGGGCGAGCTGCATGCCACTCGCCCCGAGCCAGAAGAAGGGCAGCCCGGCCCCGGCCATGATGGCGATCCGCCAGCGGGCTGGCACAGCCTTGAACCTGGCTCTTGCCCGCCAGTAACGGGGCGCCAGCAGCAGGGCGGGCACCCCGTAACGCAGCAGGGCAAGGCCGAGCAGGGGCAGGCTGGCCTGGGCTCCTGCTTTTAGCGAGAGGAAAAAACCGGACCAGAGCAGCACTGTCGCCAGGGCCGCGGCCCAGCCACCGAGACGGGAATGAGGAAGGTGAGACACAGGCGCTCCTTGCGTGGGTCAGACTCCAGGGTGATACCTGATTATCAGGTGAAACAGGGGGGCGTTTCAGGGCAAACTCTTGGTGATTTCCCGTATATATTGGTAATTTCAGGTAATCAGGTACCTGTTTTTGATGGAAACCACCAAGATGCTCGACAGGATAGATTTACAGTTGCTGCGACTGCTGCAACAAGACGGCAGGCTCAGCACCGTCGAACTGGCTCAACAAGTGGGTTTGTCCGCTTCCCCCTGTGCCCGGCGCCTCAAGCGGCTGGAGGGGGAGGGCCATATCCAGGGTTATCGCGCCATACTGGCGCGGGAGAAACTGGGGCTGGGGATCACCGTCTTCGTCAATGTGCGGCTCAGTCAGCACAAGGAGGCACTGGTGGAGGCGTTCGAGCAGGCGGTGTCCGCCATGGGGGAGCTGATCAGTTGCCATACCGTCTCCGGGACTTACGACTATCTGCTGGAAGTGGTGGTGCCCGACTTGCCCGCTTACGAACAGTGGGTACGGCGCTTGCAGTCGCTGGCGATGGTCAATGACATCAACAGCCATTTCGCCATTCGTGCGGTCAAGGTGATGGGGCCGCTGCCCATTTGAGGCCGCGGCCATTTGACCGGGCTCAGGAGGGGGAGCGGTGGTCGAGGGCCCGTTCGTTGACCTGCTCCTGATCGAGCAGGGGTTGACCGCTGGGGTGGGCGATATGAAAACCGCGTTTTCCCCCATGTTTGACCTGATACATGGCCTTGTCCGCCCGCGCCAGGGCCGTGCTGAAGTCATCCTGAGGCCGGATCTGGGCAACCCCCATGCTCAGTCCTATGCAGGCTTCGCCGTTGGCGAGGGGAAAGGGGGCCGAGATGGCCTGCTGGCAGGCCTGGGCCAACTGCAGAGTGCGGGAGTCGCGGCTTGGCCAGGGGAGCAGCAGTATGAATTCGTCTCCCCCGAGGCGGCCGAGAACCGCATCCTGGGGAGAGATGCTCCTGAGCCTGCGGGCCAGCTCGACCAGCAGCTCGTCACCGGCCCTGTGGCCCAGGCTGTCATTCACTTGCTTGAAGTCATCGAGATCGATGAAGCAGAGCGTCTGATGGGTACCGGGGAATTGGCGCTGCAGGGCGGCGCGGTTGAGCAGATGGGTGAGGGGATCCCTGTGGGCGAGCAGGGCAAGCTGCTGCTCGAACTCCTTCTCGTGGGTAACATCCATGTGGGAGCCCATGACCCGCAGCGGGTTGCCGGCCTGATCCCGTTCCACGACGCGGCCCCGGTCCAGCACCCAGGTTACCTTGCCATCCTTGGCCAGCATGCGGTGCAGGGCTTGGTAGAAGGGGGTCTTGCCGCTCAGATGATCCAGGAAAGCTTTGAGCACCCGTTCTCTGTCTTCCGGATGCAGGTGTTCGCGCCAGACGTCGAAGTGGGCCTCCAGCGCCTTGGGTTGATAGCCGAGCATGGCACCCCAGCGCCGATTGAAGATGATGAGCTTGCCGGTAGGAACATGGTTCTGCCAGATACAGAGACCAGTGCCATCCATGGCCGCGTCCAGCTTCTCCCGTGCGTCATCGGCGATGCGCTTGAGTCGCTCGTTTTCCTGTTGCAGTTTCCGATAGGCGACCAGCAGCGCCTCGTAATCCTGGGGGACCTTTCCTGTCACGTGGGGACCATTTGTCTCTGCATGTCCTGGCATATGGCGCAGGACGTGGGGGGAGGGCTTGGAATGATACGTCGTCACCTGGCCCCGGCTAGATCGTTGACTATAGAGATAATGGATGATTATTTCATCATAAGTCAGCCTGATGCAGGATATGATAGAAAGTCTAATTATCCGATTTATCAACTAAATGCCGCTGGAGGCCTGTGAACGGCGTCAATCATTCATCCCTTTGGTTACTCTGCCTGACGCTGCTGGCAGGGTCGGTCTGGGCAGCGCCTGATGCGCCAGCAGGGACGCGCCCACAAAGCGAGTCTCTGCTGACGGAGCTGGCTCAGCTAGAGAACGGCTTCCAGCCCCATGGCGAATTTCAGGCCAGGGTGCAGGCATTGTCACGCCAGATAGATGCCACCAACCCCCTCTACGGCCGTCTGGTGAGCCTGCAGTGTTGGGCCTTGCCCGCCGAGAACACGAGCGACTACAGCGCCGCTATCACCTTCGCAAGCCAGCAGTTGCAACAGGCCCGTGCCCGCCAGGATGGGCTGGCTGAGATAGCCCTGCTCAACTGCCGGGGCTGGCACAGTCAGTTGCTGGGCGAGATGGCCCATGCCCGTCGCGACTATGACGCTTCATTCACGTTGGCGGAGGCGGCGGGGGCTCAGCGGCTGATGGCGGACGCCTTGAGCTATCGTGGCAACATGCAGGCCTATCAGGGCCAGTTGGCCGCCGGCCTCAAGGATCAACTCATTGCCCATGACATCTATGAACGACTCGGGCTCGAAGCCTGGCGGCTGCACCAACTGGGGGAGATAGCCAATACCTATCGCCGCATGGGGGTGTTTGATCGTGCGCTCGAATACTTCCAGGAGCTGGAGAGGGCCTATCAGCAGCAGGGGGATGAGGAAAACCTGAACGATATCCGCTCCCAGCTCGGCATTCTTTACTCGGACACGGGACGCCACACCGAGGCGCTGGCGTTGTTTGAAGAGGCGGCGCACTATTTCAAGCGCAACGGCTGGGGCATGGATGAAGCCTGGGCCCTGACCGAAGTGGCCCACAGCCAGCTCAAACTGGGTCGGGTGGATGAGGCACTGGTCAATTTGCAGCAGGCCGAGACCCTGCTCAGCCGCAAACAGGAGACGGACACCGCGACGCTGGGCCAGTGGCGACTGGTCATGGGGCTGGCCGAAGAGGCTCATGGCCGACTGAATCGGGCGCTCTACTTCCTGGCGGTGGCCGAACCCATCTTCATTCAGGAGCATAACCAGCGTTTTCTCGCCACCATCTACCGGGTGCAGGCACGGATCCTGGAAAAACAGGGTCAGGCCAATGCCGCCCTGGCCTCGCTCAAGCGCTATGTGGCGATCTGGGAGGAGCTGGAGCGGGATCTCGGCGCCCAGCGCTCTATCCAGATGCGTTTCGAGTTCGATCTGGCGCGCAAGGAGGTTGAGAACGAGAACCTCAAGACTCATCAGGCGTTGCAGGCCCAACTGCTGGATCAGCTACAGGAGCGGCGCTACTGGCAGACGCTGGTGACGATACTGGTACTGCTGCTGCTCGGCGCCGTGGTGCTCTATCAACTCAGTCGCAGTCGCAAGATGCGCAGGCTCGCCATGACGGACGAGCTGACCGGCATTCACAATCGACGCCAGATCCAGGCCGAGGCGAAGACCATGCTGCAGCAGGCGAAGAGTCTGGAGCAGCCCTTATCTTTGCTGATCATCGACATAGACCACTTCAAGCAGATCAACGATGGTTGGGGTCATCAGGCGGGGGACAGGGTACTGATCGCGGTGGCGAGCAGCATCTCGGGGTCGCTACGCAGCCTGGACCGGGTGGGGCGCAACGGGGGCGAGGAGTTTCTGGCGCTATTGCCCGACACCCTGCTGGCCGAGGCCGTCGAGGTGGCGGAGCGAGTGCGCCAGCAGGTCGAGGAACTCAAGGTAACCGAGTTGCCCGCCGAACATCCGGTCCGGGTCAGCATCGGCTGTGCCCAGCTGCGCGAGGGGGAGAGCCTCAGCGAGCTTATTCACCGCGCCGACGAGGCCATGTACAGCGCCAAGCGGGCCGGTCGCAATCGGGTGTGCCGCGCCGAGTGACCGGGATGGCGGAGGGAGGCAGATCCGGCGCATGCCGGGCTGGGTATTTTTCACTCGCGCGGGTATAATGTGGCGCAATTTTGCTAAGACGCCGGACACTCGCACCCATGTAACGCAACGCCTTCTCGCTTTTCATCAGACCCGCCCTGTTCGGGTTGGCTCGCGTTGCGCGCGTCGCAATCTCTTATTTCCCACGGTGGTTTACAGCCGCCGCTCAATAGAAGAACGTCGAACTATGTCAGCTGAATTTCTGAGTGAAGTCTCCAAGAGACGCACTTTTGCGATCATCTCGCACCCGGATGCGGGTAAAACCACCATCACCGAGAAAGTCCTGTTGTTCGGACAGGCTATCCAGCGTGCCGGTACCGTCAAGGGCCGTGGCTCAGGCCAGCATGCCAAATCCGACTGGATGGAGATGGAAAAGCAGCGCGGCATCTCCATCACCACCTCGGTGATGCAGTTCCCCTATCGCGACTGCCTGGTCAACCTGCTCGATACCCCGGGTCACGAGGACTTCTCCGAAGATACCTATCGTACCCTGACGGCGGTGGATTGCTGTTTGATGGTGATCGATGCCGCCAAGGGCGTTGAAGACCGGACCCGCAAATTGATGGAAGTCACCCGGCTGCGCGACACCCCCATCCTCACCTTCATGAACAAGATGGACCGCGAAGTGCGCGACCCCATGGAGGTCATGGACGAGGTGGAGCGCGAGCTCAACATCATGTGTGCCCCCATCACCTGGCCCATCAGCTGCGGCAAGTCCTTCAAGGGGGTCTATCACCTCTACAAGGATGAGACCTATCTGTATCAAACCGGTCAGGGTCACACCATCCAGGAGAAACGGGTGGTGAAGGGGTTGCACAACCCTGAGCTCGATGCCGCCATCGGCGAAGATCTGGCTGCCCAGCTGCGTGGCGAGCTGGAACTGGTGCAGGGCGCCTCCCCCGAATTCGATCACGAGGCCTTCATCGCCGGCGAGATGACTCCGGTCTTCTTCGGTACCGCGCTCGGTAACTTCGGTGTCGATCACATGCTGGATGGCCTGACCGACTGGGCGCCGCCGCCCATGCCGCGCAAGACCGAAGAGCGTGAAGTGCTGGCGACCGAGGAGAAGTTCTCCGGTTTCGTGTTCAAGATCCAGGCGAACATGGATCCCAAGCACCGCGACCGCATCGCCTTCATGCGCATCGTCTCCGGCACCTACTCCAAGGGCATGAAGATGCGCCATGTGCGTCTGGGCAAGGACGTCAACATCTCCGACGCCGTCACCTTCATGGCCGGTGACCGCGAGCAGGCCATCGAAGCCTGCGCCGGTGACATCATCGGGCTGCACAACCACGGCACCATCCAGATAGGCGACACCTTCACCCAGGGCGAGATGCTGAAGTTCACCGGCATCCCCAACTTCGCCCCCGAGCTGTTCCGTCGCATCCGCCTGCGTGACCCCCTCAAGCAGAAGCAGTTGCTCAAGGGGCTGGTACAGCTCTCCGAAGAGGGCGCGGTGCAGGTGTTCCGTCCGCTGATCAGCAACGACCTCATCGTCGGTGCGGTCGGTGTGCTGCAGTTTGACGTGGTGGTATCGCGTCTGAAGAGCGAATACAACGTCGAGGCCCTCTACGAGGCGGTCAACGTCGCCACCGCCCGCTGGGTGGAAGGAACGGACGTCAAGAAGTTCGAGGAGTTCAAGCGCAAGAACGAGGTCAACCTGGCCCTGGATGGCGGTGACAACCTCACCTATATCGCACCGACCATGGTCAACCTGCGTCTGTCTCAAGAGCGTCACCCGGACGTCTTGTTCCGCCAGACCCGCGAACATTGATATCGCGCGCACCCGGACGGTAAAAGCTGATATAAAAGAAGGCCCTCGCGGGCCTTCTTTTTTGCCCGCGTTCTATTTTGGATCAGGAGATCGCCATGCTTGGACGCATTACCAACCTCTTCCCACTCTGGGCCTTACTGTTTTCCCTGCTGGCTTACTGGCAACCCGCTCTGTTCGTCGACCTCAAGACGCAGATAGTGCCGTTGCTCACCATCATCATGCTGGCCATGGGGCTGACCCTCAGACCCAGGAACTTCATCGATGTGGTGAACAACAAGCGGGCCATCGGGCTGGGATTGGTGTTGCAGTTCAGCGTCATGCCGCTGGCTGCGCTGCTGATCAGCCTCTTGCTCGGTTTCGATGCCGAACTGACGGTGGGCATGGTGCTGGTGGGCAGCGTCGCAGGCGGCACCTCCTCCAATGTGATGTGCTATCTCGCCAAGGGGGATGTGGCGCTCTCCATTACCATGACGGCGCTTTCCACCTTGCTGGGGGTCATCATCACCCCGCTGCTGGTGCAGTTGCTGGCGGGCAAGAGCGTCGATGTGCCGGTGCTGGACATGTTGCTGAGTCTGGTCAAGATAGTGCTGGTGCCGGTCGTCATCGGGGTCGTGCTCAATAGCTGGCTGCACGCGCTGACCGAGAAGCTTGAACCCGTGCTGCCCCTCATCTCCATGGCGGCCATCGTGCTGATCATCGCCATAGTGGTCGCCCTCAATGCCGGCCAGTTCGCCACTATAGGCCCCATAGTGGCGCTGGCGGTGATCCTGCATAACGGCATCGGCATCACCGCAGGCTATTGGGTCAGCCGCCTGCTGGGCTTCGATGAGCGGATCTGCCGCACGGTCGCCTTCGAAGTGGGGCTGCAAAACTCCGGCCTGGCGACGGCGCTGGCGATGAAGTTCTTCACCCCGGCGTCCGCCGTGGCGGGCACCCTGTTCTCGGTCTGGCATAACCTGTCCGGCTCCCTGCTTGCCGGCCTCTGGGCCAAGCGGCCCTTGAGCCCGGTCACTCGGGACGTTGACCAGACGGTCGTCAAAGAGAGCTAAGAGCGCCGTCATCCCTGGCGTCCCTCGGGGCGCCAGGGTCATCACTTCTGCTCTTGCGATAGGTGGCCGCACTGGCCTGCTGGTCTAGCGAAGATTTTTTACCATGCAGATCTCGCAGGCATCGTGACCTGTGCTGCCGAGCGGCCCTGGCAAGTGCTCGAAACCGAGGGATTCATAGAGTGCGGTGGCCTCGCGCAGGCTGGCCGTTGTCTCCAGATAGCAGCGCAAGTATCCGAGGGTGCGTGCCTCCGCCAGCGCCTGCAATACCAGTCGCCGCCCCAATCCCAGGCCGCGCAAGTCGGGCAGGAAGTACATCTTCTGCAATTCGCAAACCCCCTCTTCCCCGTGCAGTGGCGCTATGCCACCGCCGCCAAGAATGGCGCCGTCCGGCCCTTCAATGACCCAGTAGTGACTCGCGGCCTCGTCATAGGTCTCGAACAGCTCGTCCAGTACGGGATCGGCTACGCCGTAACCCTTGTCGGCGGTGAGGCCATATTCGGCAGAGACGCGGCGCACCACGGCGGCGATGGCGGCGTTGTCCTCAGGCGCTATGGGCCTGATGCGATAGCCCTGCTGGCGACGGGCGCGGGCGCGGGAGAGGGCGCTGCGATAGCGTCGCAGTCCCTCCCAGATCTGTTCGCTCTCCTCGGGGGCAAGCTGGGCCAGGGTATCGCTCATGGCCTCATCCATTTGCTGGTGCAACTCCTGCAATTGCGCCAAGCCATGGGCGGTCAGTCTGGCCTGCTTGCTGCGTCCATCCGAGGGGTGGGGTTGCCAACTGATGAGTTCCCGCTCGACGAGCCGGGCAAGGGGTCGGCTGGCGTTGGACTTGTCGATGCGCAGGCGGTCGGCCAGCTGCTGATTGGTGGCGGGCCCGGTCTCGAGCTCGATCAGCAGATGGGCTTCCAGGGGGCTGAGCGTCAGGGAGCCGCACTGCTGGGAGAGCATGCCGAGTTCACGAACCAGATCGCGCGACAGGGCGCGCAGGGGGCGGGGATCCATCTCTGTCTATCCTTTTGGTTGTCATCTACAACCAATATAACCATTTGGTTGCTATCAACAACTTTTTTGTCGGGCTGCTTGGCGAAGCCACAACCAGGGGCGGAATGCGGGCACAAAAAAAGGCCCTGAAAGGGCCTAAACATTGGAAACCCGCGCCGGGGGGCGCGGATCCCATCCTTGGTCATAAAAAGAGTGGTGTGATGGCCGGGCACTGGCCAGAGCGGGGCATTGCTGGGTTTAGACCAGCTCGGCCAGCATGGTGTCGGAGTAAGGCACCAGGGGCTCGGATTTTTTCACCCGCGCCAGATAGTCCGGGTTGGCGATGAGCGGACGACCGATGGCGATGAGATCGAAGCGGTCAGCCTTGATCGCTTCGGCAGCGGTTTCTGCGCTGTAGTTGCCGACCCCGACCAGATGGCCATCGTACTGCTCGCGCAGGTAATCCGAGGCGCGGCCACCCAGGTAATCGAAAGTGAGGCTGTCATCGAAGATGCCCAGATGCACATAGGCAAGGGTGCGCTTGTTCAGCTCGCCGAGCAGGTAGTCGAAGACGCCGCGATCCCGGGTATCGCCCTCCATGTGGGCATAGGCACCGGGGGAGAGGCGCAGGCCAACCCGATCGCCGCCGATGCGGGCATTGACCGCATCCACCACGTCCAGGGCGAAGCGGCTCATATTCTCCGGAGTCTGACCATATTGGTCATCACGCAGGTTGCTGGCGTGGTGCAGGAACTGATCGATGAGGTAACCGTTGGCGCCGTGGATCTCGACCCCATCAAAACCGGCTTCCATGGCGTTGGCGGCGGCCTGGGCGTATTGCTCGACCAGCTCGGCAATCTCGGCAACCTCGAGGGCGCGCGGCACCGGATAGCTCAGATCACGCATGCGCGGCAACGTGCCTTCCAGACCGATGGCAGATGGGGCGACCGGCTGCTGGCCGTGGAAGAAGGAGTGGGAGACCCGCCCCACGTGCCACAGCTGGGCGAAGATCTTGCCGCCCTTGGCATGCACGGCGCTGGTCACTTTTTTCCAGCCTTCAATCTGCTCGGCGCTATAGAGGCCAGGGGTGTTCGGATAACCCTGACCGTCCGGACGAATGATGGTCGCTTCGGAGATGATGAGGCCGATGTCGGCGCGGCGGCCATAGTAGGCAGCCATCTGCTCGGTCGGCACCAGGCCGGGACCTGCCATGCAGCGGGTCAGCGGTGCCATCATGAAGCGGTTGGCCAGGGTCAGGCTGGCATTGAGACGGTAAGGCTGAAACAGAGTATCCATGGCGATGTGTCCTGGGGCAGATGATTCTTGAACGTGCATTCAAGATGTTTTTTGCTTTGTGCGCAAGTCTTTTTTGAATGTCCGTTCAAGATAAGTTGGCCCGACCCTGCCCCTGGGGTAGACTTGCCGCCATATCAACCCCTAGCCACAGGACCCCCGATGCGCAGCGCCGAGTTCAACCGCGAAACCGTCTTGCAAAGTGCCATGGAAGCAGTTTCGATCCAAGGGATATGCCAAGACCACCATGCAGGATCTGGTGGCTGCAACCGGGTTGCACCCGGGCAGTATCTACGCGGCGTTTGGCAACAAGCGCGGCCTGTTGCTGGCGGTGGTGGATCACTACATCGAGAGCAAGCGGGCCTGTCGACGGGCCCGGTTTGCACAGGGTGAGCCGCTGGCGGCCATAGAGGGTTTTCTGCGGCAGGTGGTGAGCGATACCCTGGACGGCTGCTGCCTGATCACCCGCACCCTGGTGGAGCTTGCCGAGCAGGACGAGGAGCTGCGCCTGCGCCTCAAGGCGAGCTATGGCGAATTGGAAGAGGACTTGGCTGTCGTGCTCGAACAAGCCAGGGAAAAAGGGGAGCTTGCCGCTGACGTCGCCACCCCCACGTTGACCGCTTTCCTGCTGGTCAGCATCCAGGGCCTGGTCACCGTTGGCCAATGTCGCCCCGAGCCCGAGCTGCTCGGCGACGTGGTCAGTCAGGTCATGGCCTCCCTGCGAGCCTGATCCCTCGGCTGGGCCTCTTCCCTCGGGATCCCCAGCACCTTCACCAGATCTTGCAGCCACATCAAGACAAGTTGCTGGGCGTGGTATCAGGGGCGTGCCAGACCCCCTTCGCGGAGCTAGCCAGGCTCCGAGTTCACCAGCTCCTTCATCAGATCTTTCAGCCACATCAAGACAAGTTGCTGGGCGTGGTATCAGGGAGGGGCAGACGTCTGTCTGGGTGCTAGTCCTTCTCCGAGTTCACCAGCTCCTTCATCAGATCTTTCAACCACATCAAAGCGGGTTGCTGGGCGTGCACCGGGTGCCAGACGCAGTTGAGGTGGTAATCCGGCACGGCGTCCGGCAGCGGCAGGCTTTTCAGGGGCCAGTGGTTGGCGAGCAGCTCGGCCACCATGCTGGGCAGCACCAGCAGGTGATCGCTCTGGCTGACGATGGTGGCGGCGGACATGTAGCTCTGGCTGTTGACCGAGATGGTGCGACTAAAGCCCAGGGTTTTCAGGAATCGGTCCAGACTTGCCTCAGAGGTGCCGAGCGGCGAATGAAATACATGAGGCATATCAACAAGCTGCCGTAGCGTGATCCGCTCCTCGGGCAGCGCCATGGTGGCGCGCACCAGTCCGGCCAGGGGCTCGGTCAGCCAGGTCTCCTTGCCCAGATATCCCGGCACCTGCATGTACTCGTCAAACCCCAGCACCAGGTCTATCTCGCCGCTGGCAAGCTCCGCCTCCGGCAGGGTGTCGCGCAGAATGCGGATCTCGATGGTGACTCCGGGTGCCAGCTTCTTGAGGCGCTGCATAAGCGGCGGGATCAGTACGCACTCCACGTAATCCGTGGTGCAGAGCACGAAGTGGCGCCTGGAGTGACGGGGCTCGAACTCCTCCTCCTCGCTGAGCTGTTGCTCCAGCAGCCGCAGCGCCTGTTGTACACCCAGATGCAGGCGCTGGGCGCGGGGGGTGGGCAACATCCCTTGCGGGGTACGCACCAACAGCGGATCGCCAAAGAAGGTGCGCAGCCGAGCGAGGGCGTGGCTCATGGCGGGCTGGCTGATAAAGAGCGAGTCAGCGGCGCGGGTGACGCTGCCTAGCGTCATCAGGGCGTCAAAGGCGAGCAGCAGATTGAGGTCGAGCTGGTGCAATTTCATGGGGAGGATTATTCGTGCTGTTTATGGGACAATTAATCCTATTCATTTGATGGATGGGCGCGCAACTTCTTACACTGCAACCCACATTGTTTTTTCTAGGATGCCCCGTCCGGTTCGCTGCCGGGGAGGGGGCCGCAATCCACTCCAAGGAGTCTGGTGATGGCAAAGGTTAAGAGGGCTGCCACCCAGATGGCCTGCTCCTGGGACATCGAAGCCAAGATCGCACACGCCGAGCAGCTGGTTCGCTATACGGTTGCATAACCGGTGACAAGCCGGTGGGCCAAGGCCCGCCCGTTTCCCCTATTACCGGCCCTGTGATGCACAGATTGCCACACAGGCCCGCAAGGATATTACGATGAGCATCAAGACTCTCTCTTCAGTCCCGGCCGTTGATGGCTTCACCATGCCCGCCGAGTGGGCGCATCAGCAGGCCGTCTGGATGATCTGGCCATACCGCCCAGACAACTGGCGGGGCGCCGGTCGCTTCGCGCAAGCGACCTTTGCCAAGGTGGCTGATGCCATCGGTAGTGCCACGCCGGTCTTTATGGGGGTGCCGGAACAGTTTATGGAGCAGGCCCGTGGCCTCATGCCCGCCCACGTCACCCTGGTCGAGATGGCCAGTGACGACTGCTGGGCCCGCGACAGCGGTCCGACTGTGGTCACCAACGCTGCTGGCGAGTGCCGTGGTGTGGATTGGGGCTTCAACGCCTGGGGCGGCCTCAAGGGCGGTCTCTATGCGCCTTGGAATCAAGATGAAGAGGTGGCGGCCCAGATGCTGGCCCAGCATGGCATGGATCGCTACGACGCGCCGCTCATTCTGGAAGGGGGCTCCATCCACGTCGACGGTGAAGGTACCTGCATGACCACCGCCGAGTGCCTGCTCAACGAGAACCGCAATCCGCACCTGACCAAGGAGCAGATCGAAGCGCACTTGCGCGACTACCTCGGCGTGACCAGCTTCATCTGGTTGAATGAGGGCGTTTATCTGGACGAGACCGACGGCCACATCGACAACATCTGCTGCTTCGTGCGCCCGGGTGAAGTGGCCCTGCACTGGACCGACGACCAGAATGATCCCCAGTACGCCCGCTCTCTGGCCGCCCTCAAGGTGCTCGAGGCCGCCGTGGACGCCAAGGGGCGCAAGCTGAAAGTGTGGAAGCTGCCCCAGCCGGGCCCGCTCTACTCGACCTTCGAAGAGTCTGCCGGCGTCGAGAGCGGCAGCGGCGTGCCGCGTGAAGCACAAGGCCGTCTGGCCGGTTCCTATGTGAACTTCCTGATCACCAACGATCGCATCGTCTACCCGCAGCTGGATGCCGCCACCGATGGCGAGGCCCAGCGCATTCTGGAGGGGATCTTCCCGGATCACACAGTGGTCGGCGTTCCGGCCCGGGAGATCCTGCTGGGCGGTGGCAATATTCACTGCATTACCCAACAGATCCCGTCCGGCAAATAAGCTGGCCGAAGAGTGTAGACATTCAAAACCCCACGCCGTGGGGTTTTATCTCTTGATGACGTGATGGTCGCAGGCGCTGATGCGGCGATCATCATGACAAACAGTCACCCTTTTAAAGGAGATCCCCATGATCGAAGTGACCGAGGTTTCCATTGCCGAGCTGCGCGGTGCGCTCGAATCAGGCCGCACCACTGCGGTCGAACTGGTCAAGGCCTATCTGGCCCGTATCGAGGCCTACAACGGCCCCGAGACCGACACCAAGCTTAATGCTTTGGTAGTGCCCAACCCCGACGCGCTGAAAGAGGCGCAAGATTCTGATGCCCGCCGCGCCCGTGGTGAAACCCTGAGTCCGCTCGACGGCATCCCCTACACCGCCAAAGACAGCTATCTGGTCAAGGGGCTGACTGCCGCCTCCGGCAGCCCGGCCTTCAAGGATCTGGTGGCTCAGCGTGATGCCTTTACCGTTGAGCGGCTGCGGGCCGCCGGTGCCATCTGCCTGGGCAAAACCAATATGCCGCCCATGGCCAATGGTGGCATGCAGCGCGGCGTCTATGGCCGTGCCGAAAGTCCCTACAATGCCGATTACCTGACCGCGCCTTTTGCCTCCGGCTCCTCCAACGGTGCCGGTACCGGCACAGCGGCCAGCTTCTCCGCCTTCGGTCTGGCGGAAGAGACCTGGTCGAGCGGCCGTGGCCCTGCCTCCAACAACGGCCTGTGTGCCTACACACCATCCCGTGGCGTGATTTCGGTGCGCGGCAACTGGCCGCTGACTCCGACCATGGACGTGGTCGTGCCCTACGCCCGCACCATGGCCGATCTGCTGGAAGTGCTCGATGTAGTGGTTGCCGATGATAGCGACACCCGTGGCGATCTGTGGCGCATGCAGCCCTGGGTGCAGCTGCCCAAGGCCTCCGAGGTGCGTCCGGCTTCTTATCTTGAGCTGGCAGCCAAGCCTGATGCCCTCAAGGGCAAGCGCCTCGGTGTGCCGCGCATGTTTATCAACAAGGATGAACTGGCTGGCACCAGCGAGCACCCCGGCATCGGCGGCCCGACCGGCCAGCGTATCCATACCCGCCCGTCGGTGATCGCCTTGTGGGAACAGGCCCGTCAGGCGCTGGAAGCCGCTGGCGCCGAAGTCATCGAAGTGGACTTCCCCCTGGTCTCCAACTGCGAAGGGGACAGACCCGGCGCGCCGACTGTGTTCAATCGCGGCATAGTGTCACCTGAGTTTCTCAACGACGAGCTGTGGGAGCTCTCCGGCTGGGCGTTCGACGACTTCCTGCGCGCCAACGGCGATCCCAAGTTGAACAAGCTTGAGGATGTCGATGGGCCGAAGATCTTCCCCCACGATCCGGGCACCCTGCCGAACCGCGAGGGGGATCTGGCGGCGGGCATGGACGAGTACGTCAAGATGGCCAAGCGCGGCCTCAAGCGTTTTGACGAGATTGCCTCTGTGCCGGACGGCCTGCGTGGGCTGGAGCAGACCCGCAAGCTGGATCTGGAAGACTGGATGGACGAGCTGAAGCTCGACGCCGTGCTGTTCCCCACAGTTGCCGACGTCGGCCCGGCTGACGCGGATGTGAATCCGGCCTCCGCCGATATCGCCTGGAGCAACGGCATCTGGGTCGCCAACGGCAACCTCGCCATCCGCCATCTCGGCGTGCCGACCGTCACAGTCCCCATGGGGGTGATGGCCGATATCGGTATGCCGGTGGGCCTGACCTTCGCCGGCCGCGCTTATGACGACAATAACCTGCTGCGCATCGCCTCGGCCTTCGAGTCCACCGGCAGCAAGCGTATGGTGCCGCCACGCACGCCGCCGTTGGGGTGATTGGTGTTGGTGCTTGGAGTTGATCGTTGATACTGAAAAAACCACCCGCTATGGCGGGTGGTTTTCATGTTAAAAGTATTACTTAAATAGCTTGATGAAAAATACTGTATTATCCTACGCCGCAGTCTTTTAATTATGGTTTTTGATTGTGATCAATTGGTGTTCTTTGTTTTTTGAATTTTTCTTTCACCTCAGGACTAAAGTCATCTCCA
>NZ_AQGQ01000091.1 GCF_000388115.1 Aeromonas molluscorum 848
CCCTAGTGGGAATGATTTCTGCCTCGGCCAACGATGGGCGGCTCTCATATCTGACGGCAGAAAATGGCGCACCATTATTTCCCGCAATCTCCCGCATCAATAGCGTCAGCAAATATCTCCATGGAGGGGCTCTGTGAGGGGCATGCTCCATTTCGGGGATTTCCGGGATTTCCGGGCCATCATGGTGGCCTTCCTTTGCCACTCTGAGCTGTAAGGCGGAAGGTGCTTGCCTCTTTGTTGATGAGGGTGGCAATAAATGTCCTAAAGCTTCTGATGGGGCTGCCGTTACAGAAGGTGAAGCAAATCGATGGGGTGTTCGGAAAACCAACATTTGCGCAACTGCGGGTCCAATGTCCGTTCAAACAAAGGACCCGCCAGATGGTACAGCCCCGTTCAGGTTGTTCATCTGAACGGTGGGATCCTGACTGTGTTAACACAAGCAGAACCCGCAGTTTCTTGTTCATCAGGAGAAATCTTTTATGGCCATGTTTATCAACACCAATACTTCATCATTGAACGCCCAGCGTAATTTGATGAACACCAGCAAGTCGTTGGATACCTCCTATACCCGCCTGGCATCGGGTTTGCGTATCAACAGCGCCAAGGACGATGCAGCAGGTCTGCAGATCTCCAACCGTCTGACCTCCCAGGTCAATGGGCTGGATCAGGGCAACCGCAATGCCAACGACGGCATCTCCCTGGCGCAGACCGCTGAAGGGGCCATGGATGAAGTGACCGGCATGCTGCAGCGTATGCGCACTCTGGCCCAGCAATCTGCCAACGGCTCCAACTCCGCCAAGGATCGTGAGGCACTTCAAAAAGAAGTGGATCAGCTGGGTTCCGAGATCAATCGTATCTCCCAAGACACCACCTTCGCGGGCACTAAACTGCTGGATGGTTCTTACGCGGGGAATTTCCAGGTGGGCGCGGATGCCAACCAGACCATCGGCTTCAGCTTGAGTCAGGCTGGTGGTTTCAGTATTTCAGGCATTGCGACCGCGGTATCTGCATCAGGTGGCGCTGCAGTCGGAAGTATCTTCACCAGCGGTTCCACTGTCGGTGGGATCAGTATCAGTAGCCAGAGTAATGCTCAAGATGTTCTGGGTGCAGTCGATGCCATGCTGGGTGTGGTAGATGGCAAGCGTGCCGAGCTGGGTGCGGTGCAAAACCGCCTGGATTCGACCATCCGCAACCAGTCCAACATTTCCGAAAACGTCAGTGCTGCGCGCTCCCGTATCCGGGATGCGGACTTCGCGACTGAGACTGCCAACATGACCAAGCAGAATATCCTGCAACAGGCTGCCTCCAGCATCCTGGCTCAGGCCAACCAGCGTCCGCAGTCAGCCTTGCAACTGTTGGGCTAAGCCGATACCGCAATCCAACACTGATTAGGAGGAGCAGCAGATGGCCACTGAATCGATAGTCATGCCCTCTGTTACTTCGACGCTAACTCAACATGGCGGCCCTCAGGTCGCCATGTCTGTTTCTCCGCCAGTCTCTGGTGGGGATAATGTGGTCGAACAAACAAGTGTCGAGCCGACAGCGACGTCATCGCAGGAGGCGCCAGCGCACATCAAGGCGTCGGCATCGCGTATGGAAAAGGCTCAAATAGAGAAACAGGCCCAGGAATTGCAAGAGAAACTGGCCAATTTGAGCAAGGTAAAAGGCTGGACCATTGATTTCACTCTGATGCCTGAACTCGATCAACCCGTGATCAAGGTGATTGATGCCGATACCAAACAGGTGATTCGCCAGATACCGAGTGAAGAGATCCTCTTGATAAATAAGAGGTTACAGGCCATGGAGCAAGCTGGTGCCGATGGGGTCAACCTATCTGGACTGCTGTTTGATGGGCAGGTATGAATGTATTTTTAAGCTGATTGACAGGAGCATGTTATGGCGATTACCTCGGCGGGTGCAGGATCGGGTATTGATCTTGAAAGTGTGATCTCGGCGAGTGTCGCCGCCAGAAAGGCTCAGTTGCAGCAGCCGATCATCACCAAACAAAACAGCACCCAAATCACCTTGTCTGGTGTCGGCCAGCTCAAGTCATCTATCTCTGCCTTCACCGATATCCTCGACAAGTTGAGTGCCCCTGGCGCTTTCAACAAACGCGCCATCAATATCACGCAGGATAAAGATGATCCTGTGCTGAAAATGGAGAGCAAGAGCGGTGGCTCCAACGGTCAGTACAATATCACCGTCAATAAGTTGGCACAGACGAGCCGGCAGGAAGGGGTATTCGATAGTTCAACGGCCGCATTGATCACTCAGGATGGTCAGCTGACGTTCAAGGCAGGTGACAAGACATTCAAGGTGGATGTGAAAGCGGGCGATACCCTGCAAGATATCCGCAAGAGCATCAACAGCAATGGGGATAACTTCGGGCTTAGCGCCAACATCGTCAATACCGCAGACGGCAAGGCCAAGCTCATCATCGACTCGGGTGTGTCGGGAGATGGCAAGGATCTGACCATCAGCGGTGACAACGCTGAGCTGGATCTCTTCTCGACCGGCGCCGCGGGCAGTGCCATGAGTCAGACTCAAGCCGCTGGCAGTGCCGAGATAGTCGTCGATGGCAATGTCCTCAAGAGTGATACCAATGTCTTCGATGACACCATTCAGGATTTGAAACTGACTGTGCTGCGGGTATCCGACAAGGATGGCAATGGCGACCTGAAGTCCAACAAGGTTGATATCACCACTGACAAGACCTCCATCCAGGAGCTGGTGCAGCAATTTGTCGATGGTTATAACGCCTTGCAAGACAAGATAGGAACGCTCGGCAAACGCAGCAGCTTCGTAGGGGGAGTGAAGCAGGATGATGGTGGAGCCCTGTCCGGGGATTCGACCACGCGAGCCATCAACACCTATATGAGCAATTTGGTGGTCAGCCCTTCAAGTAGCAGCTCGACCTACTCGACCATCTTCGAGATTGGCATGAAGATGGATAACAAGGGTAAGTTGTCACTTGATAAAGAGAAATTTGGCGAAGCGGTCGACAAGAACTTCGATCAGGTCGTTGCATTATTTGGTAATGAAAATGGTCTTGCTGGTTCTCTGAGCAAAGGTCTGAAAGAGTATACCAAGTCAGGGGGGATGCTGGCGCAGCGTACCGATACGCTCAACTCTGACTTGCGCAGTCTGAATCAAAAACAGGTCACCTCCAATGCACAGCTAGTGAAATATGAGGCGTCGCTGCGTGCTCAATATGGCAGCCTGGATGCATTGCTTGTAAAAATGAATAACTCTGCATCTGCGCTGTCGTCATTACAAATCAACAATAAGAATTGATAGAGAGTTATATCGCGAGGACCCATCTGATGTATAACCGTAATCTGAAGGCATATAAGGCGACTAGCATAGCGGCTGATTTGGCGGTTGCCGATCCTCATCGTGTCATTCAGTTGATGATGCAAGGTTTTCTCGAGCGTCTGGCCCAGGCCAAGGGCGCCATAGAACGGCATGACATGGAGGCAAAGTCGATTGCCGTCTCCAAGGCGCAAGGGCTGCTGCATGGCTTGCAGGATGCGCTGGATATGAGTCAGGGAACGATATCCGAAGATTTGCTCGGGCTTTATTCCTATATGGATGAACGTATCTGGGATGCAAGCTTGGGGCGAGATGCCGCACCGCTCGACGAAGTCATGGGCCTGATGGTGACGATCAAATCCGGTTGGGATCAACTGCCTGATGCAGAGAAAAACCAAGGCTATCAAATGAGAAAACAGCAGGGTGAGCTGTGATAGTTACACTAACCTCCCTTGATGACGCATTAACGGAAAATGCCCGTTTAATGGCGGCGCTCTTGCAACAGCAGCGCTATGACGAGGCGCTGCTGTGCATGGATGATCGACTGATGTTGATCACGCGCTTAGTGCAGCAAGCCAAAGAGAATCCGATGCAACAGCAAGACATTGCAGTCTTGGCCGCCAAGGCTGCCGTGCAGGAAGAGCACATGCAAGCTATGGCTGCCAGTCATCATCAGAGTGTATTCAAACAACTGGCTCAAATTGGCACAGCCAATAAGGCTGGGCAAGCGTATCGCGTGAACAGCAAGGAGTTTTGATGTCAGTCAATATGGATGCGGCTCTGGCAAAAGCTGAACAGGAGGCGCAACGACTGCAGCAGCAAGCAGAGCAGGAAGCCGCCATGAAGGTGGCGTTGCCTCTTCGCTTTGCACAGAATATGGCGGCATTTCGGCAATATATTCCCCACATTGCCGACATGTATGAGGCTTATCAGCCCGCCCGCCCATTCAAATTTTTCTGCAGTGAGAACGGTCAACCCAATCTGGCCTGGCTCGATGATGATGTAGCCGTTTATGGTGCCGAACCCTACCTTATTTGCGAGACGCTGGTGCAGGAGTTCATGGAGAAGGGCGGGTTATCCAAGTTCTCTTTCAGTCAGGAGGCCAATCCCCTTGGCTTCATGCATGTTGAATACCTCAACAAATTGAATACTTACCTGGACGAGATATCCATCAGGGAAGATATGCTGAGCCAGGTCCCCCATGAGGTACCAAGTGCTCTTATCTTCGGGGTAGGTCTGGGTTACCACCTTGGTTATCTCTACGAGCGGTGCAAGATTGGCACTCTCTTCCTGTTTGAGCCGGATTTGGACCTATTCTACGGGTCGCTATTTTGCTTTGACTGGGCACCACTACTGGCTTACCTGCACCAGGAGAATCTGGGGCTGCACATCCTGCTGGGGCAAGATGAAGAAACCATAGTGAAGGACTTTTCGTCGGCTATTCACAGCCGGGGTTCTTTCTTGATCGCCAATGCTTTCATCATGTGGGGCTATCAGAACGACAAGATAAGAAAGCTGATAGAGAAGGTGCAGCAGGAATATTATCTGCTGGTCATGGGGTGGGGTTTCTTTGACGACAACCTGATTGCGCTGTCTCATACCATCAATAATATCGAACGTGCAGTCCCTTTCTTGAAAAAAGAGCACAGAATCTCATCAAAATATCAGCGAACGCCCATATTTATTGTCGCCAATGGCCCCTCGCTGGATAACGCTATTGCTACCCTCGAAAAAAATAAAGACAAGGCCATTATCGTCTCTTGTGGCAGTGCCATATCAGCCTTGCACAAGATAGGTATCAAGCCGGACATTCACGTTGAAACGGAGCGGACCAAGATTGTCTATGACTTCCTGGTCAATTTGAACGATCCTGATTATCTGCGGGATATCTTGTTCCTGAGCACGGATGTGATCCACCCTGATTGCGCTTCGCTATTCAATCAATCAGCGCTTGTCTTCAAGCTTGGTGAGCCTGGCGTCGTGCTCTATCATAATTACTTCTCGCACTTGACCGCTAGTGCAGCCATCGGTGGTGTTAACCCTCTGGTGGGTAATATCGGTGTCAGCGCTCCCATCCATCTTGGTTTTAAAAGCCTTTATCTGTTCGGTCTTGATAACGGCTACAAGAACAAGGGACATCATCATTCAAAGCTCAGCTCTTATTATAACAATGAGGAGAGTGCCGGGGCGCTGGGTGACATGATGTATGGTGATAGCCAATGGCAGCGGGAAGGGAATTTTGGCGGCACCATTATCAGCAATGCCATGTTTGACACCTCTCGCCGGGTGATCGAACAAGTACTGGCCACCAATGAAGATGTTCGATGCTTCAACTGCAGCGATGGCGCCAAGATTGAGAAGACCAGAGCCTTGCCAAGTGTTGAGATCAGCCTCTCTTCGCCTGTAGACAAGACGGCCCTGCTGGCGGAGATCACTGCGCTCTGTGCCCCCATCCCCTTGTCCAAGCAAGACTTCTCTTCGCTGCTTGACGTCGAGTTCTTCAATATCTTCATCGACAAGATGGTTGCCGAGTGGCGACAGGAGTTCTCATCTCGAAATGAGCTGAATCAGCTGATGTTGCGTAACTTTGGCTATCTTGCTCAGATCGCCGCCACTCGGCAGCAGCATATCGCCCAAACCATGATGGGTTCGATGAATTATGTGTTTACCCTGCTGAGCTCCATTCTCTATTCATTCGAAGGTGAGGAAGAAACGCTGGAGTTGATGAAACCGGCTATCGATTTATGGCTGGAGTTTTTATCGAAGGCGAGAGAAATGTACCCAAGGGCACTCGACAGCGTCGACATGATAGATAGTGAAGTGATGGCACTGTTTAGAAAATAAAAGCAGAAGCATTCAGAAAGTAAGAGCAAAAATAAATACCGACCCGAAGGTCGGTATTTTTTATCTCTTCGGGTAGGGGTTCTGTGCCGCGAGCAGCCTCGCATCCTTACGCAATATCTGTACCGAAATCAGTGCATCCGGCTCCAGTTCAGCACTGCCATCGTGGTGTTGTACGTGTTCAAACAGACGATGGTAGCCAGGATGCCAACCAAACAACTCTCCGTAGTTCATTTTGTAGCTGAAAAGATTGGCGTGGTGCTGATAGTCGTTCCGATAGTGGCCCGCCGGGGGATTGAAATCCATGATGGTCATAAGGCCCCTGTCAGCCAGCAAAGCATCACTGCCAGCGGCAATCTTGAACAGATCCTGCGGGTCGCAAAGGTAGAGGCAAAATCCGAAGATGATAAGGTCAACGGGCTCTATCTCGGGCAAGCAATCGGCGGTGCCCACGGTGAGGTGCAACCCTGGATAGCGAGATAGCCCATCCTGGATGGCGCTGGCTGAAGGATCAACCCCATAGCAGCGGGCGCCGTAGTACTCGGCCAGTTGCGCCAGTCGCCAGCCGTTGGCGCAGCCTATCTCCAGGATCCTGGCAGGTTTGCTCCCTAGATATTGCAGCGCCTTGAAGATGGGATCGCTCGTGAGCGATTTGTCGAGAATGGCGGCTTTGTTTCTCTCATACCACTCGTTCCCTTCTTGCGCCATAAAGACACTCTTCTGTTTCATGTTGTGCTCCTTGGCAGCTCAGGAAACCAATGACCAGTCCAGCGGCGTACCTGCTGGAATATCCTGGTTGGCGCGACGTCCCAGCAGGGAGGGGAGGTGGACCGGGGGCAACCCATGAGCTGGTCGAATGGATCGCAGATTAAGAGGAGTGAACTCCTCGCCAGCCTTCATCTCCTGACAGACGAAGAGTGAACGTGAGAATTGCCGGTTCAGGGTGGCCTTGGCACTGAGACTGTAATTGACCTCACCCAGGGCAGCCTCTACTTGCCTTATCCCCTCGACCATCTGCGTAAATTCTGCAGGCGTCATGGAGAAGGAAGCATCCGGACCACCCAATTCACGATCCAAGATAAAATGTTTCTCGATCACTTGAGCGCCCAGCGCAGCAGCGGCCATGGCGACGGCCTGCCCCATGGTATGGTCCGATAGCCCAACCTTGACACCAAATGTCTGTCGCATATTGGGCATGGTGAGCAGGTTGGCCTCCTCCACCGGAGCGGGGTAGGAGGAGGTGCACTTGAGCAGGGTGATGTCATGATTGCCCATGCGGCGGCAGGCCTGCATGGCGGCATCGATGTCGGCCAGGGTCGCGATGCCGGTCGAGATGATCATCGGCTTGCCCTTGCTGGCCGCGTATTCGATCAGGGGAATGTCAGTGATTTCGAACGAGGCGATCTTGTAGAGGGGGACATCAAGGTCTTCCAGAAAATCGACCGCTGTGACATCAAAGGGGGTGGAGAAGAAGACTAGCCCCTCTTTCTGCGCCTCGGCCTGGATGGCGGCATGCCACTCCCAGGGGGTATAGGCCTCTTGATAGAGCTTGTAGAGCGTGGTGCCATCCCAGATGGTGCCCTGATTGATCTGGAAATACTCATTGCCGCAATCCAGGGTGATGGTGTCGGCCGTGTAGGTCTGGATCTTGATGGCATCGGCACCACATGCCTTGGCCGCGCGTACCGTCGCCAGCGCCGTCTCCAGGGAGTGGCCATGGTTGGCAGACAGTTCGGCGATGATGAAGCAGCGATCCGGATTGATGGCGCTAGCCATGGCTTGGGTCATGAATGTGTCCACTCCTGTTCAGTGATCCCCATCAGCACGAGATCGACATGGTTTGTTGTATGGGGGCGATAGACCGCCTCCCGCCAGGCGCCTTCATGGCGAAAGCCTGCTCTCAGATAGGCTTGGATGGCTCTTTCATTGTCCGCCGCGACCTCCAGCTTGAGACTGTGCAGATGGGCGACCTCGAAGGCGAGCCGGTTGACGGCGGTCAGCAGACGCGCGCCAAGCCGTTTCTCGCTGCGCCAGGGATTGCGATAGATCCCGAGCCAGGCCAGTCGATTGTGCCAGTCCAGCCGGTGCAGGGCGAGTACCCCCAGGATCCCTTGAGGATCCTGGCAGAGGTAGTTAAGGTTGCGGGTCTCCTGCTGTTGGCGTGCCATGAAGGCGCGATGCGCCTCCAGGCTGATGTCACCTCCGGTGTTCATCCAGCGTGCAATCTCCGGATGGTTGCGCATCTGCCAGACAGCCACTATCTGCTGCTCGTCCAGCATGGCGAAAGGGATGAGGGTGACATCTGCCAGCTCGAAGCGCCGCTGCAGATCTATCTCTGGTCGAGCCATGAGAGGGCCTCCAGGGTGCCGTTTCCTGCCATCAGCGCTTGCAGCCTGTGTGCTCGTCTGGTGCGTTCGTCCGGTGCAGCCAGTCTTGCCAGTTCTTGTTCCAGCCGGGAGAGCAAGCCGGCATCATGCCACCAGCCGCCCGGGAGGAAGGCGTCCGGGCCGCACCAGCCAGCCAGCTGACTGGCTTGGTTGTCGGCAACGCCGACAAGGATGCCCGGCAGACCACAGCGCGCCAGCTCATAGGTCACCTGTCCGGCACTGCTGATGGCCAGATCGCAGCGACACATGAGAGCGGCCATCTGGCTGGCCTCGAGGCGGTGATGTTGCCTGCATCCCGACAGTCGCGGATCGTGTTCCCGGATGACGACATCCAGCTCCACCTCCGGACAGTGCTGGCGTAGCCAGGTGACCAACCCGGGAGTCAGGTCGCGCACGTCGGTTCCCCCCATGATGATCAGGATGCGCTCGATGCGCTCGGGAACCCGGGTTCTGGCGGGAACGGACCAGAACGGAGGGCGCAGGGGCTGCCAACCCGGTCCCCACTGCCAGAGGGCGGCACCGCACTTGTTGCCTGGTGTACCAGGGCTGGCATGGATCACCATCCCCTCTGGATAGTCCAGGCGCTCGGTATCATCGAGGTAAATAACCCGCACAAAACTCGCCGCTATGCTCTGTAGTGTCGTCAGGCTCGCCGAATAAGAGTCGACAATGGCGACCGCCTGCTGCGGGGAGATGGGCTGCTGTTGCCAGTTGTCCCAGTTCACGTACTCCTCCTTGAGCATGGCGTTGGCAAGATCATCTCCATCGACCACCCAGTGGACAGTGCCGCCCTGTTGCCGCCAGGCGGCGGCATAAGCGCTGCAGCGGCTCAGGTGTCCCAAGCCACGCAGCTGGTCACCCTCACTGAAAATCCACAGGGGCAGCACTCAGCGCACCTTGAATACCGGCTGGATTGGCTCGCCATCCAGGGCCTGATGAATAGCCTTGTCGGCATCCAGACGGATCAGTTCGGGCAGGATGTCGGCATAGACGCTCAGCAGGGTGTGAACGTCCTGCTCGCTGTGGGCGAGATTGAGGTTGTGGCTGCCGAGGCTGAGAATGCCACGCTTGCACAGCTCCTGGATGAAGTAGCTTTTCAGCAGCCAGCTGGAGTGGTTGGCCGAGTCGCCGATCAGCAGGAAGCTCCAGCTCGGGTGACCGGCGCTTTGCAGCCAGCTCGGGGCGTTTATTTGTTGCAGCAGTGCGTTGAGCCCATCGAGCAGTTGCTGGCCCCGCTCGGCCAGTTGAGCCGGCACGTCGAGCCGGCGCATCTTCTTGATGACGGCGTTGGCCGCCGCCAGGGCGATGGCATCGCCGCCAAAGGTGCCGGAGAAGAAGATATCCTCCATGCGGCCCATGAACTCACGGCGGCCTACCACGGCGGAGATGGGGAAACCGTTGGCCATGCCCTTGCCAAAGGCGGCCAGATCCGGAGTGACGCCGAACAGGGTCTGGGCGCCGCCGAGGTGGAAGCGAAAACCGGTGATGGTCTCATCGAAGATGAGCAGGGCGCCGTGCTGGTCACACAGCTGGCGCAGCCCGGGCAGGAACTCGGGGGTGGGCCAGGCGACGTTCATGGGTTCCAGGATCACGGCGGCAAACTCGCCGGGATGGGCCTCCAGCTGGGCCTTGAGGGAGCCCAGATCGTTGTAGTCGAAGCGATGGGTCAGTTCGCGTACGCATTCGGGCACCCCCAGGTGGCGAGTGGTGGAGCCGATGTACCAGTCCTGCCAGCCGTGGTAGCCGCAGACGGCGACCCGCTCCCGACCGGTGACGGCGCGGGAGAGGCGGATGCAGGCGGAGGTGGCATCGGTGCCGTTCTTGCCAAAGCGCACCATCTCGGCACAGGGGATAAGCTCGATCAGCTGTTCGGCCACCTCGGTTTCCAGCCGATGGGGAAGTGAGAAAATGGAGCCCAGATTGAGCTGCTCCAGTACAGCCTGGTTCACATCCTGGTCGCAGTAACCCAAGCTGATGGCCAGCAGACCGCTGGCAAAGTCCAGATAGTCGTTGCCATCCACGTCCCATACCCTGGCGCCCTGGCCGCGCTCGATAAAGAGCGGGGCGGCGCCGTAGGGGAAGCAGAGGCGGCTCTTGGAGAAGGTCTGGGACCCCAAAGGAATGCTCTGCTCGGCACGGACAGAGAGTGCCAGTGAATGCTGATAACGTGAGGTCATGAATGCTTCTCCTTGGCCAGTGAGGTTGCCAGCCCTTCATTGCGCTGGTGTTGCGTGTTCAGGGTCGTCAGTTGCGGCTCCCGCGCCAGCAGGGCGAGGATGTCTTCTGTGGTGAAGGCGGGCTGGACCGGATAGAGGCGGTGGTAGATTTGCTCGACCAGCTCGAAGTCGGCGGGCTCGTCTACCGTCCAGCGCAGGTGGGCCAGGCTGGGGGTGCGGCTCAGTGTCCCAATCTTGAACTGATCCGCATGCTGGCGGATGTAGTAGGTCACATGCTCGCGCTGGGCCGGGCTCTGGGCGCGCTCGGCCAGCAGGTCGAGAGTGGCGGCGCTCAGGATCTCCGCATCCAGTCCGTCCGGGTAGCTGGGATCCCAGCAGTTGCTGCTGTAGTCATAGCCGCCGGTCAGATGAAGCTCGATGAGCTCGTCGATGAGGACGGGATCCGCGAGGGGGCAGTCGCCGGTGAGCCTGACAATCTGGCTGGGGCCAAAGGGTTGCGCCGCCAGATGAAAGCGCTGCAGCACGTCGTTCAGGGGGCCGCGATAACAGGGAACATCCAGCTCTGCGCAGAGGGCCGCTATGGCGAGATCGTCGACCTGGTCACTGGTGGCAACCACCAGCTGATCCAATCTGGCCGAGCGCTTGAGCCGTTCAATCTGGCGGGCGAGCATGGGGGCGCCTAGCAGGGGCTTGAGCACTTTGTTTGGGAGCCGGGTTGAGTTGGCTCTGGCTTGTAAAATGCCAAGGATCATGAACATCTCCAAAGGCTGGGATTGATGAGGGGAAGTTCGTTCGATGCCAAGTTGGCCAACTCATACTCATCGCACGGCTCCAGCTCCCGATAAGTCGCCACTATGGCTGCTAATTCATGGGCATGACAGACACCTACCACAAAACGGCTGACCTGAGGCAATGCAGTGATCAGCGAGAGCGCCTTGCTCAGGGGAGATAGGTGAGGGCGCCAGCTGTCCAGTCGGGTTAGCTGCGGGTTGAATGCATGAAAATAACTCGGGCGCTGTGCGGGCTGCATTAGCAGCAGACCTTGCAGAAAAAGGGAGCGCACATGGATCTCGCATCCCAATGCTTGCAACCTGTCAAGCCAACCTGAGCGCAGGAAGCGTTGATCGAGCAGGTTGGCGGGTAGCTGCACCAGCTGCAGAGGGAAGTCCTGTGCCAACAACTGTTCTAATTCTTCAGGAGAGTAGACAGAGGCGCCAACCTTGCCAACTTTATCTTGTTGCTGCAATGCTGATAGCTGCTCGAATATGGCGGGTGTGGCGTCCTGGCTACGGTGAAGCAACAGACCATCTAACTTGCTGCGGCGCAGCTGCTGCAAGTTGCGTTCTACTTGGGCTGCGACATGGGTAGCCTGTATGCCGGGAGCTAATTTACTGACCAGCGTGAAGTCTGCCGTCTGCCGGGTTCCGAGACGGAGCTCGGCATCTCCATAAGCCTGTGCTGTATCCAGGGTGTCTATTCCCAGCTGGCGCGCCAGAGCCAAGATGGCTTCGAGTTCGCTGTCGCACACCTTACCACCGTGGTTACTGATGCCGTAATCGAGGCCAAACTGTACTGTGCCCAAGGCTAGGCGCATAGCGCGTGTTCCAGTGCCTGAATGACCTTGTTCTGATCCGCCTGCGAGAGCGTTGGGAAAAGAGGGAGGCTGATGGCTTGCCGATAGTAGGACTGGGCACCGGGGTAATCGGTCGGGTCATGGCCCAGACCACGGTAATAGGGCTGGGCCGGAATGGGCATGTAGTGGACGTTGACGCCGATGCCGGCCTCCCTCAGCTGCGCAAACACCCGGTCCCGGTCGGCGACCTGGACCACATAGAGGTGGTAGCCGCTGCTGCGGCCATCCCTTTGATGCAGGGGCTGCACCGGCAGCCGGGTCAGCAGGGCGTCGTAACGGGCGGCCAACTGCTGGCGAAGGTCGATAAACAGGGGCAGGCGG
Organism: Aeromonas molluscorum 848; assembly: GCF_000388115.1. Classification (GTDB taxonomy): domain Bacteria; phylum Pseudomonadota; class Gammaproteobacteria; order Enterobacterales; family Aeromonadaceae; genus Aeromonas; species Aeromonas molluscorum. Next base: position 12,672 of record NZ_AQGQ01000091.1, read on the forward strand.
CGGAGCTGGCTTGAGCCCAGTGCCGCCTGGATGTCGGTCAGGCGGTAGTTGAAACCCAGTACCTGCTGCTCGTAGTACCAGCCTCCTGGACTGGGAGTGCTCAATTGATCGGGGTCCCGGGTGATACCATGGCTGCGATAGAGGCGAAGCTTGGCCGCCAGCTCGGCACTGCGGGTGGTCACCGCGCCCCCTTCCCCCGTCGGAGATGGGTTTGACGGGATGGAAGCTGAAGACGGTCATGTCGCTGTGGGCACAGCTGCCGATGGGGTCCCCCTGATAGCTGGCCCCCAGGGCATGGCAGGCATCCTCGATGAGGTGCACGTCATATTGCCGGCACAGGGCGCCAATCTCGGCGAGATCGCAGGGTTGGCCCGCCAGATGCACGGCGATCAGCGCCTTGGGCTGGCGGGGAGTACCCTGAACCTGGTGCAGTTTCTCACGCAGCGCCGCCACGCAGAGGTTGCCGGTATCGGGCTCCACGTCGACGAAGTCCACCTGGATACCGCAGTAGCGGGCACAGTTGGCCGAGGCGACGAAACTGATGGCCGAGACCCAGACCCAATCATCCGTACCGAGTGCCAGCGCGGTGCAGGCGAGATGCAGTGCCGTGGTGCCATTGCTGCAGGCGATCACATGGGGGACCTGGCAATAATCGGCCAACCCCTGTTCAAAGGCGGGCACCATCTCACCCTGGGTGAGATAGTCCGACTTCAGTACGGCAACGACGGCATCGATATCTTCATCGGTGATGGATTGGCGTCCATAGGGGATCATTCGGCTAGCACCTGCTGGTTCATGGTTTTCAATTCTTCTATCGACAGGAAATGGCGATTATTGAGGGAATTGTATTCGAAGCCAGGCTCGACCAACGTCGCTTTTTCCCCCAGGGCATTGATCGCGAAGTCATTGTTACGACTCGTGAAGGTGATGCTGGGGGCGATGACGTAATAGTCTTTGAATTCATAGGTATGGTAGGAGTCATCGGCCGGGCACATCACCTCGTGCAGCTTCTCCCCCGGGCGGATGCCGATGATCTCTTGCGGCAGCTCGGGCGCCATGGCACTGGCGAGATCCGTGATGCGCACCGAAGGGATCTTGGGAACGAACACTTCCCCCCCTTTCATGCGGGCAAAGTTTGCCAGCACGAACTCAACCCCTTGTTGCAAGGTCAGCCAGAAGCGGGTCATCTCGGCATGGGTGATGGGCAGATTCGAAGCCCCCTTGGCGATGAGCTGTTCGAAGAAGGGCACCACAGAGCCACGGGACCCAACCACGTTGCCATAGCGAACGACGGAGAAGACAGTCGGGTTCTTGCCCGCCATATTATTGGCGGCGACAAACAACTTGTCGGAGCAGAGCTTGGTGGCGCCATAGAGGTTGACCGGGTTGGCTGCCTTGTCGGTCGAGAGGGCAATGACCTTCTTGACGCCGTTGTTGAGGGCTGCCTTGATGACGTTTTCCGCTCCACCCACGTTGGTCTTGATGCACTCCATGGGGTTGTATTCTGCGGCAGGTACTTGTTTGAGCGCCGCCGCATGCACCACATAATCTACGTCCCGCATGGCCATGTCGAGCCGCTCGCCATCGCGCACGTCGCCAATAAAGTAGCGCATGCAGGGATGGTTGAAGTGCTGCTGCATCTCGAACTGCTTCAATTCATCACGGGAATAGACGATAAGACGAGCCGGTTGGTAGCGCTCCAACACCATCTGGATGAAACGCTTGCCAAAAGAGCCGGTGCCGCCGGTAACCAGGATCGTTTTCTCGTTGAACATAGATGTATCTCGTGTGAAGAGGAGTCTGGAGAGATTGAATGCAAAATCAGGGCCAACAATAATCAGATGATGGCCCGACAGGTCACTTCATCCACTGTCTACTTAATGACAGTCTGTTTGCTTTTCACCCAGCCCTGATAGTCGCCGCTGAGGTGATAGACATGGTCAAACCCGGCTTTTTCCAGCTCGGCTTCGGCAAGGGCTGCGCGTCGCCCGCTTTGGCAATAGACCACCACCGGCAGCCTTCTGTCATCGCCGATCTCGGCCAGACGCTTGATGAGCTGATCGTGGGAGATGTTGATGGCGCCAGGAATATGGCCCTCTGCAAACTCCTCCTTCGTCCGCACATCCAGCAGCAGTGGTCGCTTGCTCGATTGATTCTGCCAGCTCTGCAGGGTCTGCTGGTCGATGGGAACCACTGCCATGGCGCTGGTGCCAAGCAAGCTTGCACCACTCAGAGTGGCCCATAACAGGGTGAAGGGAATGCGGCGAAGAGAGAGGGCCATGATGACCTCCGGATCAAGGTTGGGGAGAGCGCGCCGCCGCGATGGCTTGGCACACCTGTTCAACCGCGTTGAGTGCCCGCGGGGTAAATCTGTGAAGCTCATCCGAATTGATCAGGGTGAGTCTGTGTTGTTTAACGGCATCCAGCATGGGCCACTGCTGCCAGTGATCCAGCACATGCGTGTCCCGGCTGCCAGCGAGGATAAGCTGGGGATTGGCCTTGATGATCTGCTCCAGCCCGACCTGGGGGTAGGGACTGGCCGCGTTATCGACCAGATTGCGACCACCACAAAGGGTGATGGCTTGCGCCGCCCAGGCGTAGCCGCTAACGCTGGTCAGTGGTGGGTTCCAAAGCTGATAGAAGACGCTGATGGACTCACCATGACCATATTTGGCCTTGAGCGTCGCCAGTCTGGCGAGATAGGCATCGGCTTGGGCATTGGCATTTTGTTGCAATCCCAAGCGCTCACCCAGCGCCCGCATCTCTTGGCTCAAGGAGGCAAAATCGGTGGGTTCAGAGTAAAACACCGGGATGCCAAGCTGTTCGATGGGCGCCAGCATGCGTGCCTGGGCCGAGCGCCAGGCCACCACCAGATCCGGCTTTTGCGCAAGCAGTGCCTCGATATTGATGCTGCGATAATTGGCCACATGGGGCAGGGCGCGCACCTGTGGCGGATAGTCGGACGCATCATCGGTGGCGACGATGCGGCTTTCCGCACCTATATCGACCAATAGCTCGGTCAGATGGGGGGTCAGGCTGATGATGCGCTGGGGCGGCTCGGCTGCTTGCCCCATCGCCGCCAGCAGCCAGAGCAGCGCGCCGGCTAGCCAGGACTTAGCCATGCAGGCCTCCGATAAGTGTGAGCAGCAAGGCCAGAGCGAGCCAACCCCAGCCGATACACTGGAGCCGCCTGAGCAGCTGGCGCGGGCTCTCCCAGGAGGGGTCGTCCCCATCTCCCAGTACCGGCAGTCGCACTAGCGTACCCTGGTAGTAACGGGGGCCACCGAGGCGCAGTTTGCATCGGTGCGCCAAGCTGGCAAGCAGGGCGCCAGCGGCCGGATGGGGCCAGCGGGTCAAGCCGCTGCGCAGGGCATTCATCCCCTCTTTGACATTGGGGAACAGGTTGGGTAGCGCCAGCAGCAGGGCTGCGGGAGCCGCTAATCCCTGATGGAGGGCTGCGGCCGGGCGGCCGAATTGCACGAAAGCCGGTTGCTTGCAGCTCCAGGCGTACTGCGTCAGTT